>NZ_JBHXLC010000003.1:0-312521 GCF_042721555.1 Gottfriedia sp. NPDC058432
ATTTTTTATGTATTGATTACAATATACTTATTTTGAGGCTTTCCGAATTCAATTATAAATCGGTTACATTGCATTAGGAATACTTTTATTCAAAATTTATTCGAAAAAGGTTGAATTTAATTTATTATAAAAATTCATATAATTCTAATATTATTCAATTTGTTTTTTTAGTAAAACATCTGGTGGTTAAAAATGGGTAAGAGGAGTAGTATGTGGATTTAAGTTTGAGGTGCAAATAAATGATGAAATACTGCAATAAACAGTGAACTGCAATTAAATCTTATTGAATCGCAAATAAAATAATAAATTACCCATACTGGTAATGGTATTTTGACTTAAAATCTGAGCAGTTAAATACCTTTCAAATGGAAAATAAGCAAATATGCTCTCATTGTTACTTAATCCAATTAGAAATTACTTTTTTTCTCTAAAAAAGAGCGATTTATAAACTAAAAGAGGGCACATATATGTCAATTAAAACGACATATATGCACCCCCCATAAAGTATAAATTATTTTTTCACAAATCCATTTAGGCTCTTATTTGTGTGCCAACGCCTTGTCTGACTTTCTTTTCAATCATTAAATAACGTGATAATCCAAATGTTACGATTAAAGAAACTATAACAGGAATTGAACCCATCCATGTAATAGAACGGATGGACAATTGACTGACTGCAAGCCCTCCAATTGCTGCACCAAATGCGAAGCCTAATTGCATCATTGACTGATTTAATCCTAATAAAACATCGGAAGATTTTGGAGAAATTGTTGCTAAGTTAAATTGTTGTGTCGCACCAGATGACCAACCAGAAAATGACCATAATGTAAGGATAATAATCACTGTATTAATTGAACTAGAGATGAGAGATAATAATAAGATCGATAAAATATTAAGTACTAATCCACGTTTTAAAGTAAGCGAAATTCCCCACTTGTCTGCACTGAATCCTCCGAATTTAGATCCAATTAGACTCGCTATTCCAAGTATTAATAAAGCAAAACTTAAAACGTGATCGCTCATCTTTGTAGTTTGAATAAGATACGGTGATAAATAAGTAAATATGATTCCATACCCGCTCATTAAGAAAAAAGTAATAGATAAAGCTAATGCAATTTTTGGTTGTTTAATTAATGCGATTTGCTGCAATAATGGAATCGGTTGATCACCATGGGTTTGTGGAATTGTTTTAACGATAATTGCTAAAGCGATTAACACCAATATGGCAACTCCAAGAAAAACGAATCTCCAATCATAGGCAGCTGCTATAAATCTTCCAATCGGGACCCCTATAATCAATGAAGCAGTAAATCCCATGACAACAGTGGCAATTGAACTTGCCTTTTTATCTGCTGGAGCAATCTTTGCAGCCAAGCTAAGTACCGTAACAACAGTAACGCCTGCACTTAACGCCATTATAATTCGTGCAACCATAAACAAACCGTAACCAGGTGCAATTACTGCTAATAAATTACCTAAAATAAATACGCTTAAAGAAAATAGAAGTAACTTTCGGCGTTCCATTTTAGCTAATACGGCCATTAAAATCGGTGTACCGATCGCATAGATCAATGAATACACCGTAATTAGTTGCCCTGCAGCTTCAATCGAAATCCCTAATTCATCGGCCATTTTGTCTAAGATTCCAGAAATAACATATTGTGAAGTACCAACTAAAAAACTAATCATTGCTAAAATATAAATTTTCCCTTTATTCGTCATAAATTAATTCCTCTCACATAATTTTATATTTCTACAAATACCGAAATATTAATCTTTAGAAAAGGAAGCTACTTTATTAGCTTCCTTTCACTATTTGTTCAAAATCAAGTCTTAGATTAGAACGTTTAAATGTTTTTTAACGTCATATTCTTCAATTGCTTCACCATTTTTCAAACGATGTATAAGATCTGGATTCGAAATTAGAGGACGCCCGAACGCAGCAACATCAATTGTTCCTTCAACGATCGCTTTTTCTGCCATTTCAGGATTTAACGTTCCTACCCCAACAATAATGCCATCCCAGTACTTTCTTACAAGCTGATGCATCGTTTTACCATCTGCAAGTATACGATCAAACTGCATAATTGAAGGGTGCAATAAAGTTGCGCCAACTTCTTTGAATGCTTCAATAAATGTACGAATTGCGTAATCTGGATCCTCCCACATATAGCCCGGAATATCAGCTTTATGAGCAGAAAATCGAATCATCGTTCTTTCAGTACCAATTGCTTCGATTACTGCTTTTATTACTTCCTTCATGAAAGTTAATCGTTGTGGAAGATCACCACCGTATTGATCTGTACGATGATTTGTAACATCTGAATTAAATTGATCAATTAAATAACCATGTGCAGCATGAATTTCAACTCCATCAAAACCAGCTTCAATCGCATTTTTAGCTGCTTGAGCATATTGATTGATTGCTTCTCTAATATCCTGAATAGTCATTTCTTCAGGCATATCATACGGCTTACGAAAACGAGAAACTAATCCTTCTGCAGGAATCGCTGAAGGTGCTTGAGGTGGCATATTCCCAGCAAGCTCGTGATGAGATAATCGTCCTACATGCCATATTTGAGAAATCATTGTGCCCCCCTCTTTATGTACGGCATCAGTTACTTTTTTCCAAGCTTTAATTTGATCCTCAGAATAAATACCTGGAATACCTGGGTAACCTTTTCCACGTGCACTAATGACTGTTCCTTCAGAAATAATCAAACCTACGCCATCTGCAGCTCGTTTACGATAATATTCCACTATATCTTCTCCAACTACACCTGTTTGATCATCTGCAAAACTTCTTGTTAATGGAGCCATTGCAGTACGACTACGTAAATTCCAAGCACCTATTTTTACTGGCTCAAAAAGTTTACTTTCTAAACCCTTTTCTAATTTTCCCCAACTAGTTTCTTCGTTGCTTACTAAACTCATATTCAATTCCCCCTTTTATTATTCGGTATTTATATAAATACTGAAATATAAAGTAAAAATTTACCGCTTTATTTTTAAAGTAAAGCGGGTGCATATTTTTCCAAAACTTCTCGTTGTAAACTATAGTATCTGAAGGTTCCTTCTTTGCGAACTGTTAGCAAGCCGCAATCAAGTAATGGTTTTAAATGATGTGTCAATGTAGAATTGGCCGATACCTTTATTTGATTTTTCATTTCTAAACAAGCTAATTCAGATTGCTTAGCAAGTACTTTAACAATTTGTAAACGGGTGGATTCTCCTAATGCCTTATAAACCTTTACTGCAATATCATCGTTCACCACTTTAACCTCCTCTCAAAGACCAGCGCTTATTTCAGTATTTCTAGAAATATTGTATTTTAACTAATTTATGTTGTCAAGAGACATGATTCATAAATTCAAGAAAAAAATTTGGCTAATTGCAGAGCAATGAATTGTTAATATTTTTGCAAAAAAAACAAAAACCCACAAGGAATTAATTACCTTGTAAGTTTTTGCACTAAAATACTTGATGAGATCAACCCGTTAGTCTAAATGAGTAGATTAAATAAAGTTGGGTTATTGTTTATTTCCATAAATTGAATTTCATGACAATTCATTCGTTCAATCAATGCATTATAATCGGATTTATTGGCCAATTCAATCCCCACTAGTGCTGGCCCATTGTCCTTATTGTTTTTCTTTGTGTATTCAAATCTCGTTATGTCATCATTTGGTCCTAATACTTTATCAAGAAATTCACGTAATGCGCCAGATCGTTGTGGGAAGTTGATGATGAAATAATGTTTTAGACCTTCATGAATTAAAGATCTTTCTTTTATTTCTTGAAGTCGGTCTATATCATTATTTCCACCAGATACGATACAAACGACATTCTTACCTTTTATTTCATCTTTAAATAATTCTAAAGCTGATACAGACATAGCTCCTGCGGGCTCTGCAATTATTGCATTTTTATTATAAAGCTCTAAAATAGTTGTACAAATCTCGCCTTCTGGAATAGCGACAACTTGGTCAAGCACATCTCTACAGATTTCATATGTTAAATAACCTACTTGGCCAACCGCTGCTCCATCAACAAATTTCTCAATAAAAGGTAAGGTTACAACTCTACCATTTGCAATCGATTCGGCCATTGAGGCAGCACCCATCGGCTCTACTCCGATCACCTTAGTTGTAGGACTAATTCCTTTTATGTATGTTCCAACTCCAGAGCTTAATCCACCCCCGCCGATTGCTACGAATAGATAATCTACTGGACGGTCAATTTCATTTAATATTTCAACTGCTACTGTGCCCTGCCCTGCAATTACATCAGGATCATCAAATGGATGAATAAACGTCATTTGATTTTCATTGCAATAAGCTTGCGCATTTTGATGAGCAATATCAAAGGTGTCACCAATTAAGATAACTTCAACAAATGGTCCACCAAAAAATTTCACCTGAGATACTTTTTGATTCGGTGTTGTTGATGGCATAAATATTTTCGCATACACCTGCAATTGATTACATGTATACGCTACGCCTTGAGCATGATTGCCTGCACTTGCACAAACAACCCCTTTTTGTCTATCTTCATAAGACAAGTTGCTAATTTTGTAATATGCTCCTCTAAGCTTAAATGAGCGGATTATTTGTAAATCCTCTCGCTTTAAAAATACGTTACAATCATATTTTTCACTAAGCATTGTACTAATCTGCAAAGGTGTTTTATTCGTAACTTCTTTTAACGTATTATAGGCAACTAAAATATCCTCAATCTTAACAGTACTTTTTACTTTCTCCATATAACTACCTACCCTTTGCATTTTTTTATATAAATTCCATTATAGTAAAAGTTAACTAATTAATAAACAGAAAATTCAATTTTCTAATGAAAGTTTTATGTCATTTTACTTGATTGAAATAAAATATGCCTAAAATTGTAACTTCCAATCTAATTGGCAGTAATACACTAGTTATCATTTTCAGTAGGATATGCTATCATTTTCATATTAAATAAATAGATATTAGGTGATTTATAAAATGGAAAATCAATCTTTATTATTAATCGATGGCTTTAACTTATTAAGTAGAGGTTATTTTGCAACTTCTTATGGTAGAAGTGATGAACAACTTTCAAAGACGAAAGATGGCGTATATATAAATGCATTAAGAGTATTTATTCCAAAGCTTTTTAACTTAATTAAAGAGCATGACATTACCCACCTCGCAATTACTTGGGATGTTAAACGTGAAGAAACTGATCGTCGAAATAAATATGATTTTTATAAAGCTACTCGTGGAGAACTACCAACGCCACTTATCGAACAATTTTTCACTTTAAAAACAGCATTAGAAGAAATCGGCATTGCTCAACTAGAAATGGCACCGTATGAAGCAGATGATTTAATGGGAACTTTATCAAATAATTGGTCTAATTCAGTTAAAAATAAATGCTATATTTATAGTAATGATCGAGACTTATTACAATTAATAAACGAGCATACATCTCAAATCATTGCTCAAAAAACTGGTGAAATTGTATACTCCCTAGAGCACTTCAGTAATGATTATGGGATCCATCCGAAACAATGGGTTGATGTAAAAGCTTTATTAGGTGATTCTAGTGATAATATACCTGGTTGCCCTGGAGTAGGGGAAAAATCGGCTATTCCATTAATTCAACTTTATAACTCAGTTGAAGAATTGTACGAAAATATGGAAAATCTTGATTCTAAATTTAATCGCTACAAAAAGAAATTAGAAGCTGGGAAGGACTCTACTTTTATTAGTAAAGAGCTCTCTGCAATAACAATTGATATACCCCATTTTGCTGAATATACATTTGAAGATTTAAAAATTAATATTGATGAAGATAAATTATCACTTAAGCTCGAGGAATTAGAAATTCGTGTGAAGAGATAAAAGTCAGTAAATATGCTGGTCGGGAAATCCTTGTTATCAAAGAATAAACATTAACTTCAAAAAATAAAATATGCCTTGAAAATTTTTAAATAAAAGAACACTACAGTTTTTGAATAACTAAGTAGTGTTCTTTTTTATTTGACTCTGTTAAATTTAAATGTTGAATTTTGAACTAAAAAAATGTTGTCTAATTAAATAACATTAGGAACTCTAATATGACAAGCTAATCCCTATAATTGCCCCTAATGCCGCTAACAATTTGGATAAAAAATAATCCATTTTGCCTTAAAATACTAAATATCTTGAATAACTCATAGTCATTTCTCCAGATATAGGCAATAATAATAGTTCAAATATTTACTAAGAATATCAATAGATAGCTATGTGACTTATTAGTGTAATTAGAAGTAAAGCCGTTTTAATACACCTTTCCTCAAAGATTTTCTAACAAAGTTGCTTAAATTGCACTTAAATATTTCTTTTTGGTTTATTCATTAAAAAAATTTAACAAATTCTGTATTGTAGAATAACGACATAAATGTTTAAATTATACTAGTCATTTTTATCTTAAATATTCTGAATCAAATTAAAGTCCATACAAAAATCTCAAAAGGAGCTCTTACTAAGCAAATGGAAGAAACGCGTAAAAAAATCAGAAAAACAAAAAGAAAGCCTCTTAAAATATTGCTTGTGATCGTTCTAATTCTTATAGCATTTATTGGATATAAGGGAATAAAAACATACTATAAATTACAGAATGCTACTCAGGGTGAAGCTATTCACTCAAGTATGCGTAAACAAGAAATAAAGAATACCCAACCGTTTTCCATTTTATTTCTTGGAATTGAAAACTACGCAACAAAGGGTGCAGGTGGTAGAACTGATACCATCATTTTAGCAACTGTTAATCCCAAAGATAAAACAATACAAAAAATGAGCATTCCTCGTGATACGTACGTGGAAATTCCAGATCAAAATAGAAAATCTAAAATTAATGGTGCATATAACAGTGGTCTTCAATCAACTGTAAATACAGTAGAAAACTTTTTACATGTCCCAATTGACTATTATGTTACTGTAGACTTTGGTGGTTTTAAAAATATTGTTGATGAGATTGGTGGAATTGATGTTGATGTTCCATTTGATTTTTGGCAATATACTGATACTAAACCACGTTATAAGGTTTACTTTAAAAAAGGAAAACAACATCTAAATGGTACAGAAGCTTTAGCCTATGCTCGAATGAGAAAGCGCGATCCACGTGGTGACTTTGGACGTGAAGAACGTCAACAACAAGCTATGCTAGCAATTATCGATAAATTAAAGTCTCCCGAAACATTATTTAAAATAGATAATTATGCAAGTGTATTTAGTAAAAATGTCAAAACAAATATGAGCTTATCTCAAGGATTATATTTATTTAATGATATGAAGGGTGCTAATCCTACTAAAAACATCACAACATTAAAATTGGACGGAAAAGATGATTATATAAACAAGATTTACTATTATATGCCTGATCAAACTAGCGTAAATAATATAACAAGTAGTTTGAGAAATCATCTTGAGCTTGATAAATTACCATCTAATTCAATTGAATCAAAATAAGTGCATGTATCATTAATTTTAAAAAAAGAGATAAATGAGTAAGCATACTCATTTATCTCTTTTCTTTTTTATATCCATTTAGATTTCAATACCTTTAACTTCTAGAGGCTTAACTATGTGAGTTTTTAGAATACCTAAATGTTTAGGTATTTTATTACTTTATTGTAATAACTGTCTATTGGATTTGCTGTTTCGACAATAAGATAATCATGTGTAGGTCTTCTTGAATTGTTAACCCATTCATGAAATGCTTCTTCATTTTTAACTTCATGTATTTGACTGATCATTCGCTCTCGCTTTTTCAATCTATCATTAATTTCATTAAAATTATTGAGATAACACTCAACATATTTGTATTTTGCATTATGTTTTTTTGTAAGTAAGGTCCCCTTTTCTACCATTTCTATATAGAAACAAGGGCTATCAAAAATAACATTTTGTCCTAAAGAAAGATAAAAATCGATTAACGACCATTCGATGTCATATGATATTTTACCGACTTCCTTTGGATCTACAGTAGGTCCCAATGATTCTAATAATGGGGATTTTACAATATCATGATCTATAACAATCGCACCTGTATTTTTTGCTATCATTCTAGATAATGTTGACTTACCTGAACCTGGGAAACCTGCCATTTGAAGAAAAAACATGAAATTCATTCCTTTCATACTACTATCATTTAATGAATCTCTCATTCATTCGACAAAAAAGAACAACTTCCTGCTTATTGAACGAATCTGCCATTTTGTTGAATAAAAATAGAGCCGATCACAGCTCCAAAATGTTATTGAACTCACGAATTGCGTTTGTTGTATAAGGTTATTGTATTAAATACCAAAAAGTTAAATATTAATTATCGTGGATTCTTTTTAATCCAGTCTTGAACTATTTCCATTTCCATCACTTCGGACTTCCTACCACCATATCTTATCGATTCATAAATTGTTACAATCTCATTCGAACAATTTATACGTTTAAACCACTCCTGAATAGTTTCGTTATTTTTTCTTCTTTGAATAGTAGTCAAATTTTGTTCACAGTTAATTAATTCAAGCCGTAGAGGATCACTTACCCTAGTTTTTTGGGCAAGTTTTGTTCATGTATGAAAATCGTTTCAATTTCTGTTGTATTTGAACTTGGTTCTATTAAGATATTGTTACTATTGATTTGCTTTTTTTGCCTTATTTTGGCAAACCTTTTATAGCCAAATACGATAACTAAAAAGAAAATAACCCCTAGTATTATAATCTCCATTGAACCTATACTGGACTTTTCATTATTTCAGCCTTTTGTCCTACCTCCTAAAAAAATTTTAAAAGAATGACTCTTTGTATATTTGGAATAATACATTTGTATTTGTATAGTTAGTCAAAAAGGAGGGAACCAAATGGATAATAAAAAATTAGCCGATCATGAATCATTGGATTTACATGAAGTTATTAATTTCAAAACCCTTTGCTTAGCGAAATCAAAACTAATGCAAGGATTGGTATTTGATGATGATTTGAGAGCATTAATGCAAAAAGATGTTGAACAATCCATACAAGCGTTAGGAGAATTACAGGCAATTTATCAACGTGCGCCTTTTGAAGCTCCTGTTCCTCAAAACCGCCCAACACCAATAATAAATTAAAAGGAGGCAAATTCATTGAATAATGACTATTTAGACCCAATAAACTCGCTACATGTACCTGAGCTAGCAGATACCACATTTGCGATGGATTTTCTTCTTCGTGCTAAAGAAGGTGTTCGCAATATTGCGGTCGCATTAACAGAGTCAGCATCACCTGATGTTAGAACGCTCTTACGAAGCCATTTAATGCAAGGGATTGCTATGCATCAAGAAATTACAGATCTAATGATTAGTAAAAAATGGTTCCATCCATACGAACTAAGTGAACAATATCAATTAGACCAACTCTCTGCCAACAATACATTAATGATTGGCAAAATGCATCTATTTCCTGCTGATAACAATAGAAAAGGCTTGTTTGACCGAACACCTGATGAACATTAACACTGGAGGACTGTAACCAATGAAGGCAGTAACTTATCAAGGTATTAAAAATGTAGAAGTGAAAGAAGTTCCAGATCCGAAGATTGAAAAACCAGATGACATGATTATAAAAGTAACAAGTACAGCTATTTGTGGGTCTGATCTTCACCTAATTCATGGCATGATTCCTAACCTACAGGAAAACTATATTATTGGCCATGAACCAATGGGAATCGTAGAAGAAGTAGGTCCAGGTGTGACTAAGCTAAAAAAGGGAGATCGAGTAATTATCCCCTTTAATATAGCATGCGGTGAATGCCATTACTGTAAAACAAATTTAGAAAGCCAATGTGATAATTCTAATGATAATGGTGATATGGGTGCCTATTTCGGATATTCTGGTACGACTGGTGGCTATCCAGGTGGGCAAGCCGAGTATTTAAGAGTGCCATTTGCAAACTTTACCCATTTCAAAATTCCGGAGACTTGTGAAGAACCAGATGAAAAGTTAGCAGTTATTGCCGATGCGATGACTACTGGTTTTTGGAGTGTTGACAATGCAGGCGTAAAGGGTGGAGATACAGTTATTGTTCTTGGCTGTGGTCCAGTTGGTCTTTTTGCTCAAAAATTTTGTTGGCTAAAAGGAGCAAAGCGTGTCATTGCCGTAGATTATGTAGACTATCGCTTGCAACACGCAAAACGTACCAACAAAGTTGAAATTGTAAATTTCGAACACTTTGAAAATGTGGGAATGCATTTGAAAGAAATAACAAAGGGCGGCGCTGATGTAGTCATTGATGCAGTTGGAATGGACGGTAAAATGACTGATTTAGAGTTCCTGGCAAGCGGATTGAAACTTCATGGTGGAGCATTCGGTGCGTTTATCACGGCTACACAAGCAGTTCGTAAAGGCGGGACAATTCAAGTTACTGGTGTTTACGGTGGGAAATATAATGGATTCCCATTTGGAGATATTATCAACCGAAACGTCAATATTCGATCCGGACAAGCACCTGTGATTCATTATATGCCATATATGTTTGAATTAGTGTCGACCGGGAAAATTGACCCAGGTGATGTCGTAAGTCATGTACTGCCACTTAGTGAAGCAAAGCGTGGCTATGAGATTTTTGACACAAAAATGGATAATTGTATAAAAGTCCTGTTGAAACCTTGAAGAAGGAGGTATAAAAAATGAACTACGCCTTACATGAAATTCTTGAGGTCCATGAGATAGCTGCATTTAAGACCACTTGTTTAACTAAATCCAAAACGATGAAAGCGTTAGTCACAGATCAGCTATTAAAAGATATTATGCAGCAAGACATTGACCTATCTACGAGACAATTACAAGAATATGCTACTATCCTTTCCAACGCTAAGCAGTAAATTAGGAGATGAATAAACATGAATCCAATCATTGAAACTTTAACTGGCATGGACGCAATAACGGATCAAGTGGTTGCAATGGATCTACTCATTTCAGCTAAAAGTGGTATTAGAAATTATGCCATGGCAGTTACAGAGGCAGGAACACCGGAAATTAAAGAAATTCTCACTCGCCATTTAGAAGAAGCTCTTAATATGCATGAACAAATATCCACGTATATGGCAGAAAAAGGATGGTACCATGCATGGGATACAAACGAACAGATCAGCTTGGATTTAAATAATATCAATACAGCATTGAACTTACCGACATTATAAAAAGTTTCCAGGAACAGTTTAACACTTACCAAATAAACTGTTCCTATTTTTCATTTTGTGTTTATTTGGCAGAAGTAAATACAGTTAATACCTCATGTTTACTCGTGCTTGTTTTACAAATTAATTCACTATTTTTATTATGAAAATGTCGGAGCAGGGAATTCATCAATTTTGATACGTAGTAAACTATATGGTTTTTGTCGTAAGTCTTCTCCATAATGAAATCTAGCCTGTCGATGTAACTGGTTTACAATGAAATACAAATATTGATCCGGACCTATTGAAAAAGTATCTGGCCACAAAATTCTCGGATCATGTGCGATAGTTTCCATTATTCCATTTGGAAATATCTTACGAATACAGTTGTTTTCATAATCTCCAGCATAAACAGTTCCCTTTGCATCTGTGATCATTCCATCAGATGCACCTTTTTCCCCCCAATACTTCACATGATAAGATACATCCATGTCCGGTATCGTTCTGTCTCTCAGGGTTTCTGTTGAAATCGAGAACAAGTGACGACTGGTTAGAGGTGCAAAAAATAATAAATTTCCATCGGGAGAAATGGCAAGACTATCAGACGCCAGTCTAAATGGAGAAGTTGAACCGTCTTTGTTTCGATTCATTAAAATTTGACCTTCTACTTTCGGTAAAAAATAAGGATCGGGCGATGTTGAATTTGCCCCATTTAATCGTCTAAACGCGTCTCCATTTGATAAATCTACGACGATAATAGCTCCTGGTCCTCTTGAAGATGAATCCGTTATATAGGCATAACCTGCTTTTCCAACACGAAAATCAAAGCGGACATCATTCAGATAAGTTGTAGGCAGTACAACCTCTTCTGTAAAGGTATATACTTTACTAATTGTATTAGTTTCTAAATCTACAGCGACTAATTTTGCCCCTCCTTTAATTGGTTCAGAAAAATTGGGCGCCGCTGTATCTAATATCCAAAGTGTTCCCCTTCCATCAGCAACTACACTTTGGACACTGATAAAAGTCATTGTGATATTCTCGGGGTTAACCAAATTGGTTTGTAAATTAGGATACGGCTGCAATCTATCCTCAACAATTTCCCCCACCGTAAATTTAACATCGTCTCCCCATTTTGGAAAGCAAATGAAAATACGACCGGTTTCTGAAACAGTAACACCTGTAGGCATAGCACCATAAAATGCATAAACTAGTTCTAAATTACCGAAATATTTTTCACTAGGTAACATAGGTTTCATAATATCCTCCTCAAGCATTCAAACGGGATATCTCCAATATATTATTTATATTTTTTCTAGTGCATGTTTCTTAATAAGCTTTTTTTCTCCACAGTCCCAAATTTTTACTTAAGGATAAGTTTTTTCTGGTAAAAAGAAAGAACGCTCTTCAATTGGTATTATTACACTCATATCACATTTTAAAAATCGACTATTCAGCCGATCGTGCTGTTCAAATAAAGCACTGCGTTAGTTAAATTAGATTACCCCCTTTACAAAATTCCTTTTGTCCAACCATACGTTGGAAGAACAGTGAAACGATCAATAAATGAAAACCGATCATAGTAATGAACTTATCTTCAAATTTCGTCGGGAGCATTACTATTACAGATATAGACCAAATATTAGACCAGATATAAATCCTAAGAAACTGCTATTCATTGGTAATAAATATCCTTTCTCTAACTAACACATCAATTGATATGATTCTTTTAAAAGAACTAAAAACTCTTGATTTAGCTCTTCTACATTATGGAATCTAAAATTATTGTGAAATCGATTTTTGGAAACTTGTTCAATTTTAGTAATCTTTTCGTGTTCAATTTGATGGTTTGTTACTAAATTAAAATCTAACCATTTCTTTTTTGGATGAACTCCCCCAAAGGAAGATTTATTCGAAAGATGAATAGAAGTCTTTTTAAACTCAATATCAAATGAACCTATTTCTTTCAATAAATCGAGGATCTTTGAATATATTTCATAAACATTAGATGCCTTATTTAAAAATAATTCCTCTTCTGACATATTGTCATCTCCTTATTTCTTCTTATAATAGACACAATAGAGGTATTGGACTAAAATTCAATACCTTTTTGAATGCCAATTATATTGCTATTTTCCTATCAAAAACAAATCTAAAACGCTTGATAATTAAAATGTTTTTTTACTTTTTCTACTTCAAAACTGAACTACTTAGATATTAGTCGATTATCATGTACTTTTGTTCAACTAAAGCATGCGTAGTTGAATAAGGAATGAATGTTTAAATTCCAACTTTCTATAAAAACATCTCAAAAATAAAGTAAGAATACTTCGATTAATATTACTAATATGTACACTAAAATAACTAAGAATATTTCTTTTTTAGCTATTTCTTTGGCTAGTTTATATCTCTTTAAAAAATATACACCTAAAAAAGTTGTTATCAATCCAATGCTAGAAGATTGATGTCAAAAGTAATATGAAAAAAAGCATGTTAGGATTATCCCACATACAATAAAGAACACACCTAAAATTTTCATAGTTTTAATGCTTTTCATCATTTGTTCCCTCTTATCCTTAAATCTTACAATGGGTCTATACAACAAAAGAATGCATTAGTTGAATAAGAAAATCAACAACCTTTTATAACTGAGTCTTTCTTTTAAATAGTTTTTAGATGAACTTGAACAAAGTTTTTAATCTCCTACTATTTACAACTAATATAAATAGAATTATCACAGGAATAAATTTTCCTAACCAATCCAAGTTTGGAAATAAAGTTTTTACACCCCAGTCCAATCCTTTTAAGCACAATTTATAGATAATACCGAAAATAACGAAATAAAATACATATTTAACTTTAGGCATAAAATACACCCATCGTACAGAAAAGTGCAAGAGCTAAACCTAAAAGAAATAACAGTATTCTTTTAATTAAAGTAGGTGGAAATTCAAAACTAATATCAAATATTAGTTCAACAAGGTTAGAAGAACCACCAAAAGAAAAATCGTCAATATTCTTTTTCTTACCAAAAACAGAAAACCACATTACCAAAATTCCGATAATTACAAAAATTCCAAAAAGTACTTTTAACCCCCATTTTGTATCCCCTAAAGTTGTTTTTACTTGATTTTAAATTATCTAGTAATGATTTAATAGTTCTATTTTTTACCAATTCAAAAAGGGAAGTTTTCTTATTCAACTAATCTGCTATTTATTTGAATAAGAAGCTCAACAATCTTGCCACAAACGTTCACAATCAAACTCGTTATTCTTAAACTTCAAAAGATAAATATCAGGATTGCTTAATTTTTTCCAATTCTCAAAACCAAATTCTTCGTTAAACTGTTTTAAAATTAATGACATCAAATTTCCATGGGTTACAACGATTGTAGATTTTTTTTCACTTTTGATGATTTCATCTATTACGCTTATTGCACGATTAGTAGCTTCTTGGCTTGATTCGCCACCATCGAATTTCAATTCCATATCTTCAAATGTAGCTTCTAATTTATCAAGCCAGTCCGGTAAATCAATCGAGCTTAACATACGTTCAGATAGTCGATCATCAAGAACAATGTCAATTTTCTTTTCATTACTTGTCGGTTCAATTGATTGAATTGCACGTAAAAAAGGGCTTGAAATAATTTGGTCAATTTTAATCTTTGAGTAAAAATCAGCCAGATGATTAGCCTGATGTAATCCACGCTTAGTTAGATTCGCCTCATATGGCTGTCCTACAGCTTCACAATGTCGAATTATATAAATCTCTTTTTCCATTTTTTCTGCTCCTATTTTCTATTATTCTATTAAATTAACAAATTTTCTCTCTATTTTCTTATATTATCATTAACCATCCTATTTTTGATAATTGAATATTCTGTTTTCCGACCATTTCTTTTAAACCTAAATGTATATTATTGATGACAATCTGAATTGAATGTATTATTTTAATGACAACAATCTTCCAGAGGATAATTATTATGGGAAATATCATTTTCATGGTAAATAGAGGAGTTTTTAAGAAATGAAAGAGTATTTTACAATTGGTGAAGTTTCAAAATTATTCCAAGTCAAAATTGCGACTCTAAGGTATTATGATCAGATTGGGCTCTTACGTCCAGAATTTATCGATGAAAAGACCAACTATAGATATTATTCAACACAGCAGTTTGAAAGATTAAATTCAATAAAATATTTGAGGGCTCTAGATTTACCAATAAACGAAATTATAGATTTTTTTAATTATCGGGAAATCGATGCTCTTGTTGACAAGTTAAAAAAACAAAAAGATGAAGTTGCCAAAAAAAAGAAAGAATTGGAGATTATTGAAACAAAAATATCACGCCGCCTATTGCAAATTGAAGATGCTGTTAGTGCACCTTTAGATCAGATTTCGGAAATAACTCTTCCCGAAATGCATGTAGCATATTTACGCCATGACTACGTTATAGGAGATGATATTGAATTACCTATTACTGAATTAAGGAACAGTTTTGGAATAAAGGAGGAAATTTTTTTAGGGAAAATTGGCATCTCGATCTCAGTTTCAAATTTGAATAATAATGTTTTTGATAAATATTCTAGTATTTTCATGATACTAGAAGATGGTGATCAGATACCTCCAACTTCCATTGTTATTCCATCAAGAGACTATCTGAAAGTTCGATTTAAAGGTACACATATTGATGCATTTGATTATTATAAACTATTGTTGACCTATATGAAAAAGCACAATTATGAACTGTTAGACGACTCCTTTGAAATTACACTTATTGATTATGGCCTCACCAACGATAAAGAAAAGTATGTCACAGAAATTTTATTACCTTACAAGTAAACATAATCATAAAAACTCACTTGACCCTCTAGTTACTAGAGGGTTTATTTTTTATTAATATACTATTAGTAAAAGGAGAAATGGAATTATGTTTGGCACGATTTTTAACACATTGATGATTATAGCCGGGAGTGTGATTGGAAGTATCTTTAAAAAAGGAATAAAAGAAGAATATCATGAAATCCTTATGCAGGCGATGGGATTAGTAGCTTTGGGCTTAGGGATCAACTCACTAGTACAACATTTACCTTCCAGCAAATATCCAGTGCTTTTTATTGTAAGTTTAGCCATAGGTGGATTAATTGGGCAAAAACTTAAGTTGGAAACAAGATTTAATAGTTTAGTTAATAAATATTCTAAAGGTAATTTGGCTGAAGGATTATCAACCGCTATTTTATTATTTTGTATTGGAACATTATCGATTTTAGGACCAGTAGAAGCAGCGTTAAAAGGAGACTATACATACCTCCTTGCAAATGGTACGTTAGATGGCATTACTTCGATTGTTTTAGCATCCACATTTGGGATTGGAATAATATTTGCTGGAGTTGCTTTATTTACATGGCAAGGTTCCATCTATTTAATTGCAATACTAATGAAAAATTCCTTAAGCAATGATCTTCTAAATGAAGTGACGATTGTAGGAGGTATATTAATTATAGCGTCAGGCCTAAGTATATTGGGGATTAAGAAATGTAATACTTTAAATCTTCTACCATCATTATTCATTCCTCCTGTTGTATTTTTATTTATGCACTTATTCCATTTATAATGTTTGAGAAATTAGTTATGTAGATTAGGGAACCTCACGAAAAGGAGGTTCCCCTAATTACATATTAAAGTAATCCTATACCCCCAAAAATTGGAGTTTAATTAAACTCCAATTACTCTTTATATATTAATCTGTTTATAATACTCAAAAACTGTAGTTAAAATTTTATTTATCCAGCTTTTTAATGATCCAACCACAAATGATAATAAATGCACACAGCCCTATAATCTTAAGTAAAATATTTAGATCAACTGAGATAATTTTTGTAACGGATAATTATCTGTTTATTCGAACTCTTTACCAAACTGACAAATTCTCTTTAATCAAGTAAGCTTTTATTTTATTCTTTTTGCAAGTGGATGATTGTCACTGAATTGTATTAAGTCCCATAAATTTCCGTATAAGTCCTTAAATACTGCAACTGTTCCATAATCTTGTTCTTTCGGTTCTCTTACAAACTCAATTCCTTTTGAAATCATTTCATCGTAATCTCTCCAGAAATTATCCGTTCCTAAAAATAGAAAAACTCTCCCACCAGCTTGATTACCAATAAATGGCTCTTGTTCTTGTTTCGATGCCTTTGCAAGTAGTATAGTCGTTCCAGATGAACCAGGAGGACTTACAACTACCCATCTCTTATCCTGTTCAGCTTGATATGTATCTTCAATTAAATTAAAGTGAAGTTTCTTCGTATAAAACTCTATAGCTTCATCATAATCCTTTACGACTAATGCTATATGAACGATTGACTGGATCATCTTCTTATCTCCTAACATGTTTTCTATTAAAAGTACTATTAATTGATCTATATTTCAATCTAATCATATTCCTTTTTCAATCAATCTGCTATTTTTAGCATAATAAAAAGACTGCCGAAACAGCCTTCGTATTACTCATTTAATTTAGAAGCAAAAATTGGAATGATGATGATTGTAATGAATATTAATGCCAAAACGATTAATGAATTTTTCCATCTAAAATCATTTTCCCCATCATTTTTATGTTGATTTAAAAATTGATCATATATTTTCGATGAAACAAATTTTCCTGGATCCAGTACTTCTCCTGTTTGTTCATCCAATAAATACGTATCATAATTCGCTGTTTTAAAGAAACGATCTCTTACTGTATCGTATTTTACAGCAATTGCGACTACATTTTCGTTTGCATTTTTTTCCTTATTAGTTAAACTAAATTCTTTTTGATCGACAATCTTCGTTGATTTCTTAACATAATAATGAACTTCCTTACGATTATTTTTATCTATTTGATCTAAATAGCGCGATGATGCATTTGAGGTTGATACGTTAGATAAAAACAACAAAAAGAAACAGACGATGCAAAATGCAATTCTTTTCATTTATATCCCCCACTTCTATTCAAATCTACTAAATTATATTCACTAGATTTTTAAATAGTCCTAGAGAGTATTTCTCATCTGCCTCATTAATCTGGAGTTGTTAATTTTTTTGCCGTAGAAACCTTTTTATTACACTTCTATTCTGAGATTATCTTCTATGAAATTTAAAAATCTACGATTCCACATTTTTTCATAAAAATCAATTGTCTCTTTTGCAGACATAAATGGATTATTTAATGTAGAGGTTGCTCCGTTTACCATAAAGTTTTCGTAACCTAATCCATGTGCAAATTTAATTGTAGCATCCATACAGTATTCAGTTTGAGCACCGCAAAATTCTATTCTATGTACTGCTAATTGATCTAAAAGATTTTTTAAGTTCGTTTTAAAAAAAGAATTTGCATGTATTTTATTAATTAAATGATCTTGTTCTCGAACATCTAGGTTAGCATGAATCGCCCAAAGTTCTTCTCCAACTACCAATTCTTCATCACAATGTTGAACAAAAATAATCGGTTTACTTAATTCTCTATATAATGAGATTCTTTTATTTACTTTACTAATTAAATTTTGCAGTTCGAATAAATGCTCACCACTGTAACATACACCATTTTGCAAATCGATAACGATTAATACATCCGCACAAGTATCAATTGTTTTCACCTCATTTATATAGTTTTAATAATTTTCGCAGGGTTACCGGCCACTACAGTATTAGAAGGAACGTCTTTCGTAACTACAGAACCTGCAGCGATAATTGAACGATCTCCAATCGAAATACCAGGTAAAATTGTACAACTTCCACCAATCCACACATCGTCCCCAATATGAATCGGAATCGCATATCCGCTCTTATTTCTATCCTTTGGTTCAATCGAATGACCAGCTGTATAGATCCCTACATTCGGACCAATCATACAGTTATTTCCTATTGTCACTTCTGCCATATCTAAGATTGTACAATTATAACCTGCATAGAAATGATCCCCTACATGTATGTTATAACCTAAATCACAATGAAAATTATGCTCAATACTTGGATTTACCCCTACTGACCCAAACAGCTCTTTCAATATTTCTTCTTTTCTTTCGAACGATTCCACGTCTATATTATTAAACTCTCGAACAAGTTTATGGGCTCGTATATTTTTCATTTTTAATCCTTCTGTGCCACGTTGATAATAAATTTTCTCTTTGGCTTCCATTTTTAGACTCCTAACTTATATGTAGTTTATATTATAAATCACTTCGATCTAAATTTTGCTAAACCTTCTTTCTTAACCATACTCTTTTGGTAAAATCTTATTTTGCTTTTAATTTCAAGATATCAGCCATCCTTAAATAATCTATTTTTATATCCAATCAAAATAAATCACGAACAATTTATGTACTTAAGTCAATATCATCCCAATCTACAGAGGGATTAATAACCCATTCTAAAACTTTCCTTCTCTCTATGACTAAACCCTCATTAAATGAATTTAATATTTTTCCTTTTAGTCGTGAATCAACTACGAACCAATGTGTTCTATAATATAAATCTGCCATATTATAAATTTCTGTTTCAGGTTTTAGCTTTAACGATTTCTCTAAATAAGTAAAATTTTGATTCTTTTTGATATCTGGAACCATATTTATTAAGTTATCACCAACAGATTCTAAGAACTTAAATTCATTGTTGATCCCTAAAACCCATACAAGCATCCAAAGACTTTCAACATACCAATTTAAATGAAGTTTCTCAACTTTAGTCAAGTATTCTTCATTTTTGTTTAAAATACTTTTTTCCCAATCTGATACGTATTCATAGAGACCTTGTTCTTTAATCCAATCTCCAATATCTTTCGTTGGAGCCTCGAATGCAATATAAATCATCCCTGACATGATTGTTGCTCTGTATATCATTTCACTACTATTTCTTATTCCGAAATATTCAAGGAGCGGTAAATCTTTGTAAATTTCACCTCCGAATTTTTTAATTTTAGCTTCCGAAATCTCTTTAATTTTTTTAAAGTCTAGACAAATTTGATCTGACATTTTACCTCCAATAAGTTTCCACCAGTAATCTTTTAATTAAATTATACATCCTCAAAAAAGTATCGTTAATTCTTTATTCTGCTAAAAGACAAAAAATTATCTATTCTAACAAAACAAACCTCTAATGCTATCCAATGCACTAGAGGTTTGTTAATTAAGTATTAAACAGTAACTAATTCTTTTTCTTTATTTCCGATTTTTTTAACGATATCACGCGCGATCCATACGCCACATGCGCTTGCTTGAGCTAAACCGCGAGTAACTCCTGCTCCATCTCCACCTAGATATAATCCAGAGATTTCGCTTTCAAAGTGTTCATTTAGCTTTGGTCGAGCTGAATAGAATTTTGCTTCTACACCATAGAAAAGTGTATGTTCTGCAGCGATACCTGGAGTCACATGGTTTAAAGCTTCTACCATTTCAATTAAACTTTTCATTGTATTGTATGGTAAAACTAATCCTAAGTCACCTGGTACTGCTTCTTTTAAAGTTGGTTCTAAAAAGCCTTCTTTAATGCGTTTTTCAGTTGAACGACGACCTCTTAAAAGATCTCCGTATTTTTGCACGATTACTCCACCGTGTGAAAGCATGTTTGCAAGGCGTGAAACCTCATGTGCATATTCATTTGGTTTGTCAAAAGGTTCTGCGAATTGATGCGATACTAATAAGGCAAAGTTTGTATTTGGACTTCCTAATTTAGGATCTTTATAAGCATGTCCATTAGCAGTCATAATTCCTGAATGATTTTCAACTACTACGTGCCCAGATGGATTACTACAGAATGTTCTGACTTTTGTACCCACGCTAGTATTAAATACGAATTTCCCTTCGTATAAATGCTTATTAATTTCTTCCATTACTACGTTTGAAGTCTCAACACGAACACCAATATCAACTTGATTCGTTGACATTTTTAAACGACGTTTTTTCATAACATCAGTTAACCATTTTGAGCCATCACGACCAGGTACAATTACAACTTTCTCAGCATGTAATTCTTCACCTTTTTTTAATTTAATTCCTTTTATAATATGAGTACCTTCAACCTTTTCAGTTATTAAGTCCTCTACTTCAGTTTTATACTTCATATCTATTTTTGTTTTTAAATACTCATAAATGCTTTTTAGAATTTCTAAATTTTGTTCCGTTCCTAAGTGACGAACTTGTGCACGTAATAATTTAAGTCCAGCTGCGTATCCACGACGTTCAATATCTCTAACTTCTTCTGTTAAAGGATCAGTAATTGATTCAGTTGCACCATGTTCTAAATTAATTTCATCAACGTATTTGATTAATTCAACTACTTGTGAATCTGATAAGTAATCTGTCATCCATCCACCAAATTCGCTTGTAATATTAAATTTCCCATCTGAATATGCTCCAGCACCACCAAAACCATTTGTAATTGAGCAAGCTGGTAAGCAACCTGAAAAATCTTTTTTACCTGCAGCAGGCGGACATTTTTCAATTTTCTTTTGTAAAATTGGGCAATGTCTTGCGAATATATCATGTCCTTTATCAACAAGTAGTACTTTAGCATTAGGCATTTTTAAAGTTAATTCATAACAAGTAAAGATTCCAGCAGGTCCTGCTCCAACAACGATAACATCATACATCTATATATACCTCCAAATAAGGTTTAAATTATTTCATTTGATCAACCTAAACTAGAATACCATCAATATGATTGCGTTTCAAGTAAAAACACGAACATTTTTTGTGCTTTTTTAAAAAAATATTCGTTTATTACCAAAGTGAAACCTTTACATTAGAAATAAACATCTGTCAATTAGATTTTTTATTCAATATCAGACAATTCAAACTTAGATATTAATTAAATTGACATTCATCCTAATTTAACGAAAAGTTAATTATTGAAACACCAAAATCCCCTATTAGATAGAAACACAATCACACCAACTTGAATAGTTATATAAATAACAGTTTTTCTATATTGGAGTTGGAAAAGATGCTAGAAGAAAATTTGAAGGAAAAGGAAGGTCAAGATCAAAATAAGAAAATTAATATAGAACATGACAGTTTATCAGCAAGTCTTGAAAGACAAATTGTTGCCGCATCGTGGGTTAAGGCAGTTGCACAATTATACGAAACGATTACATTATCAAAATTATATTCCATCGACAAAGATCCAATCTTTCAAGGGAAAAGAGATATCATATCGGGAATGTGGATTGGTACTGCCGGTCAATTATCCGTAGCTTTTTTCGTTTCTAAGCAATTGTTCACTTCAGAAAAAATAGATTTACTTGAGTTACAAAGAAGAATTGTTCTTTCTGATTCAGTTCAAATAGTTGGGAACGCATTGGCACTTATTGGTGCAGCTGAGGTAATTCAAGAGGAAATTGGTGATGGGGAAATATTCCTTTCTTAGTCTTCTACACTAAATAAAAAAGTAAGCAAAATCAAAAAATATAAAATAAATTAATCCCACAAGGAAATATGCTTCCATTGTGGGATTTATGCTTTTCTCGAATTGAACGGACATTCTACCGTTTGCATCTAATTATTGTTCGTTTTTCAATTCTATTCGGCCAAACCCAATTTTATTTATTCAATTTCCCTATTCCTTTCACTATACTCTTGCACCTGCTTTTAATGCTTTTTGGAAGCTTGCAATCAAGTCTTCTATATCTTCTAAACCAACGGATACCCTTATTAATGTATCTTTAACCCCTAATCGTTCACGAACATCGAGCGGTATTGCAGCATGGGACATCTTTACAGGATATGAAACAATCGTCTCAACTCCACCAAGTGAAACTGCAACTGCAACGTTTTCGACTGATTGAAGGAAACTTGTCGTTTGTTCAATCGTTTTTAGTGTAAATGAAAGGACTGCTCCTCCTCCAGTAGCCTGCTCAAAATGAACATCGTGACCAGGATGATCTTTTAGTCCTGGGTAATAAACATCCTCAACTTCTTCTTGTTCTAAAAGCCAGTTTGCTAATTTTGATGCAGTTTGTTCATATGCATCCATACGAACTTTTAGGGTCTTTAATCCTCTTAATGTTAGCCAACAGTCTTGTGGACCTAAAATAGCTCCGAATGAATTTTGGATTGTGTATAAATCACTTGCAAGTTCTTCTGAATTTACGACCGCTAATCCTCCAATTACATCGCTATGACCTGCAATAAACTTTGTTGCACTATGAACGACAATATCAGCTCCTAAGTCTAATGGTCTTTGTAAATATGGTGATAAAAAACTATTATCTACAATGACAAGGATGTCATTTTCTTTTGCTATTTTAATAGCACTACTTAAATCAGTAATTTTCAAAAGAGGATTAGACGGTGTTTCTAAATAAAGTCCTTTTGTATTTGGCTTTATTCCGGCTTTAATCTCTTCTAAATTAGATGCGTCGACGAAAGTAAAATCGATTCCGAAACGATTTAAAACTTTTGTTGCTATTCTAAATGTTCCCCCATAAACATCTTCACAAATGACAATATGATCTCCTGCTGAAAACAAAGATAATACAGATGAGATTGCGGCCATTCCTGATGAAAACGCAAAGCCACGTACACCATTTTCTAATTTTGCAATTGTATTTTCTAACGCTTCTCTTGTTGGATTTCCACTTCTCGCATAGTCGTACTTCCCAAAATTCTCTATATCAAATTGATGAAACGTTGATGTCTGATAAATTGGTATACTTAATGCACCTGTTGCCTGATCAATTTCATTTCCGTTATGAATTAGTTTCGTTCCAAATTGCATGCTCATCACCCCAATGCATTTTCTAAGTCATTTAATAAATCATCAATATGTTCAATTCCCACTGATAAACGTAATGTATGGTCATCTAGACCAAGCTTTCTTTTAAATTCCTCTGGCATCTCTGAATGAGTTTGTGTATGTGGATACGTAATTAACGATTCGACTCCACCTAAACTTTCTGCGAATGTAATGACTTTTACGCTTCCTAAAACCTGTTCTACTAAACTTAAATCCTTCACTTTAAATGAAATCATTGCACCAAATCCAGTTGCCTGTTCTTTAATAATTGAATACCCTTTATGCGTTGGTAATCCTACATAATATACTTCAGTAACATTTGGATGATTTTCTAAAAACTTCGCAAGTACAATCGCATTTTTTTGACTGTATTCCATGCGTAAATGCAATGTTTTAATTCCTCTTAAGATTAACCAAGAGTCAAATGGAGCTAATGTTGCACCTGTTGATTTTTGATAATAGCGAATTCGTTCATTTGTATATTCTGAATTCGTTACGACGAAGCCAGCTAGTGTATCATTATGGCCACCTAAATACTTTGTTCCACTATGAACAACTACATCTGCCCCTAATTCAATTGGTCTAAAGAAATAAGGAGTTAAAAATGTATTATCGACAATTACAATAATATCTCGTTTTTTTGCAATCTCTACTACTCTTTTTAAATCAGTTACTTTCATCATTGGATTTGAAGGTGTCTCAATAAAAATTCCTTTTGTGTTCGGTTTAAGTGCATCAAGAATATGTTCAATTTCAGTCGTATCAACAAAATTATGCTCAAGTCCATATGGCGAATAAATTTCTTCGAATAAGCGATATGTACCACCATATAAATCATCTGAAACAATTAGGTGATCACCCTTTTTAAATAAGCTTAATACTGCAGTAACTGCTGCATTTCCTGTTGCGAATGCAACGCCATAATTTGCACTTTCTAATTTTGCAACAGTATTTTCGACTTCTTCTCGTGTTGGATTTTGTAATCTTGCATAATCATATCCAGTTGACTGATGTAGACCTGCATGCTTAAATGTAGCTGATTGATAAATTGGATAACTAATTGCACCAGTTAATGGATCATACCCTTTGCTACCATGAACAGCTACCGTTTCAATCGATTTTTTATTCGTGTTTAAAGCCTCTTTTGTGTTAGTCATTATAAATCCCCCATTTTAGTCAAATAAAAAAACCACTTCCTAAAAAATAAGAAGTGGTTATGTCTGAAAATAAACATATCGCTCTTATCTTCCAGGTTTTTCACCTGCAGGATTTAGCACTTTCTAGTATTTACTAGAGTTGCCGGGTTTCGTCGGGCCAGTCCCTCCACCGCTCTTGATAAGATTATTAAATTATATTGTTAGTATATTAAAAACTCTGATAATTATCAATCGTTTTTTTTGAATTATTTAATAATTAACTCTTACTTCCATTCTTCAGGTAATAAACTTTGATAAAGTGAACTCTTATATCGATCATCAATTAGTAATAAAGTCCCTTCATCTGATTCAGAACGGATAACTCTTCCACCCGCTTGCATTACTTTATTCATACCTGGAAAGACATATGCATAATAATACCCATTTTTTCCAACCGAATTAAAATGCTCCTTTAAAATATTTCTTTCTAAACAAATCTGTGGCAATCCTACACCCACTACTACGACACCGTTTAAGCGATCCCCCTTTAAATCGATCCCTTCAGAGAATATTCCACCTAATACAGCAAACCCAACCAAAGTTTCCTCATTTAGACTATCAAACTGTAAAAGGAACTCCTCTCGTTCAATTTCAGACATACCATTTTCTTGAACGATTGTCTTTATGTTAGGGTTTTTCTCTTTAAATAAATCAACACTTTGAATTAAATATTGATATGACGGATAAAAAACTAAATAATTACCTTTTCTTTTCGTAATTTCTTTATAGACAGAATCAATTAATCTTTCTAAATTTCTTTCACGATCTTGGTATCGAGTTGAAAGAGGATCAATTGTTACTTCCAGTTGTTCTCTATGAAAAGGAGAATCGATTGAAATTGTATAATCTCGACTTTGATCACCAAGCATATCTTGAAAATATTGTATTGGCGTTAAAGTAGCCGAAAAATAAATTGTAGAGCGAAATCTTTTTATGACGTCATTCACTACTTTAGAAGGATCAAGGCAAAATAACTTTAAATGTACTTCACTTTTATATAGTTCATAGTAGCATACATAATTTTCATCAAAAAACTCCGCAATTTTGACGAAGTTAAGTGACTCAAAATATGTATCAAGTAGAATTTGTTTATTTTCGTCCTCTTCCATTTCCTGTAATTTTATTTCTACGATTTCATTGAATGTATGTAGAAGTTCTAGTAAATCACCATCTATTTCCTTTGAAACTGGGGTTACAACGTCCTTCCATTTTTTTCTTAATTCAATAAATCGCTTATTTATTTCATTTATTATGTCATAAAGTTCATCTTTTAAATTTTTATATCTATTTTTCAACTCTAAAAATTTAGATTTGAATAGACTCGCAGAATACATTTCTCTTGCACGATCAACAAGATTATGAGCTTCATCAATTAATAAAACCGAACTTCGTTTATGTTCATCAAATAATCGTTTTAACGAAACTCTAGGATCAAAAATATAATTTACATCGCAAATAATCGCATCGGAAGAATTTAATAAATCTAAAGAGTATTCAAATGGACATACTGTATGTTTGCGGGCATATTCTTCTATTTTCTCCCTAGTTAACGATTTTTCCGATGAAAGAATATCAAGAACAGCATCATTTATTCGGTCATAATAACCATTAGCAAATTCACAATAATCCTTTTGACACATCGTCTCTTCTTTAAAACAGATTTTATCTTTTGCTGTAATCGTCGTACACTTTATACAAAGTCCTTCATCTGTCATTAGCTTAAATGCTTCTTCAGCAACAGTCCTAGTAATCGTCTTAGAAGTTAAGTAAAACATTCGATTTATACTATTCTCACCAATACTTTTAACTGTCGGAAAAATAGTCGAAACCGTTTTGCCAATTCCGGTTGGGGCTACCGCAAATAAATTATTACCTTCTTGAATTGTTTGATATACCGCACCTGCTAACTTTCTTTGACCTTTTCTAAAAGAAGGAAAGGGAAAATTTAATTCTTTTATTGTCTGATTCCTTGTTTCAATATGATCGTATTTCCATTTTGCAAAAGGATAATAAATTTCCAGCATTTTGTATAAGTAATTTGTTAATTCATCTTTTGTAAATAAGAGGTCGAAGCTTATTTTTTGCTCGGTTAAAATATTAATATATGTAAGTCTAAGTGTAATTTTTTCAAGTTGTAATTCTTCACAAATAAAATATCCATAAACTTTTGCTTGAGCCCAATGAACAGGATATGAATTTTCATTTATTTCATTTAAATCCTTCATTGTTGATTTAATTTCTTCTATTATATATTGACCATCATTAAATAATAATCCATCACAACGGCCTTCTATCTGAAACACCAACTGATCCAATGTAATGTTGCCGGATATAGATCGTTCTTTTACATCCTGTTCACCATATTCTCTTTGGATTTTTTGGTGTGCCTTTGTTCCTTCAATTAATGAAACCGAACTTTTATATGTTACATTGATACTTCCCGCTGTATGAGCATACTCAACTAGCGTTCGAACTGATACCTTTATACAATTCTCCAAGTGAGTACCCTCCTTTTTTTACATTTTATCATAATTCTTCTTTCTTGATTAAGAATGAACGGTAACAATAAAAAAGTTCAAGTTAAACTAACTTGAACTTTTAGAGATCAGGATGCACTATTCAACTAGCAATATAAAACTTGAATATTATATTTTCTGTAAAATTGTAATAATCTCTCCACGTCATCCTTTATTGCTTCTAGTGGCACTACAATGGCTTGCATACTTGTAAAGTAAATATAAAAGTAATTCTTCGTGCCTTTTATTTCAACTATATCATCCCACTTTATTTCATGAACACTTGATTGTGTAATTTCTTTGATCCCATTCTCATCTACTTTTAGAGAATGTTCCCCGAAAATTGATTGATCGTTCTTTTCAGTTAAATGCTTAATCATTTTGTTTTTTGATGAACGGTAGAAATACTTTGGAAAATAAATGAACCAAGCAATGGCTGCTAACGAAAAGGCAAGTAAATAACCAAATAGTGGTTGTTTGAAAAGAAAGGAAATTAAAAATGGTATTACTAAATAGATTAAACTCACAGCAATTCGTTGATTTATTAACGACTTTTGAACAGTTTTTGAGTGTTTTAAATGATGTAAATTAAATTCAATATAATCATCCAAATTAATTTCATAACTAAGTTTCATACTTAACCTCCATTTTCACAAAAATATTAATTCACTATTATTTTAACATTAGAAAAAATTAGAAAATGAAGATATTTTATCTACTTATATTAAGTTGACTTTTCAAGATTCATAGAATTAATTCTTATATTAAGAATTCGTAATAATTCATTTCCAAAGTTCTAATTTAAAATTTTCGGCATAAAAATGGTTGTCCTAACTGTAAATCACAAAAATTGTGACAAATAAGCTCGGCTGCAAATAAGTCATAGAGAGTCGCAATTAAATGTAGAAATCTTGCAATTAAACAGTGGACTGCAAATAAAATCTGAGTATCGCAATTAAAATTGGCGAAACGGCAATTAAAACCCTAAGAATCGCAATTTAATTTAAAAAGTACCCATACCAGTTAAGGTATTATCCCCTAAAAAAACATACAAAAGCAGATCATTTCAAATGAAAAACTTGCAATATGGCTTGTATCTAATAAAAACTTGATAAGAGCCTGCAGAAATATTTAATAAAGTTCAATTAGATCAATTGCAAACGAAAAAAAGCCGTTTAGATACCCCCATCCTTAGCACAAGTACATTTTTCAATAAAAAAAGGACTGCTCATTCGTCAGTTAACCTAACTTTTGAGGCAGCCCCAATCTAAATAACACAGATCAATTATGCTCCATCATTAATGAAGCTATATTGCGCCATGTATAGCTTATAATAATGTCCTTTTAAAGCTAATAATTCTTCATGTGTACCGCTTTCCTCGACATTTCCGTTTCCAATTACCATAATTTTGTCGCAGTCACGAATTGTCGATAATCGGTGGGCAATAACAAATGAAGTACGACCTTCTAATAGCTTTTCAATACCATTTTGGACAAGCTTCTCAGTATGAGTATCGATATTCGAAGTAGCTTCATCTAAAATCAAAATTCTAGGATCAGCTAGTAGAGCTCGAGCAAACGAGATTAATTGTCTTTGACCTAATGAAAGTCTTGAGCCCCTCTCGTTTACATCTGTATTATACCCATCCTCCATTTTAATGATAAAGTCATGAGCATGAACTGCTTTAGCTGCGGCAATTACTTCTTCATCTGTAGCATTTAATTTACCGTATCGAATATTTTCCATAATCGATGTTGAGAATAGGAAAGTATCTTGTAGCATAATTCCCATTTGACTTCTAAAAGATTCTAAATCTACTTTTTTAATATCATTTCCATCAACTAAAATTTCACCTTTTAAAGGATCATAGAATCTGCTTAAAAGTGAAACAATCGTCGTTTTCCCTGCACCTGTTGCACCTACTAATGCAATTTTTTCACCTGGATTTATTGTGAAATTTATATTTTTTAATACTGTAGAGTTTTCATCATAACCAAAAGTTACATTTCTAAATTGAACTTCACCATTGATTCGTCCAATTGGTGGTGCATTTTCTTCACTAATAATTTCTGGATCAATATCCATAATGTCAAAAATACGATCAGCTGCCGAGAAGTTTGATATTAATGTATTATAGAAGTTTGATAAGTTCATAATTGGACGCCAGAACATCCCAATATACATTGAAAATGCGATTAATGTTCCAACTTCAATTTCTTGACTAGTTACAAGCTTATATCCAACATAAAATACAATTACAGTACCAACACCCCAAGAAAGCTCAACTAATGGCCAAAAGAAGTCATTCATTTTTACTGCTTTCATGAATGATCCCATTAATTCAGATACCTTTTCTTTGAAATCTTTTTCTTTATCTTTTTCTTTCGCAAAGGATTGAACTACTTTTATTCCTGAAAAATCTTCATGTATAAACGCGATTAAATTTGAACGTTTCTTTCGGTAATCATCCCATCTTTTACGTGCACGTGTTTCAATATAAAACATTGCAGCTGCTAAAAATGGAAGAATTGATACTGATGCGATTGCAAGTTTAACATTTAAGATAAACATTACAACTGTAACGCAAACTAAGCTTAGTAATTCCGGAATTAATGTTTGAATACTTTGGTTGAATAAATTTTGGAGAGCACTAATATCCCCCATTACACGAGCTAAAATTTTTCCTACTGGACGATTATCAAAAAACGTAAATGATAGTTTTTGAATATGTGTGTAAAGCTCATGACGAATATTTACTAAAATATTATTCGTAACGGAGCTAATCATCGTCCAACGTGTTTTTGAAGCAATCATTGCTAAGAAATTTAGTGCTAATAATACAGCTCCAATTATGATGAGCCCTTTTACATCGTGATTCTTAATATTTGTATCAATCGCTACCTTTAATAAATATGGGTTTAATATCCCAATTACCATTACAAATAACATTAAACAAATAACGGTAAATGTTTTTAATTTATAAGGTTTTAAATAAGTCCCGAGCCTAAGAATAAGCTCCGTTTTACTCCTATTTAGTTGGTCTTCATCACGATTAATCGTATTTTGTGCCATTAGACCACCCCGCTTTCTACTGTTTCAAAATCTTTGAATTGTTCTTCGTAGACTTCAAAGTACCTACCCTTTTTATCTAGTAATTGTTTATGATTTCCTTTTTCAACTATTTCTCCATTTTCAACAAATAGTATGACATCGGCATTTTTTACTGCTGAAATACGGTGTGCAATGATAAATGTTGTACTATGTGAGAAACGTTTATTTAAATTGTGTAATAATTCATACTCCGTTTCCATATCTAATGCAGAAGTTGCATCATCTAAAATTAAGATTGGAGCATTTCTTAATAATGCGCGGGCAATTGATATACGTTGTTTTTGGCCACCAGATAAACCAATTCCTCGTTCACCAATTTCCGTGTTGAATCCTTCTTCTAGCTCTTCAATAAAGTCTAGACAACATGCAATACGGCAAGCCTCACGGATTTCATCCATAGTAGCATCTGGGTTTCCTAGTTTTACATTATTTTCAATCGTATCTGAGAAAAGGAATGTATCCTGAGAAACTAGAGACATATTTTTACGTAAAGATGTTAAATTAAAATCTTTAACATTAACGCCATCTACTAGTACTTCTCCCTCAGCCACATCGTATGAGCGACCAATTAAATGAAGAATTGAGGATTTTCCGGCACCCGTCGTTCCCATAATGGCTACTTTACTACCGCTTGGAATATATAGATTAATATCTTTTAAGACAATTTCATCATTGTATTTAAAGCTTACATTTTTATATTCCACTGAACCGTCAACAAGATTAGGTGTATATGCTCCTTCTTTGTTTTCAATTTGAGTTTTACGATCTAAAATTTCAAAAATCTTCTTCGCAGAAGCTTGGTTTTTAGAAAGTACATCTGTTAACCAGCCTAACATTCTCATCGGCCAAATTAAGTTCCAAATATATCCACTAAATGCAACTAGTTCACCGAGTGTCATATTATTTTTTAAAACGAAATATCCACCGATAATAATCATTGCTACAAGCGCAATATTTGTTAAAAATTCAATATTAGGAAAATATTTACGCATTGTTTTAGCTTGAGCCATATTTAAATCATAATATCCACGATTCATTTTCAAAAATTTCAACGTCTCATGCTTTTCCCTAGCAAATGCTTTAACTAATCTTACACCCGCAATATTTTGTTGAGCTGTTGTATTGATTTCAGCTGTATGGTCACTTATTTTTCCGTAACCTTTATTAAGTAAGCGATTTAAACGCGTCCCCATATATCCAATTGGGATCATAATTGCTAAACAGATTAATGCCAACTTCCAATTAATTACAAATAAGATAACTGTACTAAGAGTAAAATAAATAATATTTTCAACAAATAATCTTAGTCCAAACGCAATTGTTTGCCAGATGTTTTCCACATCTTCGTTAATTCTCGAAAGTAATTCACCCGTGTTCATCGAGTCAAAATACTTAAACTCAAAACTTTGAATATGCTTGAACATATCATTTTTAATATCCTCATGTACCTTTGAACTTACTAAGTCATATAAATATTCTTTTACATATCCAAAAATTGATTTAATGATTGTGACACCTATAATACCGCAAATAACTGGAACTACGACTGATGCTTTTCCTTTCGTAATACCGTCATCGATTAAAATCATTTGTAAATAAGGAATTAAATGATCCACACCTATTACTAAAACCATTGAAATTGAACCAATAATAAATGAAAGCTTATGTCTAAAGACATATTTTAAAATTCGAGACAAAATTATACCTCCCTTGTATCAATTAACCTAACTCTACGCAACCCTCCACTTTTTTTGACAACAAAAAGACCATGGGAATATTTTCCATACCCCATGGCCATAAAGAAACGTTTCGCCCAAAAACAAACATAAAAGAATCGTTTATTTTTGGCACAAAAAAGCCATGGGTAATATAAACCCATGGCTAGATCGTCAATTGAAATCTAAGTTTCAACGTGGTCCGTCCTGCGTAGAGATAGGGTTCATAATCATTATGAAATTTTGTGATGCTTTTGAGTTTAATTTTCTTTCAATCATCATGTTAACCTACCTCCTTCTTATTTGATATTCTTATCATATACGAGTGTACAATAAAATGTCAAACTATTTTTAATAAATTAAATTATTTAACTTTATAAACAATTGCTTCATACGGTCTTAAGTTGCTATTCACACCTGTTAAACTTGAATCTTTATAATTACTTAAAAGTATACTTACTTCATCATAGTGCTCACTATGACTAAATTTTGATTCCTCATTTGTAAAGTTAGCTACAATTAATAATTTCTCATCATTATACTGTCTTATATAAGCAAATACTTTTTCATCCTTTTCAGCAAGCATTTCAAAAGAACCATAAACAATAGCAGGATTTTCTTTTCGCAATTGGATTAACTGGCGATAATGATGAAAAATTGAATCTGGATCGTTTATCGATTGTTCAACATTTATTTTAGTAAAATTTGGATTTACTGTTAACCAAGGGTTTCCTTTTGTAAAACCTCCATACTTTTCTGCATTCCATTGCATTGGAGTACGTGCATTGTCTCTACCTTTTGTATAAATCGACTCCATTATTTCTTCATGCTTATATCCTTTTGAAATACGGTCATTATACATATTTTTCGTTTCAATATCGTCATATTCATCAATGCTTTCAAATCGAATATTTGTCATCCCAATTTCTTCACCTTGATAAATATAAGGTGTACCTTGCATTAAATGAAGGATTGTAGCAAGCATTTTCGCACTTTCAATACGGTATTCCTGATCATTACCCCATCTAGAAACAATTCGTGGTAAATCATGATTGTTCCAGAACAAGCTATTCCAAGCCTTTCCATCGAGCTGAGTTTGCCACTTATTAAAAACTTCTTTTAGATCCAACAAATTTAATGGCTTTAAATCCCATTTTTCTTTACCTTCTTGTTGATCAAGACCGATATGCTCAAATTGAAAGATCATACTTAATTCATTTCGAGCAGGATCTGAATAAAGCTTTGCAATTTCTGGAGTTGCCCCCCAAGTTTCACCAACAGTTAGTACATCATGATTACCAAAAGTCATTTTATTCATCTCTTGTAAGTATTCATGTAGCTTTGGACCATTTGCTGTAATCTCTTGATCAGGAATCTTTCCAATTAAATCAATTACATCCATTCGGAACCCACCAATTCCTTTATCAAGCCAAAAGTTCATCATATTATATACTTCTTCGTGGACTTTTGGATTCTCCCAGTTTAAATCTGGCTGCCTTTTACTAAATAAATGCAAGAAGTATTGTCCAGTTTGTATATCATATTCCCAAGCACTGCCACTGAATACAGAAGGAATGTCATTTGGTTCACTTCCATTTACAGGATCTCTCCAAACATAATAGTCTCTAAATGGGTTATCTTTGCTCTTTCGAGATTCTATAAACCACGGATGCTCATCAGATGTATGGTTCACAACTAAATCCATTACAATTTTAATCCCTCGATTATTCGCTTCAGAAATTAATTTATCCATATCATTCATCGTACCAAACTCTTCCATGATGTCACAATAATCACTAATATCGTAACCATTATCATCATTAGGAGATTTATATACAGGACTTAACCAAATAACATCTATTCCTAAAAGCTTTAAATAATCAAGCTTTTCGATTATACCTTTTAAATCACCGATTCCATCAGCGTTACTATCCATAAAACTTCTAGGATATATTTGATAAACTACACTATTATGCCACCATTTTTTCTCCATTTGAATTGCCTCCTAGATTATGTATAAACCTTAAAAACTAAAAAATTTAATTGTGATTTCTTCTAAATAAAATAATATGGTATGTGAAATTTCAAACCATCCAAAGCCTTTTGCTAAAATCGTGCAATCGTGTGCATATTTTAGGCAGTAAAAGTGTCCTGGTTTTTTCTTCATATACCCTGTTTAACCGCTTACATTTTCTATTTTAACAAGATTGTTCATTAATGCAAACATTTACATTTTTCTATATTAATAATGTTTAAAAGTTAATCTAGCTTTAATCCAATATCAGACTTTGACTTAATTAAAATAAAACTATTTTTTCCTATTTTTATTAGATAGGACAAGCAATCCTTTCATAATATATAAAGCTATGTATTTTCTAAATATTGTTGGGGGGAGAAAGTTGTTAAAGCGCTGTTTTATTTTTTTCATAGTACTTCTATTATTTTTGAGCACTTCTTTTATTCAGTCTATCGCCGCAGAAACAAAACCTGTTTCACAATTTATCATTATTAATAAGTCGATTAATAGATTAGCTTTTTATGAGAATGGTAAATTGGTAAAAGTTTTTAAAGTTGCAACCGGTAAGAGCCAGGATTTAACTCCTGAAGGCAAGTTTAAAATCGTCGTTAAAATTGTTAATCGACCTTATTATAAAGAGAATATTCCTGGTGGTGATCCGAGGAATCCACTTGGTAATAGGTGGCTCGGTTTAAATGCTAGAGGGACATGGGGTACAACCTATGCAATCCACGGTAATAATAATCCAAGTTCTATTGGAACTTATGCTAGTCATGGTTGTGTACGAATGTATGATGAAGAAGTAGAATGGTTATTTGATCGTGTACAGAAAAATACGACTGTTTTAATCACTTCATCAAACATGTCATTTCAAGACATCGCAGTTTCAAATCATTTATTTGATGATGATTCAGGAACGGTTGTTGTAACAAAACCAACGGATATTCCTACTAGTTTACAACTTGGAAGTGTAGGATCAGAGGTTGAATGGCTGCAGGATACATTAACAAAATTAGGCTACTCTACAAATGGGGTCGATGGCTACTTTGCTGAAGCCACAGATCAAGCAGTAAGAGCATTTCAACAAGATAATGGATTAACTAGTGATGGAGTTGTTGGTGCTGGTACAAAAAAATTATTATTAGACAAACTCCAAGAAAATAAACGTGAGTCAGTCTCGGCTTATTTTTATACATTTACATTAAAGAAAAATGTAAAAACGAATGGTGAAGACCGATTTGATAGTCAATTAAATGGGGTTCAAAAATTAAATTATTAAACGATTAGAAGGTGTCCAGAAGTCTAACTTTTTAATGGAACCCTTGTTTTTTTATAATGGAAATATGATATGAAATAAATCTTAGCTACAAATAAGGAGTTCATTTATGCAAATAAAGGATGAAATATCGCAAATAAATATAAAAATCACCTATACCAGTTAAGGTATTATGACCTAATACTTGTACAATAGCAGATCCTTTCTAATGGAAAACTAGCAAATATGCTCGCTCTTAGAATAAAAATTTACTATTTTTATATGATAAAGAGCCATTTTATCAACTAAAAATAAAATCACCTTTGAAATACAACGTACAAAAAGGGGTGTCCCATGAGACAGCCCCTTTTACTTTTTACTTAGTTAAATATAAGTACAATAATTTCATCGTATTTTCCATTGCATTATAATGCGTTCTTTCCATACCATGAGATGCATGTACCCCTGGTCCAATTAGCGCTCCACGAATATCTTGTCCCCCGCGTAAAGCAGCAACTGTATCTGAACCGTACATCGGATAGATATCTACTGCATAGCTAAGCTCATTTTCTTTTGCTAAGTTGACTAAATCAGTTGTCATATTGTAATCATATGGTCCACCAGAGTCTTTTGCACATATTGAGACATCGTATTCAGTACAGCTTAAATCATCTCCAATACAACCCATGTCTACTGAAATTAATTCAGTAATATCAGATGGGATATAAGAAGAGCCATGTCCAACTTCTTCATACGTTGAAATAAATAATTTTGTTGTATATGTAGGTACAATTTTTTCCCTTTTAAATAATTCAAGTAAACCAATTAAACATGCCACACTTGCTTTATCATCAATAAATCTTGATTTTATAAATCCGCTTTCAGTAATTGTCGTTTTCGGGTCGAAGAATATAAAGTCTCCTGGGCTAATTCCAAGATTTAATACATCTTCTTTTGACTTAACGCATTCATCAATTCGAACTTCCATGTTTTCTGGGTCGCGTTTTTTTGTTTTACTGTCTTCGAAAACATGAATTGATGGACTTGTAGATAAAAATGTTCCTGTATAAATTTTTCCTTCACGCGTTCTAATTTGGCAATATTCACTATCAAGTGTTGGTACGATTGGTCCACCAATAATTGTAAATTTTAAAGTACCTTTGCTAGTAATTGATCGGACCATTGCCCCTAATGTATCAACATGTGCTGATAATCCGATGACTTGCTCATTGCTTTTACCAGGAATTGTGATCACGCCACAACCTTTATTAGTTGTTTCAAATTCATACCCTAAACTATTTGTCCAAGACTGAATTAATTCCATAATTTCAAAGCAAAAACCACTTGGGCTATTAAACTCTAGTAATTGTTTAGCGGTTTGTAGCACATATTCTTTGTCAATTTTAATATTCATAGATTTTCCCCTTCAATTTTGAAATTTTCATGCAATTCTCAACGTATTTATCATACAGTTATTTGTGTTTGTTATCAATAATACATAATCCTGCTTTAACATGTTTGGCGTATTGCACTTTGATTATTCTCATATAGATGATGTATATCGTATTTTAAATGAGGTGAAAATGTGTATTTTTTCAAACCGATTACTGAAGAGGTCCGATTGTTTCAACTAAAATTCACTAAACAAAATAAAACCAAGAAATTTATATTAGCCTCTATTTTTGCTTGTATTGCTGCACTTTTTCAAGCTGCAGGTGGCCTATTACCAGGTATTGGATTATTTATAAGTCCAATCGCCACTGCACCTATTCTATTATGTTCCATGTTTTCCATTACAGATGGAATTAAGGCCTATTTTCTAACTATCATGTTGTTATTCATCTTACAGCCAACTGAACTTATTGTCTTTCCTTTTACAACAGGATTATTGGGATTTGGTATAGGCTTGGCTTTTCACTTTTTTAAAAAGAGATTATCAATCATTGCAACTGGAGCGACACTTTTAATGTTAGGTATTATGAGTCTATTATTTCTTTTCCACTTTCCGGTCTTAGGTCCGGGATTTTCTGATTCTTTTTCAATCTATACCGTTCTAATTATTTTTTTATTTTCATTTCTTTATTGCTGGTTATGGGTTGAAATTACTTTAATTATTTTTAAAAGATTGGCTCCGTTGAATTAACAACTATCTAATTAGACAAATTGGCAAGTTGTTAAACTAAACTGGCATTTGGTTCAAACTAATTACATAAGAAAACGTTAAAAATCCCTTCAGCTAAAATTGAAGGGATTCATTTTATTTTTGATTCGGCTTAAGCTGCTGCCTGTAGGTCAAACACCACAAATGGCTCTACCCTTATTTTTTATCTTTCTAATCTATGTACTCGATATCATTATTTTGACACCATGCGATCGCTAAGTCTTTATAGCGTCTGTCGCGATAGCTATACCAATCCATTTCAATATTAAATTCTATAACTGCATCTTTAAATCTTCTAAATGCGCCTTTTCCTTCGATTGTTATAAGTAATATTTTTTGTATTTTCACATCTTTAACGTTTAAACAAAAGTCTTTAACCATTTTAAATTCATCAATTTCATATCTTGAAGGTAATTCCTTATAGTCCTCATAATTTTCCACAATTTCATTTGCGATTTCTAAATTTTCTATCTGCCAATCTTGTAAATCATCCATAGTTTTTTCATCTTCCGCATCTATAAGATCGTCTTCAGAAACCGAAAAAACTTCACCTGTTCTTATCTTAACAAATGAACGATAACCTTCAAATTGCATTTCCATTTCTTCAATGATATCTTTTATCTTTACTTTATTTGTCATGTAGAATCCCCTCTCTATTTTAGATTAGACAAATTAGTTGTATTACCCAAATAATTATACTTGTTAGTTCTATATATGAATGCCCTTTCCTTCTAAAAAACACTCTAAAATAAAAAATTGGAGCTTTAAAAAGCTCCATTCAGATTATCATAGGTTGATCAGTTTATTCAATTGTACATCTTTTAAATATGTTGTTATTTATATACTACATAAGTATTAGCTAATTTATCATGTAATGCTGTTTTCCTATTTGAAAAAGCAATCATTATATAGCCAATTAATAAAATGAAAGCGGATACAACTTGAGCTAACCAACGACTAATTGCATCAAATACGGATAACTTACTACCATCTTTATTGATTACTTTAATGCCAACTGTGACCTTTCCGATCGTACCTTGCAATTTTGTAGCTGGCAAAAGCATCAAGTAAATAATACCGATGAGATCAATGAGTAGGTTGTATGTAATATTTGTGTTTGCAAAGAAATTAAGAAGCAACGGACTTAAAATGAAACCTAATAAAATAATGATACAATAATCAATTATATATGCGCATAATCTAATCCAAAATCCTGCATATTTAAATTCCAACATTGACTCCCCCTAAAACGTTACTAGTTTACTATGAAATCTGTTTTTACTATTAAAATAATTATACCTGTCTAGACATATTCTGTAACTTGGGGTAATTTGCCTTTTTTTCAATGAAATTTTAACATTTCTATGCAACTTAACTGACTGTTTGTTGTAGTAAAAAAATGGAAACAGCACCTTTTAGTTAGGTAGTGCTGTTCCCATTTTTTCTTTCATTTATAAATTAAGAGCAATGTTACGAAAGTTCATAACTAAAAAACCTTTGAATATATTGTTGTTATGTCGTTTAAATTTATTTAGATTAGGAGTGATTAAGTAATTATGAAGCAGAATATGCGTGTCCTTATTTCGGGTGCAAGCATTGCAGGGCCAGCACTTGCTTACTGGCTTCATCGCTTTGGTTTCGAGGTGACTGTAGTCGAAAGAGCTCCAACGTTACGCAAAGGGGGATTTGCTGTCGATATCCGTGGCGCAGCAATTTCTGTTCTTGATCGAATGGGTATTCTTGATCAAGTTCGTGCACTAGATACTCATTTGACTGGAGTTTACTTCGTGAATGACAAAGGTAAAATTAAAGGTAAAATTAGTGAAGCAAGTATGGGTAATCAGCACGGGATGGATATCGAAATTATGCGTGAGAATCTTAGTAATATTTTGTTCGATCTGACCAAGGATAAAGTTACATATATTTGGGACGATTCAATTTCATCTATTCATGAATCTATATCAGGGGTAGAAGTTCAATATACTTACGGGAAACCAGATACATTCGATCTAGTAATAGGGGCTGATGGTATCCATTCCAACGTGCGTACGTTAAAATTTGGTGACGAAGATCAATTTAAACGTACTCTCGGTTGTTATATCTCAATTTTTGAATTTGAGAATTATCTTAATCTCAACCACTCTCAAATTCTTTATACGGTTCCAGGGAAAACCGTTGGAATGTATAGCGCAAATGACAACAAGGAAGCAAAGGGCATGTTATTGTTCCAATCCGAGCCACTGAATTACGACCGTTACAATACGGAAGAACAAAAAAATCTAATCAAAAATGCTTTCGAGGAACTAGAGGGTTGGGAAACACCAAACTTGCTTCAAAAATTGATTACATCTACAGACTTTTATTTTGATGAAATTTGTCAGATTCACATGCCGACATGGTCAAATGGTCGGATTACTTTAGTAGGTGATGCTGCTTATTGTCCATCCCCTCTTTCAGGTCAAGGTACTAGCCTGGCTCTTGTCGGCGCATATGTACTTGCAGGAGAACTAAAAGCTAATAATGGTGATTACAAAAAAGCCTTCATTTCCTATGAAAAAGAGATGAGAAATTTTGTTGAAAAAAATCAAAAAATAGGGCTTTTATCTGCTGGAGGTATGATCGAAAAATCAAACTTCAAAATTTTATTACGCAATGCCATGTTACGTATTCCCATCTTAATGAATGGAATGTTTAAAATGATTACGAGAATGATTGCAAAAGCTGCCAACGAAATAGAACTGAAAGATTATTAAACTATTTTATTAATATAAATCATGAGTTAGTAAGTTCAATAAAATAACAACGCTCAGAATATATTCTGAGCGTTGCTACGTTTAATTAATATCAAAACTGCCCTTATTTAATTAATTAAATTCTGCTTCTAATACATACTTTACTATTTCAGCTTGGAATTGAAATTCTTTTGATTCACCTAAAACAAGTTCTGTTCGTTTACTAATTTTTAATACGTTTGTTTAATCAAAAATATATTCTTCATTTTTCATTTTTAAAAACCATTTCCCATCAACACTAATATATTTATAGTGCCTTGGAATTTTTTGTAAATCTGATGAATTTTTCGTGACAACTTCAATGTCATAATATCTTTTTCGAATTAGTGTAAAGTTCCCATTATCGGCATCGTTATATCTGCTAACCATCTTAACTTTTTTTACTTTTCCTTTAACACCTGTTTCTTTTTCAAATAATTCAATAGACTTTTTTGACAACTGACTTGTCGTTTCTTTTGTAAAGTAGCTTCGAGTTTCATATGATTTATATGTATTTTGAATGACTATAAACACTAAAATTAGTGCGATTATTGTTGTAATTAAGGCAGTTACTGATACTACATAAGTCACTCTAAAATATTTCTGAAGCAAATAAAAATATCCATAATAAGGTAAAAATACAATTCCTATAGGTATTCCTACGTAGAAAATTGATAAAAATAAAGTTTGATAGAACAAATCAACAACCTTTAAAGGATCTGTAAGAAATATCAAGAGAACGCTTAATAAAAAAGGGATGCTATAAAGAACAAAAAACCTCTTTGTAAGATAATCTGGAATCGAAAATCTAGATGATATTTGCATTAATATTCCTCCGAAAAAGCATATGTAATCTAAAAAAACTGCTTAATTTTAATATAACGAAATATCTTCCTTAATTTTAAATTTAAGTATTCCCTCTTCATCAACAGATTTTATGGTAATTAAAAGATTACCTGAATAGCCACCTTCAAAATACCCAATAACTGATTTTGTATGTAATTTACCTTTATTGTCTTTATAATGAAGATTCATTGAGCTCTCTCCAACATTCTTAGATGGATTTACTTTTAATTTATAGTACTTATTTGAAGCAATTTTAGGTATCTTTATATCAGATTTTAGATTATTATAGGTCAAATATATTCCTGTTATATTTCTATTTGTTTGATTTTTTATTTTAATATCAAATCCACTATGAAAAAGAAAATAACCTTTTATCCCTACAATCCCAGTTATTAAAATCGCTATTACAATTAAGATTTTTTTCATGTTTCCCCCTAATGATTAAAATTAGAAATTTTCGCCATTTCTATTTCATTAAATTATAACATTCTTTATTCAACTCTCCTGCCTTTTATTGCATAAAAAGAACCCTTTAATCATGTTTCGATTAACCGGAAGCAAGCTTTCTTTCAATCTGGTGAACCTTTAAAAATCTATGACTATATTAATTCTTTTTCAATAAATCATAGAATAAATAATATTAAAGTTCTAAAAATAATTTTACAAAAGATTAATTAGATGAGGGGGGAAATTTTGAAAATAGTAAAAAGAACAACTTTAATAGTAGTTTGCATTTTAGGATCCATTATTTTACTTTTTGCCTCTTCTTTTGCATTTTTAAATCTTGTTAAAATCAACGTTAATAAACCGACTTCACCGCTGTCAGCTGGAATAAGGGGTGTGAATTGGGCGGATGAGCGCGACAATTTTGTTGATGGAGTCATTTATGTAAGTGGACTGACCAAAAATGATACATACGATTCTGCCAAAGTAGTAGGCCGGCAAATTATTGGGCAGATGTTCGATAAAACTGGTGCTAACACAGTCAGACTTCCTATTAATGAAGCTACTGTCGCAAATTATTGGGGTACTTATACCGGGGCCATTGATGCGGCGTTAGAGAGAGGTAAAGTGATTTTTTGCTATTGGCCACCGAAAAATGGAAAACCTGAAGATCTCAAAAAATTTTATAGCATGTGGAGTACTGTTATCAAAAAATACGGAAATAACCCAAACATTTATTTTGAACCGATTAATGAGCCCTACGGCTATAATACTAAAGATTTACGTAATCTCTATAATGATTGGCTAACAAGTTTCAATGTTCCGAAGAAAAATGTAATTCTTGATGGAATTGGTTTGGCCGCACTTTATATTAATCCATTAGGAGATGACAAACGACTTGACGGTACAATGCTTGCCGTACACTGCTATGCGTTTTATGCGGGATATGTACATATTAATTTCCTCACAGAAACTGGATGGTCAAATATTTTAACAATCGAAATTGGAAAATACTCCGATCGTGCCATCATTACCGAATGGGGAGCACCAATGAAAAGCGGCTTGGATTATTCGCTAAAAAAGAGCAAGAATGAAATTAACTACGTACGTGCAATGAGCAAAAAAACTAATACGATCGGTGCGGGAAGCGTTTATTGGCCAGGATTACGGGATGGGGATTCTTATAGTTTGATGGAGAAAAAAGTCACTAACAAACAAATCACTATTAAGATAACAAATCCATCCGGCCTTAAAAAATTGCAAGAATCTTGGGGTATGCCTGATAACTAATTTGAAGAAGACCTCTCATCGCTTGTTGAGAGGTCATTTTCAGTTGATCTCATTTTCAATTAAAATTTCTTTTAATGAAGATATATTATAATCGTCTGCTTAAATAATATAAAAATTCTTTGTAGTTTCTCATAGATGAAATTGATACCAGAAACATATTCAAAAGACTTCTATTTTTCGCTTTTCTAAAAACAAGAAAAAAATTTTTTAAGACAATTCCTACTTGAAAACCTTGCTATTTCAACGTTTTTTCAACTGGGACACTTCACGTCCACAGGGTGGGTAAAGTCCCTGGAGAAATGGTGAAAAGAACGTGGTATAGTGGGTTTAGGAGGTGTTTCTAATGCAAATTTTAATCTGTAAAGAATGCGAAGAAACTATTGAGTACGCGGAGTATAAAAAAGTTGTGAAAATCTATTCAACTTGCGAAAACTGCAAAAACGAAGCAGCAACTTCAACTGCAAAATAACATATAGCAAATACAACACGCCAATTTCATTATCAAGACCATACCTAAAAAATACTTAATTTTTAAAGGTTTAACAAAATATCAGTTAATATAAAATGATAAAAGGATCTTACAAGAAGATCCTTTTTTATCTTTATTCGGTCAAACTTTCACATACTATATTCTGATGGTCAATAGTTAGAATTCTTAAATGCATTTAAAATAGGAAGTTCGGGTGGATTAAGTTCTGATGGAAGGTCATCAAAACTAAAAAAGCATAGCTCTAGAACTTCGCTTTCTTCTTTCTCTAATTGACCTGTATATTCAGTACATATATAAGTCGTAATTACATTATATACCTCATCTCCATGAGGATATTTATAATAAAATTCTTTTCCAGAAAAAATGTTAAAAAACTCAAGGTTTAATGCTGTTAAACCAGTTTCTTCTTTCAATTCTCGTTTAGCCACTTCTTCTAGGTTCTCTCCCAACTCTAATGATCCACCAGGTAATCCCCAAGTCTTATTATCTTTTCTTAATTGTAATAATACTTTCTTTTGTGAATCTAGTAGGATAACATTTGCGCCAGCCATTAAAATAGGTCGGCTTCCTACAATTTTTCTTAAGTCCATAATATAGCCCATTGATTTTCTCCCCAATATACGATGATTATGTTTTATTCAACTGTATCAAACAATTCTATTTTATTCCACTTATCTGATAATTACTTAGAAGAAAATAGCTATATGCTAAGAATACTAACTTTGGCAAACAATCTTTTTTGTTTAAGCAAAGACTTTATTCCTTTGAAATAAAACAATAATTATCACCTAAAAAAACAACCACTGGAGTGTATACTTTCCTCCGTGGTTGTTAATAACCTCATAAAAGCAAACCGATTAAAAGTCACGGTACAATTTCAAAAATTGTTCCCATGTTTAAATCAGTCACTTTCATAGATCCATAAACTCCTAAATACATTTTTGTTTGATTTAAATTCGTACCCAAACCTACATAATAGGCAGATTGAGATCCAAAGTCATATTCTGTTTGAATCTCACTGAAATCACTTTGTTTACCATCCGGTCTTACTTTCGTATAAGCTAAAACTCCTTTAGGCTGTCCTTGTGATCCCTTTCTTAGCATATCTGTAAACAAAACGCTCCCAGTTAAACTAGGTATATCATTCCCCAAATATGCCTGGACACCTGTAAGTGCAGTCCCTGAAAATTTATCGGGTCGTGGATCTTTATGAAAATAGCTAGTTAAAGGTTGTAAACGGCTCGCTGAAAGTGTTACTGATTCATTGTAATAAGCTATTGTTTTCTCTTCTATGTCGGAATTTTCAGTGCAGGGTCTTATTGTCGAAGTAGGAAATGCACCTTCCCAACCTCGCCAGCCGAAGTTAATAAATCCTTCCAAGTCAAGTTCAGAATTATTGATCGAACTTTGGACTAACTGGGAAACTGGTAATGGTTTATAATAACCAAATGCAAAAAGCGATTCGACCAAGTCTTGCCCGACATTTCCAATATATTTAATATATTGATTATAAAATCTTTGATATGAAATACCCGCTATATTGCGAACCCCTTTAGCCATTACCGTGAGCGTTTCCTGAATCGATGTTGGAAGTTCATTAAAACGTGTGACAATAGGGGAATCGTTGATGAATGTATCTTTTCCTACATCAATTTCAATTATTTTACCCGCGATTTCCAAATTGTCTTGACTTAGGTTAAATGGATCATAGCCTGATCCACCATCTCCAGTAGTTAAAATAAGTTTTCCTGTTTCAGGTGAAAAGTTTAAAGTATTAAGACCATTATGATTCATGAATGGTCTTTTAATATTAAGTAAAGTCCGTCGTTTTTGAGGCTGACCATTTGATTGGAGAACCCATTCTTCAACTGTATTAATATGTTCGTATTGAGTTTCCCTATTAATCCATTTCAAGTTCAATGTTTTTGGATCACACGGGTTTGGATTAAATGGTTTAGAAAGCGCACCTGGACCCCCGGAACCAGCAACTGAATAATAAAGATAAAACAATCCATTATGATAAAAATTAGGATGAAATGCTAGCCCAAGCAATCCGCGTTCATCATAGCCACCAGGCTCACCTAATTTTAATACACGAGGGCGTATATCTAAAAATGTCCTGACCTCTCCATTTCCTATGTAAAAGATTTCTCCTACTTGTGTTGCAATAAATAGTCTTTCAACTGAATCACCGGGAAGAATAGTTGTTTTCATAACGGTTGGTAAATTAATCTTACTAACAACGGGACGTAAATTGACTTTTAACAACGATCAATACACCTCCTTCATATTATTTTCTTCTATAAAATTATGATGGGAATAGCTCTATTAGTACCGAAATTCTTTTCTAATAGTACGTTGAAAGACTAATAGAATGATAGTTTCTTTTAGTCTTTATTGTTAAAATAAAGGGCATATACTTGTACATATTTATCACCAATTCGTCTTTTTAATAGAAAGGAAGAAATAACTTGATCACTGCAATATTTATTTTTTTATTAGCCGGTTTAGCTGAAATTGGAGGAGGATACCTTATTTGGTTATGGCTAAGAGAAGGACACTCTGCTTATTTAGGATTAATCGGAGGCATTATTTTGGCAATTTATGGTGTCATTGCAACGTTCCAAATTTTCCCATCATTTGGTAGAGTTTATGCTGCCTATGGAGGTGTATTTATCGTTCTTTCAATTTTATGGGGCTGGGGTGTTGATAAAAAATCACCTGATTTATATGATTGGATTGGTGCAGCAATCTGTTTAATTGGTGTGTCTGTTATTTTATGGGCGCCTCGTAATTAATACCCTTTCGTAATGATATGAAACAGCAAATCGGCTATTTAGCCGATTTTTTATTTAACATTTTGAAGGATAGTACTATAAGGAATTGAACTCTTTAACTAGGAGAATTAATGCTTATTTTATTAAGGAGGGAAAAATTAGTTGTTACAAATGGGCGATATTATTACATTTGAACGAACTTTTACGGTAGAAGACGTTGAATTGTTTACGAAGGTTTCTGGTGATGCAAAGCGCACACCATATCACGCCTGATGAACAAGGAAGACTAGTCATTCAGGGATTATTGACTGCAACTTTACCTACTAAAATAGGTGGAGATCACAACGTACTAGCACGAACTGTAAATTTCCAATTTTTAAGACCAGTTTACTCAGGAGATGCATAAGACTTAGACCCCATGTCTCTTTAGCTAACTCCACAAGGGCCAAAGTCTCCGATTCCGAACATCCTACAGTTGACACGTTTGGCATAAATCAATATCACTCTATTAATTATGATATAAGGACTGTAATGCCAAATGTTCTAAATCTTTTTTTACATATATATCATATTGAGTATTCTCATTAAATCTCCTACCACTAAAATTCATCGGTACTTTCGTCTTATACTCAATTCCATTCTTCTTCAATTTACCAATAATCATAAAATAGTTTTGATAGCCATGCGTAGTATAGATTAACTTCCACTTTCGATTTAAATATAATTGAATGAAACTATACAGTATGATCAGGATAATGACATAGATTACTAGATATAACATATTTAGTCCCTCCAATTTATACTTTTTATTAAATATATTAAATTGCTACTAGTTTTTATGTATGGATTTAAGAAAATTATTATTTTAATGTATTCTTTCTTTGAAAATCAAAACACTCCAGTAAATCAATACTGGAGTGTAAAAGTTTTAAAAGAATCCTAGTTTGCTCGGAGAATAACTAACTAGCAGATTCTTTGTATTTTGATAGTGGTCCAACATCATTTTATGTGTTTCACGACCTACTCCTGAATTTTTATACCCACCAAAAGCTGCATGTGCAGGATATGCGTGATAGCAGTTTACCCAAACTCGACCTGCTTCGATGTTGCGTCCGAATCGATAAGCAGTATCCATATCACGAGTCCAAACACCCGCTCCTAATCCATATAATGTATCATTAGCGATTTCCAATGCCTCTTCTTTTGTTTTAAATGTAGTAACCGAAACAACAGGACCAAAAATTTCTTCCTGGAATACTCTCATTTTATTGTTCCCTTTGAAAATTGTAGGATTTACATAAAAACCATCTTTCAATTCTCCATCAAGAACATTACGACTACCACCAACTAAAACTTCGGCACCTTCATTCTTTCCAATTTCAAAATAAGATAAAATCTTATTCAATTGCTCGTGCGAAGCTTGAGAACCGATCATTGTTTGAGGATCCAATGGGTTCCCTTGTTTAATCGCTTTAACACGTTTTACCGCTCGATCCATAAATTCCTCATAGATTGATTCATGAATAAGTGCTCTTGAAGGACATGTACAAACTTCTCCCTGATTTAAAGCAAACATCGTAAAGCCTTCAAGTGCTTTATCGAAAAACTCTTCATTGTCTACTACATCTTCAAAGAATATATTAGGAGATTTACCACCTAATTCTAATGTTACAGGAATTAAATTCTTTGAAGCATATTCCATAATTAGTCGCCCAGTTGAAGTTTCACCAGTAAATGCAATTTTCGCAATTCGATCACTTGAAGCTAATGGTTTACCTGCTTCAAGTCCAAATCCGTTTACAACGTTAACAACCCCAGGTGGCAATAAATCTTGAATTAGTTCCATTAAAACTAATACAGAAGTTGGAGTTTGCTCAGCCGGTTTTAGAACAACACAATTCCCTGCAGCAAGGGCTGGAGCAAGCTTCCAAACAGCCATTAAAATTGGGAAGTTCCATGGAATAATTTGTCCGACAACACCTAATGGCTCTTTATAATGATAGGCAACTGTATCACCATCAAGTTCACCGAGTGATCCTTCTTGCGATCTGATACAGCCGGCAAAATAACGGAAATGGTCAATTGCTAAAGGAATATCTGCAGCTAAAGTTTCACGAACAGGTTTACCATTCTCCCAAGTTTCAGCGACAGCAAGATATTCTTTATTTGCTTCCATACGATCAGCAATCTTATGTAAAATATTTGCCCTCTCAGTTACTGACATTCTTCCCCATTTACCTTTTGCACCGTGTGCTGCATCAAGTGCTTTTTCGATGTCTTCTGAAGTCGATCTTGCCACCTCACAAAAGACTTGTCCAGTTACTGGCGATACATTTCCAAAATACTGTTCCCTTACTGGTCTTACCCATTCGCCACCAATAAAATTGTCATAACGATTTTTAAACGTAATTAATGAACCAGACTTTCCAGGTGTTGCAAATACCATAATGATTCCCCCTTAATAGCTTGTCTCATTATAAACTTATGAAAGCGCGTTAATAACTATGACAAATAATAGATATTTTGTTTAATAGAAATTTTTTGATTCAAAACTCATTATTAGGTAGAATGATAGAAGTGAAAAAAATCTGTTAGAAAATGAGGGGTAACTGTGCGTAAAAACTTCGTAGATATTTTATATCTCCTTGTTGGTTCAGCTATATTTGCAGTCGGTGTTAACTTCTTTGCAATACCGAATAAATTAGCTGAGGGTGGCTTTACCGGCATTACGATGATTACTTATTATCTATTTAACTGGTCACCTGATGTCGTATATTTTGTTTTAAATGCTTCATTGTTAATAATTGGATATAAATATTTAAAGAAACAACTAATAATATATACAGTTATTTCCATTGTAGCCATTTCTTTTTTCTTACGTATGACAGACGGTTATGGCGTACCAACAAGCGAAACTTTACTAGGTACTATTTTTGCTGGTGTTTTAATTGGACTAGGGTTAGGAATTGTCTTTCGTGCGGGTGGTACAACAGGAGGTTCCACGGTTCTAGCTCAAATGGTTCATCAATCCTTCGGGTGGAGTATTAGTAAATCTTTACTATTATTTGATCTAATTGTTGTTTTAGGTGGTTATTTTGTAATCGGCTTTGAGAAAACATTATATACTGTAATTTCTATTTATATCGGTATTAAAGTTTTGGATTTTATTATGGAAGGATTAAATCCTAAAAAAGCGATTACGATTATTTCCGATCAGGCGAATGAAATTGCACAAATCGTATCAAATGAAATGAATCGAGGAGTAACGATTTATCCTGCAAAAGGCCACTTCTCTGGCCTACGAAAAGAGTCCTTATACATTATTCTTAATAATAAAGAACTATTTGAACTTAAAAAAATAATTCACACAATTGATCCAAAAGCATTCGTCGTTATACATGATGTAAATGATGTACTAAAAGCAGGGTAAATAGTTTAGTACAACTCGGATCTATAATAAAAAACAAATCACCATAAGTAATCCAACTTAAGTGATTTGTTTTTTATTTTTAAGCGCTCAGCCTTTCTTTTCCCTTCTCTCAGTCAATAACCTCTCATTTATTCCATCAAGTTCTTTTTGTAGCTTGACGATTTTTGAAATTTGAGCTTTCTTTTCTTCATCCGTATCTTTTTCCTCTGCATTCATTGCAGCTATTTCTAGTTGTAATTTAATTCGTTCATTTAATAAAGTTTGCTGATCGTTTGAGATGTTCTGTCTTCCGTTCCATTCTGCAAAAGATCCTTTGAATTCATAAAGATTTCCATTTTCAATATGAATTACGCGATTTGAGACCTTTTTTAGTAAATAAGGATCATGTGACACTACAACGACTGCTCCAGGATATGCAGCTAATGCTTCCTCAATTCTTTCTCGCGTGTGAATATCTAAATAGTTTGTTGGCTCATCAAGCACTAGTAGGTTTGAATCAGAAAAGTATAATTTTACGAAAGCAACTCTACATTTCTCTCCCATGCTTAGTTGAGCAATATTTTTGTAAACATCCTCTCTTCTAAAAAGGAAACATGCTAAAATTGTTCTTGCTTCAGTTTCAGTCATATTTGGAAGAGATAAAATTTCATTTAAAATTGTTGAATCCTCATTTAACGCTTCAAGCTCTTGCATAAAATACCCTATTTTTAATTGAGGATTCTGTTTTACAGATCCACTATTAGGAATCATTAATCCTGTTAATAATTTTAAAAATGTAGATTTTCCAGAACCATTTTTTCCGATTACAGCTAATCGATCATCTCGATTTAAACTAAAATCAACTTGATTAAATAACGCTTTTTCATCATATGAAAAATCAACTTTTTCAAATGTAATCATTTGTTTTGCTGAAAATGAATCATTTTCAAAGCTCGCTGAAATTGTTTTAACTTCTTTTGGTTTATCTACTTTTCTTTTCTCTAATCGATCTAAATCCTTTTCTTTTGATTTAAATCTTAATGCGTTTTTTGCTGCTTGTTTCTTTGCAAAAGGATCACGTTCACTAGCTGCATTATGCGAGCTTGTAAACCATTGTTTATATTGATTAATTGTTTCAATGAGCTTTTTCTTTTCCGCTTCTTGTTTATTATATTGTGCTTGCTGCGTTTTTTGCTCATGTTCTTTTTGTATTTTATATGTTGAATAACCACCATTATACTTAAAAGTACCATCTTCCGTTAATTCAACAGTAACTGTCGCAACATCATCAATGAATTGTCGTTCATGAGAAATAAAAAGTACACTACCTTTAAAATTTTGTAACCATTCCGTTAACCATTGGATTGACTCAGTGTCTAAATGATTTGTTGGTTCATCTAAAATTAATAGCTTTGGTTGCTTCATCATTATCTTGGCTAATTTAACTTTTGTTTTTTGTCCACCACTTAAATGACTGAATGGGATATTCCATAACTCTTGCGGTAATTGAAATTTCTTCAAAACTTGATCTATTTTCGTTTCCCAATCATAACCATCTAATTCTAAATATTTACTTAAACTCTCGTTATATTTAGCTAGATTCTGTTCATTAGACAGATCAAGTACATACTTTTCTAAATTCTTTTTGATGAAATATCGCTCTTGATCAAATGACTCGATCACTTCCCTTGCTGAAAAGTTTTCTAGATTCTCTTCATCGGTTAAAAGCCATCCAATTTCATCTTTTGAATAGTGAATTTGCAGCATTCCTTTTTTCAATGGAATATTACCTAAAATGGCATTAATAAATGTGGATTTTCCAACTCCATTTTCACCAATTAACGCTACCCTTTCACGTTCTTTAATGTCCAAGTTTCCATTTTTAAAAATTGTTTTTCCATTTAACTCTATTTCTATATTCGATGTTTTTATAATAAACATATACTTCACTCCATCCGATTTTAAAATATCACTCTGCGTAAAAATACAATCTTTAACGAGAGAAAATAAAAAACACACAAGCAGTATCTGCCTGTGTGTAAATTGGATGTAATTTAATAAGCCATGTATATATATAAATATATACGTTAGATTATATTTCAAATGAAATATAATAATAAATAAACCATGTATTAAAAACAATGGATTAATTTAATATTAGTATAGGCTCATAAATAGACATAGTTATCCAATTTCTCTGATTTCAGGCAGAGTACTTTTTTGCTATAAAATTCGTTAGCTTAAAAAGTTATCGGATATTGTACATAGTGTCTAAATTTGATGCCTCCTTAAAAATATTAATTTAATCTTAGCTTACTTTTAGTATGTTTTCAATGCTTTCTTTTTATTCTTTCCAAATTAATGCAAATTCCTTACTTAATTTCTTTCTTAATTGGCGACTTTCTAAACGTTTAAATGCTAATTGCTGTAATTTAATTTCTTCATCAGTTTCTGGTATTGCCTCTACTACTTTATGTGGTTTACCATCTTTAAGTGCAACAAATGTAACAAAACATGTTGCAGCAACTCTTTTTTCACCTGAAAGTAGATCTTCGGCAGTAGCTCGAACAAATACTTCCATTGAGCTTGAGCCTGTTAAGATCACGAACGATTCATAATATATGCAGTCACTTTCTCGAACTGGACATAGGAACTCTACTGAATCCATCGATGCGGTTACACATTCCATTCTCGAATGCTTTGTAGCTGAAATGGAGGCAATTAAGTCCATTGCGGCAAGCATTTTTCCTCCGAATAATGTACCATGGTTATTTAAGTCAGTTGGAAATATTCTACTACTATCAAATACTCTAGATTCTTTTACGTATCTACCACTCATCGATTTCACCCTATCATTAAATAATTGAATAATATTTTTCTCGAACTTTTTTCGCAGATTTTACCATATTTGATAAGGCATCTATTACCTCAGCTTCATTTCGTGTCTTTAAACCACAGTCTGGATTAACCCAAAATCTATTTGCTTCACACACTTTTAAAGAACTTAAAATATTCTCTTCCATTTCCTCAACCGATGGAACCCTTGGACTATGAATATCATACACGCCTAAACCAATTCCAAATGGATAAGGAGATTCAGATAAATAAGTAGAAAATTCTTGATGACTTCTTGCATGTTCAATTGAAATAACATCTGCATCTAATTCAATAATTGTGTCCATAATATCGCTAAAATTGCTATAACACATATGTGTATGTATTTGCGTTTCATTTCGGACGCTTGAAGTAGCTAAACGAAATGCTCTCGTTACCCAATTTAAATATTGATCCCAATCCTTTTGCTTCAAAGGTAAACCTTCTCGAATTGCAGGTTCATCAACTTGAATAATTGAAATACCAGCAGCTTCTAGTGCTTTTACTTCTTTACGTAAAGCTAATGCAATTTCATTTGCTATTTCCTCTCTTGTACGATCCTCACGAACAAACGACCAATTTAATATTGTAACAGGACCTGTTAACATCCCTTTGACAGGTTTAGTTGTTATACTTTGTGCATACTCAGTTTCATTTACAGTAATTGGCTTTGTAAATTCGACTTTACTAAAAATAATTGGCGGTTTTACACAGCGCGATCCATAAGATTGAACCCATGCTTTTTTCGTGAAGGCAAATCCCTCTAGTTTCTCACCAAAATATTCAACCATATCCGTACGCTCATACTCGCCATGTACTAATACATCCATATCAATATTTTCTTGAATTTCAATCCATTCATTAATTTTCAATTTAATTTGATTCATATATTCCGATTCATCGATATTTCCTTTTCGCCATTGCTGTCTTACTTGTTTAATTTCCTTCGTTTGAGGAAAACTTCCAATAGTAGTCGTTGGTAAAATCGGTAAATTCATTACTTTATTTTGTAAAGGATATCTTAAATGAAATGGTACTGGTCTTCTAAAATCTTCTTCGTTAATGGATTCCAATTCATTACGAGTTGATTGATTTTTTTCACTAAGCTGTTTTAAATTTTCTAAACAATTACTTGCATATTTAACATCATTATCAAACATGCTCGCTTTGTTAATTAATAAACTTTTTAATATAACTAACTCTTCCAATTTTTCATCGGCAAACGCTAATGCATCAAATAATGTTTCATTTAATAAATTCTCTTCAGTTTTTGTAACTGGTACGTGAAGCAAACTACAAGACGGTTGAATCCACCAATCTTTTGGACTTATTTCTTCTTTGAGAGAATTCAAAAACTTAATGCAATCATTTAAATCATTTCTCCAAATATTACGCCCATTAACTATTCCTACACCTAGTACTTTGTCATTTGGAAATCCGTGCTCGAGTATTGACTGTAAATTTCCATCTTTACCGTGTACAAAATCAAGTCCAATGCCATCTACAGGGAATGAAATTAGTTCTTCATATTGTTCAACTGCTTCAAAGTAAGTTTGTAGCATTATTGATAATGAAGGGACAGCTTTTGCGATTTGAGCATAAACTTCTTTCATAAAACGAATATCTCCGCTTGATTCTTCTAACACAAAACATGGTTCATCAATTTGTACCCACTCAACACCTTCATTCTCAAGCTCTTTAAGCATTTGAATATATAGGCTTACTAGATTATTAATTATGTTTCGTTTTTCTTCTTCTTGGTAACCTTTTGCTAACTGTACAAATGTATAGATTCCTAGAATGACAGGTTTCGTTTTTATACCAAGCTCAAGTAATGCCTCTTTGTATGCTTCTAACGGCTTATTGTATAGTAATCTAGATTGCTTGTCCTTTTGATATTCAGGTACGATATAGTGATAGTTTGTATTAAACCACTTCGTCATTTCACAAGCTACAATGTTTTTACTACCCCTTGCTAATGCAAAATATGTCTCTAGACTAGGTTTTTCATTTATTTCACCAAATCGACTAGGAATCCAACCAAACATAGTAGCAATATCTAACACATGATCATAAAACGTAAAATCATTTACAGGGACTAGCTCCACACCTAAATCGTGCTGTTTCTTTATTGAGCTTATTCTCAATGATTTCATTTCTTTTTCAAATTCTTCTTCATTAATTTTCTTTTGCCAAAAGCTCTCTAACGTTTTTTTCCATTCACGATTTTCACCAATTCTCGGATATCCTAAATTACTTATTTGTACCATTTTTTCTCTCTCCTTTTATCTAAAATAAAAAAGCATTTTTATCTCATAAGAGACAAAAATGCCTTTAAGTTGGAAAACATAAATAATTAGAATACGTTAACTTAAGCTTTCTTTCCATAAGGCACCTCCCTATCTCTCGTAGGTCAAACAGCGTCGTTAGAATAGGCAGGTCTCCTGACTTAAGAATCTTTGTAAATAAAAGCCTTCCCTAAATTAATAAGTGGCATCTTCTTATTTACTCCTCTATTACAGTGGCGGGACCGTGTTGGAATTAAACCAAACTTCCCTTTTAAGTAAATGATTTCAAACTATGATCTTCATTTACACCTATTCCCTACTATTTAGTTTTCATCATTTTGTCATAAAATGCAAAAATAGTCAAAATATTTATTTTTTATTTTCCGTATAAATTTTAAAAAAATTTTTATTTTAGGTTAAATAGATACTGCTGATTCATTATACAGACAATAAATAAAAAAATGCACTCGCATGATAATCTCATCCAGCTTAATTACTGGTTGATTTTATAATACGAACGCATTGATTGTTAAAAAAATTTATTTTTTTATTGTATAACTATAGTACCTCTTATTATCAAACTAAGTGATTGATCAGTTAGCTACCTTTTCATCTGTTTGAGCATCTAATGGTACACGTTTTCCGATACCGAAAGCATAAAAACAGATGACAAGGATTGCCAAGAAAATAATTCCCACAATAAGTGATATACGCGTGTCATCATTAAACCACATACCGATTAGGACCAAAACTAAATAAGCTAATGTTAAGTAGTTAGTAAATGGTGCAAAAGGCATTTTAAAAGGATGATTCTTAATTTCATCTCCCTTTACTTTTCTGAAACGAATATGACTAATTAGAATGACAAACCACGGGATCATCCCAGGAAGTACGCTTGCACTGTATACATACACGAATAAGTTTTTTGGTGCAATAAAATTTAAAATAACGCCGATTACTAAACCAATTAGTACACCAATCGTACCGAATAAAGGCACTCCGTTATTTGAGACTTTTGTAAAATATTTTGGAGCTTGTCCATTTACACCTAATGTATAAAGCATGCGTCCTGCGCTATAAATACCACTGTTACAACCAGACATTGCAGCAGTGATTACTACAAAGTTAATAATTCCAGCAGCTGCTGTAATACCAACTTTTGCAAAAGTTACAACAAACGGGCTACCAATCGAATTTAGTTGGTCCCAAGGGAAAACTGTTACTATTACAAAAATAGCACCAATATAGAAGATTAAAATACGCCAAATAAGACTTTGAATCGCTTCTTTTAATGTCTTTTTCGGATTTTCTGCTTCTCCAGCTGTAATACCAATTAATTCAACGCCTTGATAAGCTCCAACAACTAGTGAAAGTGCAAAGAAGAAACCTGACCAACCACCTGTAAAGAAGCCGCCATTTTTCCAAAGGTTAGATATTCCAATCGCATTTCCTCCGTTTCCTAAACCGAAGAAAATTAGACCAAACCCTGCAACAATCATCAATAAAATTGTAACGACTTTAATCATTGCAAACCAAAATTCAAATTCACCAAATGATTTAACGGAAATTAAATTTGCTGCACCAAGAATCACAATTGCAATAATTCCTGGTATCCAAGCAGGTAGGTCTGGAAACCAATACTTCATATATGCCCCAACTGCAATAATTTCTGACATTCCAACAATAACCCACTGGAACCAGTTACTCCATGCAGTCATATACCCTGCTAAAGGGTGGATATATTTGTGGCCAAATGTCGCAAATGAACCTGTACTTGGCTCTAGGTAAAGCATTTCCCCCATTGCACGCATAATGAAGAAGATAAAAATCCCCGAAATTGCATAAGCAAGCATTACTGATGGGCCTGTCCAATGAATTGTACTCGTTGAACCCATAAATAATCCTACACCGATTGTACCGCCTAATGCAATCATCTGAATATGGCGCGCTTTCAATCCTTTTTTCAATTCCTTTTGTGCCATTCTATTTCCTCCCCTTCCTGATGAAACAAGTGTCACTTTTTGAATCAATCTTAAAAACTTCTCCCCTAAAACCATTACTAACTTATTAAGAATTTTTACAGTTAAAAAGCTTCTTTATTTTCCTATAATTAACTGATCTTTCGAATTGAACTTGGAATATTTTTCTTATTTTTCTTGCGTAAAATACTAATAAAATAACCAATAAAACCACCAACAATAGCTGGCACAATCCAACCTAAACCTAAACTATACAAAGGGAGGTACTTAGTGAAAAAATGATGAATTACTTCAATTTGTATTCCAGCTGAGTTTAACCCATCAAATAGACTCACAATAAAAGTTAAGATCAAACTGCCTTGATACACTTCTGACCTACCTTGGAATGTATAGTGTAAGAATGTTAAGAAAATTAAGGATATAGCGATAGGATATAGTGTCATTAATACAGGAATTGAAACTTTAATTAGCTGTGTTAAACCTATATTTGCTATAAGAGTACTAAACACAGTCAGAATGATCGCAATTTTTTTGTAAGAAATGACTGGAAACATTTCATGAAAAAAAGTAGAACAAGCAGTGATCAGTCCAACACTCGTAGTCAAACATGCCACTGTAATCATTAAACCTAATAATATTGCTCCATAGGAACCAAAATAATAGTCTGAAACTTTCGCTAAAACTTCAGCACCATTATCTAATCGACCAAGTTTCTCAACACTTGAAGCGCCCATATAAGTAAGAGCAGTATAGATTATTGCTAAAAGTGAAGCAGCTATTGCTGTTGACTTTCCACAAACGATCATAAGCTGTTTTTTAGTCGTAACTCCTTTTCCTTTAATTGCGTTTACAATAATAATTCCAAAAACAAAAGCTACAAGAGCATCCATTGTTAAATAGCCTTCTTGGAAACCTTTAAAAAACACGTTTGTTGTGTATCCTTTAAAAGGCTCTTGAAATTTTCCAATTGGATGAACAATAGCGATAACAACAAGCAATCCGATAAACGTTAATTTAATAGGAGTTAGAAATTTTCCTACTACATCAATAATCTTTGTAGGATTAAGTGATAACAAGCATGTAACTGTGAAAAATAAGATTGTAAATATGATTAATGCACCAGGATTTGCATCATTTGATAAAAAAGGTTTAACGCCAATTTCAAACGATACATTCCCTGATCTAGGGATAGCAAAAAAAGGACCAATTGCTAGATAGAGAACCGTAGTAAATACAATACCAAACAACGGATGTACCCGTCTAGCTAAAGATTGTAAATTTTTTTCACCTGAAAAAACAAAAGCTGTAACGCCTAACAATGGTAATCCAACTCCAGTAACTAAAAAACCTGCATTGGCTATCCATAAGTTTTTTCCGGCTAACTGTCCAAGTATGGGTGGAAAAATTAGATTTCCTGCTCCAAAAAACAGTGCAAATAACATAAAACCTAAAATGATTATAAAAGTATTAGGTACTCTTGGTGACATAAACAACAACTCCGATTATTAATTTGTATAAAGTTCCCAATTGGACTAATTTTCAGACCAAACAATCTTACCTCACATTTTCATCAAATTCAATAAAATTATATTATAATAAGATATTCTTTCTGCGTATGATTATATTTTGTCACAATTTTTTCAAATCTATAAACCTAATTCAATGGATTCTCTATAGATTTGTTGCTTATAGGACAGTTAAGTTTGGATTTCGTCACAAAAAAGCACCCCAGTCGATAAACTGGAGTGTTTTTTTATCCTGTTCTATTTCCTACATTTTTAAGTTATCAATGGTTATTTCAAGTTCCACTTTCACTGTGTCCTTGTAGGAAGAACTGTATTTTACTAGTTATTGAATATAATCATAAATATTCTTCACTAATAATAAACAGGTCACTGCTATAAATAGCGCACGTACATAACCACTTCCTTTTTTTATTGCAAATTTCGACCCACAAATCGCACCAGCAATTTGTGCAATTCCCATTATTATTCCATAGGTGTAGTTTACTTGACCTAAAAACATAAACATTAACAATCCAGCAATATTGCTACTAAAGTTTAAAAATTTTGCATTGCCTGCAGACTTTAAAAAATCAAACCCAATCATCAAAAAAGCAAAAATTAAAAATGATCCAGTTCCAGGTCCAATGAACCCATCATAGAAGCCAATTGCAAAGATCGTAACTAAAAAAATAATGAATTGATAAATGGATAATTTTTTTTGTGTTGAATTACTTCCCCATTCTTTCTTGAAAATAGTAAAAATTGCTACTGCTCCGAGCATAATTAACATCAATGGCTTAAGCATTTCAGGGTTTAGCAAATGTACAGTGTATGCACCCAATAATGAGCCAATAAATGAGAGTGGAAAAAATTTAAGAACTGATTTTAATTCGATTTTACCTGAACGATAAAACATTAATGTACTTGTTAGAGAGCCAATTGTCGCTGCTAATTTATTGGTAGCTACTGCAGCAGCAGGATTAAGCCCCGTGAATAATAATGCAGGTAGTGTAATCAACCCACCACCCCCAACAACAGAATCAATAAATGAAGCTAAAAATCCAAAACAAATTAAAATAATTAATAAAGATGAGTCTAGATGCATTTCTATCAACCTTCCTATGTAGTCACTACTGAAATAGTAACTAACAAATTGCTATCTGTAAATAGTTATTGTAAATTTATTACATAAACAAAAATAGGAGTGAAAAAAAATGGAAGATCTAGTGCAACAGTTCAAAAAATTAGGTTTTAACGAATATGAAGCTAAATCTTATGTATCACTCGTTAAACAAGGTCCTGTTACAGCCTACCAAGTTAGCAAGGACTCAGGTATACCAAGAGCACGTATTTATGATGTGCTAGGTAATCTAGTTGAAAAGGGAATTGTCTTGAAAGAGGAAATAAATGACGCGGCTCGGTATTCACCTCTGCCCGTTGATATCTTTTTACAGAAGGCCCAATCGGAGTGGCAATCAACTTATTCTGTAGTAAGTGACTCTTTAAAAGATTTAGAATCATTTGGTGAAAAAGTGGACAACCGGGTAATTACTTTAAAAGATTATAAAACGATTATTAACTATTGTGAGACGCTAATAAAAAAAGCAGAAAAACGGATTGTAATTTCAATGTGGGACGAAATGTATGAGGTTTTGAAAAAAGAACTGGTCCATGCGACTGAAAAAGCAACTATTCAAGGAATTACGCTACACGTCGAAAATCCTATTGGAAATCTAGAAAGTCATCGCATTACGCCATTTACAGAGACCAAGTCTACAGATCATTGGTTTATTTTGTCGATTGATTCTAAAGAGATGATTTATGGACCATCAATTGAGGAGCGTAGTGTTGCTTTTTATACAAATGATCCAGTTCATATTTACTTATTAGAAGATTATATATGGCACGATGTACTAGTGAATAGACTTGTTCGACGTAGCCAAGACAATTTAGAGAAATGGATTACAACTGAGCGAAAAGCTTTTTTCATGGAATGATAATACGCAAACACGGAGTACAAAAAACTTGTGTTTCAGACTGATTGCAAGCGCTTGTCTTTTGAGGCGCGAAGTCTGGTGAGGAGCGGAGTTACCCTAGACGGTAATGAGCACGCTCAACAGGCGAAGCAACGAAGAAAGCGAGCGTTTGACAACAGTCTGAAAGCATAAGTATTTTAATGTACTTATGCTTTCTTTCCAGTCTATGGGATGGTATTCACAATTTTAGTGATTTTAATGAGCTAGGCTGTTATCTGGCATTTTCTTAAGTTTTCTTAAGTAAGGAATCATTAAAATAGCCCCCATAACGAATGTAATCCCCTCAGTAAGTGTTAAAGACCAAATTATGCCATTTAATCCATAAAAATGATGTAAGATGATGACAACTGGAATGAAAAGCACACCTTGTGTAATTGACATGATCCCTGTAGCAAGCCCTTCACCAGACGCTTGGAAGATACTAGTGAATAAACCTGTGAATCCGTTAAAAACAGATGAAATAAGTTGAGCTGTTAAGATTAGTGCTCCTATACTAAGCACGGCTGAATCGCTTGTAAATAAACCGAGTACTTGAATTTTAAATATATATACAATTCCACCAAATACAATTGAGATTCCGCCAATCCATAGAGTTAACTCTTTTAATGTTTCAGTTAGACGCGGTTTATTTTTCCCACCAAAATTATAAGCAATTAAAGAAATGGCTCCTATAAATAAGCCCATCGTAATAAACTCTGGAAGTTGTGCAATCCTTACAGCGATCCCGAAGCTTGCTACAACATGCTCGCCGTATTCAATTGCATAATTATTTAATAGTAGAGTTGTAACAATCATAAATGACATTTTAAATAACTCTGGAACACCGACTTTATAGATTTCTAATTGATCGGTCATCGATACTTTCCAATGCTTTAAGAAACCTTTTAAAGTTTCACTTTTTCTCTCTAAAAACCAAATGTAATATATGCTTGCGGCGATATTTGCTAAAACCATTGAAAGGGCAGCCCCCATTACATGAAGGTTTAAAACTAAAATGAATAACACATCAAATATGATGCTAAAAATTACACTAATAAACATTCCATACATCGATTCTTTTGCAGCACCCTCAGAACGCACAATTTGTTCTAATGCAAAGTTCAAAATAAATGCAAAGCCACCAATAAAAAGGGTGATCGTATATTGCTTAGTATAAAGCAATGTTGAAGCATCTGCTCCTAACAAATGAACAATTGGATTAACAAATAATAAGGCAATTACTGCAATAATCACTCCACATATAATACTCATATAAAAAGCATAGCCTGCTACTGATTTCCCTTTATGAAGATTCCCTTCACCTAAGAGACGAGTAACAAAAGTTCCTGCACCAACCCCAAATACATTCCCAATCGCCATTAGCACTGTAAAGATTGGTAAACCTAATGTAATGGCGCTTAACATCGCAGTATCATGTACTAAACCGATAAAAAATACATTTATTAAGTTATAGATTGTACCAGCAGAAATCCCAATCATCATTGGAATACATAAACGAGCTAACGCTTTTCGTATCGGTGCTTCTTTTAAATAATAAATATTAGATTGATCTACTTCAAATCCTTCCATTATATTCCATCCTCCCGAATCTTATCTTTTTTATTTTGGTTTTTGATCATAATTTTTGTTTATATATAATTAGAATTCTAACTTTTAGGTTTCTAACCATTTACCGATACGACCTTAATGGCCGTAGTCACTCAAAGGTTTGATTCAATTTTTTTCAATAGGCGTAAAAATTCATTTTTTTCTTCTTCAGTTAATGACTCTGTTAAACGTGATTCCATTTCCAAAAACATATCATCAATCTGATTAACGATTTCTCTACCTTTTTCTAATACGAAAATTTGTTTCTGGCGTTCGTTATCAGCTTGGATTTTTCTTCCAATATATCCATTCTTTTCAAGCCCTTGAAGCATGCTTGTTATACTTGCACCTCTTCTATTAAATGCATCTGCTAAATCCTTTTGAATTATACCTCGATCCTGATGCTCAGCGATATAACTGATCATCCTACCTTGTTGTGGATTTACTTCAAGTTCTTTCGTACGATACGACAATTGATCCCGTACCTTATGCATAATGGTACTAAGAAGTCTCGTATAAGGTGTATCAATCAAATCGTTCACCTCCGAATAATTAGAATTCTAACTGTCTGAAACTAATATAACTCCGTGGGCGTTCTATGTCAATTAAAAAGATAGAATTCTAACAATTAGATTGTAAACTTTACAATCTTTTTTTAACCCCATTAAAAGATTTGATCATGTCATTTGTCAGATGTTTTAGCTAGTCCAAATTTATTAATAATAGAAAGAACTAATACAATTTGCAAGCTCTAAATTAAGGCTATTTAACCAAAACATCAATATGAACTAAGACTTAAACATATAATCTTGTAGAACTATAACTTTCTATTAGTAATAGGTTATTATTACCCAATAGATTACCTAGTTGAAATTGTCATGTTCTTCCAAGAAGGTCGGTTGGTTCTCGAAAACTGGCAAAACGATAATTAAATAAAGAGCAGTAATCCACTTCTATAATACATGAGGATTCTAAGTATTATAGTGAGGATACTGCCCTTTATGATTAATTAACCAACAGTGGGTGAAAAGTAAGACACCCCCGCTGGTTTTTTCCATTATACGAATAAACTTAGTAAAAGAATGAAGACCAATCCGCAAACGGAAATAATAGATTCTAATAATGTCCAAGTTAAGAAAGTTTCTTTCATACTTAACCCAAAATATTCTTTAAACATCCAGAAACCTGCGTCATTAACGTGTGATGCGATTAAACTACCAGCTCCAGTTGCTAGAACGACTAAAGCTAAGTTAGCGTCAGAATGACCTAACATTGGAATAACTAAACCAGAAGTGGTTAAAGCTGCAACAGTAGCAGAACCTAGGGAAATTCGTAGGATCGCTGCAATAATCCAAGCAAGTAATATCGGTGACATTGAAGTTCCTTTGAATAACTCAGCTACATAATCACCAACACCGCCATCAATTAACACTTGTTTGAAGGCACCGCCTCCTCCGATGATTAAGAGCATCATTCCAATATGTGTAATTGCAGTTGTACAAGAATTCATAACTTCTTTAATTGGTATTTTTCTAGCTAATCCCATTGTATAAATCGCAACTAATAATGAAATCACCATTGCAGTACCAGCATTACCAATAAAGCGGATCGCTACAAGTAGGCTATTATCAGCAAATCCAATTGTTTTTTGTAGTAAATTAACAATTGTTGCAAATGACATTAAAATAACAGGAAGTAAAGCTGTAAATACACTGATTCCAAAACCAGGAGTTTCTTCAAGGTTAAATGTTTTTTGTTCACCTAAAGATGCAATATTACCCGTTTTTGTGAAGGATTCAGGTACTAGTTTTTTAGCAAGCTTTGTAAATAAAGGACCTGCGATAAAAACAGTTGGTAAAGCAATAATAAATCCGTAAAGTAATACTTCTCCAATATTTGCATGGTATTCACCAGCGATTACAGTCGGACCTGGATGCGGTGGTAAGAAACCATGTGTAACAGATAAAGCAGCCGCCATTGGAATACCTAAATATAAAATAGAAACTTTTAATTGTTTTGATATAGCAAATACAATCGGGATCAATAATACTAATCCTACTTCGAAGAATAAAGCGACACCGATAATGAATGAAGCAGCAACTACTGCCCATTGAATGTTCTTTTCACCGAATTTGTTTACAAGAGTCATCGCAATACGTTGAGCGCCACCAGAATCTGCGATCAATTTACCAAGCATTGCACCAAGTCCGAAGATTAATGCTAAATGACCAAGTGTTCCGCCTAATCCAGCTTCAATGGTTGTGCCAATATTATCTGGTTTCATTCCAAGTGCTAAAGCAACTCCAAATGAAACAATAATTAATGAAAGGAAAGTATTTAATTTAAACTTCATGATTAAAACAAGTAATGCTACTATTCCGATTGCTACTATAACTAGTGGCATGGAAATCCCCCCCGAAATTCTATTTATTTTTGTTAATTAATCCTCTTTGATAATTAGCAATCCGTTTATAATCTTTTTCTAACACTCTCGATAAGCTAATAAAGATTGGCAATAATTCTCGATATTCTTTTACTGCATCTTCATTAGGAGTATGTTTGTGCGTATTACCGACCATTTCAGATACTACTTCAAAGGATTCTATTTTTCCTGTTGCATAAAGACCTAAAATACAAGCACCAAGACAAGAACTTTCATAGCTTTCTGGTACAACTACATCTAAATCAAAAATATCGGACATCATCTGACGCCATACATTTGATCTTGCAAACCCACCAGTTGCTTGGATTTTGGATACTGGTCCATCCATACATTCAATTAAAGCTAAAAATACTGTGTATAAGTTGTATATAACGCCTTCAAGTGCAGAGCGAATCATATGCTCCTTCTTATGTGCCATCGTTAAGCCGAAGAAGGATCCTCGAACATCAGGGTTCCATAATGGTGCACGTTCACCTGCTAAATAAGGATGGAATAACAAGCCATCTGCCCCAGGTTTTACCCCTTCGGCAATCTTTGTTAAAACTTCATATGGATCAATACCTAATCTTTTTGCAGTTTCAACCTCCGAAGCCGCAAATTCATCACGAATCCAGCGAAAAATCATACCGCCATTGTTCACTGGTCCACCGATGACCCAATGTTTTTCCGTTAATGCGTAACAAAATATTCGTCCTTTTTCATCAGTTTGTGGTTTGTCAATAATGGTTCTAATTGCACCACTTGTCCCGATTGTTACTGCAATTTCTCCTTTTCGAATGGCATTCACACCAAGATTGGAAAGTACTCCATCACTTGCACCAATTACAAAAGGAGTTTTTGGATCAATTCCCATTTGTCTAGCTAAATCAAGATTACAGTTTGTAAAAATCTCCGTAGTAGGTACTAGTCTAGATAGTTGATCAGTTGTAATCCCTGCAATTTGTAAAGCTTCCTCATCCCAATCTAATGCTTTAAGATTCATCATACCCATGGCTGAAGCAAGTGAATGATCGACAACATATTGGTCAAAGAATTTTTTAAATATATATTCTTTAATTCCAATATATTTTTTCGCTTTTTGAGCGATTTCTGGTCGTTCATTTACAATCCATGTAATCTTACTTAAAGGAGACATTGGATGAATAGGAGTTCCTGTTCGTTTATATATTTCGTGACCATTTAATTCATCTTTAATTTTATGAGTCCAAGCCTCACTTCGATTATCTGCCCATGTAATACAAGGCGTTAATGGTTGATCATTTTCATCCATGACAATTAAACTATGCATTGCACTACTAAAAGAAATAAATAATATCTCTTTTTGAGGATGTTGTTTCATTATTTTAGATATTGCTTGTACTAAAGCTGTAAAGATCTCTTCTGGGTCTTGTTCAGCTGTAGAAATATCAGGTGTATAGAGTGGGTATCCGATATTCTCTTGTTGGATGACTTCACCTGTTTCAGTAAATAAAACGGCTTTTGTGCTTGTGGTACCGATGTCTAACCCTAACATATAGTTTGTCATTATTCTTGTTCTACTCCTTTTGAAAACATTTGTTGAGATCTCCAAAGATCTTCTACTTTTCCTTGAACATCATCAAAGTTTTGATGTAAAGATTGAATCATAAGATCTCTATTCTTCGTACTAATTGCATCAATATATAATTGGTGATTTTCGACTATTCGTTCAAAGTCTTCGTAATTTTCCTTAAACCGTACTCTCATTGATAAAAGTATAAACGCTTCCATTACTGGTTTAGCATTATTCCAGATCATCAAAATGTATGAATGATCAATCGCTCGAATAATCGTTTCATGGAATAATACATCTTGAAATGAAAATTCATCGGCATCTTGATATTTAATTGCAATTTTCATCATTTCAAGAATTTTACTCAGTTCCAGAACCAATTCTTTCGTGTCCAATTTTACCAACCGTTCAAATACAAATGTTTCGATCAGTAATCGCACATCATATATTTCTTCTATTTCTTTATCAGTTAATCCAATAACAACAGCACCCATTCTTTCTAAACGAATCAGATTTTCAGATGCTAGTGTTTTTAATGCCTCTCTAATAGGAGAACGACTTACATTAAAATCGGTAGCCAATTTATTTTCTGATAACTTGGTACCGCTTTCAATTAGTCCAGAAATTATCTGCATCCTTAATTCATATGTTACACGATCACCAGCTGAAGCTTTTGAAAGCCATTTTTCCGGATAAAGATATTGCTTTAATTCTGACATTAGTTCACCTTCATTTCCATACGAGTATACTTGTATACAAGTATTATAAAAACATAATTAAAAAAATGCAAGCGCTTTTACTTCAAATCACTCTACTTTGTAATAGATTTTGAATAACATGAACAATTTATTACAACAAGTTTGTTTAATACTTCGCTCCCCTAATAAAAAATTTCTAGTAATTTTTTGGGACTAATCACAAGATAGGATTCCTATAACATCAAAATATTTATAACCCAAAAGCGTATCTAGTCCTTTTAAAGGTAAAAATAAAAAAGAACATGAAAATAGAAACCTCATGTTCTTTTTATAATATTTTTATTATTTTTCGTACCAGTAGGAACATTTGATTCATTTACTAGTAATAAGTTTATAAAAAACTGTAAAAGCAGTCGGTCGCTAAATTCTTACACCTCCATTGTGTTGATTCTATTTGAGATTATGTTCATGACGAAAACACATAGCAATACAAGTATTATTGTAAAAATTATGATTGGACGATCTGAAGATATAAAGCCTGCCACTATGTTACTAAGCAATGAGCAAAGCAAGACTGAGGATATAATCGTAGTTGTTATAGACTTCTTTATAAAGCCGATTGCCATGGAAATGATACCAACACTTACTGCAGAAATAGACATATAAAATGTGAGTTTAAGTCCCCTTTTTATTAGTTCAAAAGTTATGTTTCCTTCAACCAATTGATGAATAGATTCACTAATACTGAAAATTATGTATATACATATACTCGTTACGATCATTGCAGTTGCTACAAAAAGTGAAACGAATGTGATCTTCGCAAAAAAAACTTTGCTTCTACTATTTGGATATGAGAAGAGTAGTATTGTCCGTTTACCTGAATATTCTTCAATTACAATTTTTGAAAACATTGCAGATGATAACAAGCTAAAGGCAAACATACATACTGTACTAAATAATGGAATGATTCTTTCATATCCTGCAAACATTTTCATGTCCGGGTCTGTTGGTTCAATCTTTGGCGCAAAAGCGAATAGATAGATTATTCCTAACATACAGATTCCAATGATAAAGGCAGAATAAATATAGGAACGAATATTTACTTTTTTTAATTCAAGTTTCATTAAATTAAACATTTTGTTTCATCCCTCCTTTGACAATATTAACAAAATATTCTTCTAATCCATCAGCTATTTCATTTTTGTTAGTAGACAACTCTATTTCTTTAATAACACTTCCATCTGCGATAATTCCTACCACATCTGAGATCTGTTCAATTTCACTTAATATATGGCTAGAAACAATGATTGTTATACCATATTCTTTTACAAGATATAGAAAAAGCTCCCTAATTTCACGTATCCCAACCGGATCTAGCCCATTGATTGGTTCATCTAAAATTAAAAGTTTTGGGCGATGGATAATAGCTCTTGCTATCCCTAATCGCTGACGCATACCTAAAGAAAATTGAGAAACAGGTTGATTACCTATTTCATTTAACCCAACTATTTCTAATGTTTTTTTTATATCAATATCTTGAATCCCCATATAGGAAAGATGAATTTCTAAATTTTCTGTGGCGGATAAATGTTCATAGAAAATTGGAGTCTCTATAATGCTTCCTACGTTCCTTAATATGTATTTTTTATTCTCGTGAATATCCTTACCAAAAATTTTAATGTGTCCGGCAGTTGGGTGAAGTAACCCTATAAGCATTTTTAAAATTGTAGTTTTTCCAGCTCCATTTACACCCAATAGTCCGTAAACTCTTCCTTTTGGAACGGCCATATTACAATATCTAATAACCTCTTTTTTATTAAAGGTCTTTACTAGCCTCGAAATTTTTACAGCGTATTCATAATCCATATCTATATCTCCCCTTTTTACATACATATATATGTATGTATTTATATAAAAGTAAACTGCCAAATGGCAGTCACCTTAGATATTTATTAACGTTTTATGAACCATTACAAGGGTATCAATTATTTGGTCATCAATTACTGGAAGTCCAATACTATTAAATAAAGCTTGTAAGTGTTTTGCTTTTAATAGATATTCTTCAGTGTCTACTGAAAAGATAATAGGACTTAACCATATATTGGTCAACAACATAAAAGTTTCAGCTGTCTGCTTAGGATATTGGACAGAAATAGACCCATCTATCACCCCTTCTTCGATGAAGGCAAGAATATCAGGAGCCCCCGAATTGACACACTCAATTAATTGCTTGGCAATCATTTTAGGATTGTTTAGGATCTTTGGTATCGTTTTAATGGCTTCTAATTGACCAATATTTTCAAATGACAATAAAAATGCCATTCTCAACTTTTCCAGTCCATTTAAACCAGTAATATTTTTAGCTTCTATAAATGGGTCGTTTTCAGTTGCAAGACGATTGAGAACAGCTTCGATGATATCCTCTTTTGATTTAAAATGATGGTAAAATGCCCCTCGAGTTAAATCACCAATTTCATCTACAATATCCTGAATAGTAGTTTGTTCCCATCCCTTTTCTAAAAATAACTTAGTTGCTGTATCCAAAATTTTTTTTTCTGTTATTTCTGGATATTTATTTCTAGGCAAAATGATATTCTCCTTACATACATTTATATGTATGTATAATACATTTTTTGTATGTAATTGTAAAGTATTACCAAAATCAAATTTAATCGTCCAATTACTCCAATTGCATAGTAACAACGTCATACATAAAACATTATTCAGACATTAGCAAATCTAATTTTTCTTATGCAACCAAATATATGTATGATTTATTTGAAGTTAGTAGCTTATATTTTCATAGATTGATTTTCATTTAGTATTCTCTAGTTCGTTTTTTTTTTACAGAAAAAGGTTGAATTTAAAATCACTCTTAATTTCTCTCATTAACAAAAAAGACAGCCTCCAATATTTGGAGACTGTCGTTTTACTACTTTAAAACCCATTTATATCGCGAATTAAATTATACGCATCTGGTGTCCCAATACCTGAAGCCATATCATAGCCAGATGTAGCCGGATAGTACAAGTTTGTTCCAGACGTAACATCATGATAAGCTGCATATTTTTGAGTTGTATTAAAAACTTGGTAAAGAGTTGGATTTGCTTGACCAAGGTTTCCCTTACCATTTGCTGATGCAAATTGATTATTGAGTGCAGCGATTCCAGCCCATAATGGTGCGGCAGCTGATGTTCCACCGACTACATGCCATGCTCCTCCAGTATAGATTGAATATCCGGTGTTAGGGTCGGCAGCTGCTGATACATCAGGAACCTCCCTTTTACCATTCGAATAACTGTTTTGGACTCCAGGACCTGACTGGAATGACGGCATAGCATAAACTTTAGATAATCCTCCTCCGTCACCTGATTTGTTTGTTTTGTTACTCCAAACGGATTCTGAACTGTAAGAAGTACCGCTTAAATTCAGGTGAGTTCCACCAACACCAGTCACATACGGGTCATTTGCAGGACTATCGACTTCTAAAGTTCTACCTCCTGAATCGTAGGCACCATTGTCTCCAGAGGCAGCAAAAATACTTTGTCCTTGGGCTGCAAATTGTTGGAATATGGTATGTAAGCTATTCATAGTCGCACTTGCTTCATGCTGCTCACCGATCCCCCAGCTAACAGAAATTGATTTTGCCTTATTATCAGAGGCAATTTTTTGATAAGTATCAATTAAGCCTTGGGCGCTATTTGGCCCTTCGTATACAACCACCTGTGCTTTTGGCGCAATTGCATTGATTACCTCAATATCAAGTTCAACTTCGATTGCACCTTGACCGGCAGCACCACTATAACCATCAATATATACATTTGTTGGTGCAGGGCTTCCTAGGCCATAGTAATTGTTATAGGTACTAATGTTCGTTGCTTTATATCCGTCCAACTCCATGACTGCTACAGTTTGGCCAGTTCCAGTATATCCAGCAGTTGACAGTGGGTTGATATCGTAAGCACCTTTTAATTCAGCCGGTGTATAACCGCCAGCTGGACCACTCCCCACTTTCGGTGTCACTGCTTTATTCTGCCCTGAGACTTGCATAGATGAACTACTAATTTTCGAATGTGTATAATGTGCTTCATTATTCAGACCTTCAACATTCGTAATCACCCCAGAAAATTCAGCGGGAATGGAAGGAGCTTGATCATTGGCATAATAGGTTTGGCCATTTGAATCTTTATAGTTATTTATGGTTACACCAAAAGTATCCTCCATTTGACCAATGGTGCCACTGACGGTAATAAAGGCGTTATTGGAAGAAACATTTTCTACTTTAAAGCCTTGACTTGTCAAATAGCTTTTAACTTTAGCAACAGTTGTATCAGTTGGGCCATATTGATTTTTAAATTCGTCGGGAGTTAAGTATTTCTTGTAGTTGTTTGAGTCAGGGTTTTTTAAGCTGGCAATATAATTATCCAGTTGATCGTTGTTTCTTAGCTGAAGGGCAATAGTTATCGAAGCTTTGGAGTTGCGGTTTTTGTGACCAATGGAAGTGCCATGATTTGCAGCGGTTGGAGTTGCCTGAATAAGTTGTACATGTTTGGAAGCTGCGGCAAAAGTTGGGCCTCCTGGGAAATACAACGATAATGTTAACAATGAAGCAACAGTCGGTACTATTAATTTTCGGTTTCTTTTTTTCATCCTTACACCTCTCCTTAGTTCCTAAATAAGATTTTACCAACAATCTAGAAATCAAAAGACGCTCCTGAGGCTACCCGACTACCAAGATTTTAAATTTTCCAGTCATTTCTTTTGGCGATCGGCTTTGGGTTATGTATCACCTTCTTTCAATACTACAACTTTCCATTTAGCATATATTTTGCTATGTAAATGCTTATGATTTGAGTTTGACGTAAAAATTAGAATCTCCTGCATTATACATTTTTTTTAATTGAATTCTAAAGAATCTTAAAGAATCTTAAAGTAACTAAACTCCCAGATCGTTGAAGAACAAAGAAGAGTTATTTTAGCAACTCTTTTAAACTTTTCTTATCAATTTGTTTTTTATCTCCTCAGCCTCTATCCTAAATTCTCGGAGATACTTTCTTCAAAAAGCGTATTGTTGTTTCTCAAACTTTTGCATTTTTACATACTCATGAATTCTTCTAACCCAAATTTTCCACTTTATTTCTCACACATGAATTTCATTATGAGTAAGAAATATTTTTCGAATAATCCTAAATAGTTTTAAGTTACCATTCTTTAGAATAGAATTAATTTAAAGATAGCCTCATCTGTTTTTTCGTACTGTTCTCCCAATATGTTTCATTAGTTCGTTTTGAAGAAACTAAACGATAGAAGGTGATCTATTTTATGAGTCATTTCTTATTAAGTAGACTTGGCAACTGGAAAATACAAATTCATTGCCATCCTGGTATTAGAACAGTTGGGAATGAGCGGGAAGTGCTTTTACTCGATGAAGAACATGAAAAAATTGCACATTTTTCAATTGATACGAAAGGAGCCTTTTTAATACTCCAAATCCCATGGGGTGGTTATGTAAAAATTAAAGAAGGTTACCAAACAATCGTTGTACATATTCCGTTTGAAGAAGAAACAGAAGAATAGTTGAATGTAAGCTTTATAAATAATTGCATAAATCAATAAGAAAAAAGAGTGTGCCATTTAGCACACTCTTTTCCTATTATTTACGTAATGTTAAAAATTCTAATTGTCTTAATCTTACTGTGAAGAATGTGATCGGATCAAAGTAAATACTTGGATTTGATTTCATATCTTCTATTGTTTGATTATAGTTAGCAATTGCTACTCTTGTTTCATCAACTAGTTCATGGATTTGCTCAAATGGAGCATGTAAGAACATTGATAAATCTCTTGGTAAAGTTTTTTCAAACATTTCAAATTGTAGGAAAAACTTCGTTGATAATTCTGATGTTACATCATCATAGTTAACATTATCAACATACTTTTGATATTGAGCAACAAGCTTTGATTTATTTTGTGGCAGTAAACCTAATAAGATTCCTGAGCTCTTTAAGATGAATTGAGATGGTGAAGAATTTAATAAAATATTCATGTCATCTAACTGAGTCATACTAGTCATGCGATCAGCATCACGGCGCCAGTCATCTAATACTTTAAAATCACACTCGAGATTTAAATATTCATTTCCAATGTATTCATTTAAAGAATCACTCATTTCAGTTAAATAGCTTTGAGTACCTTCTAATAAAATACCTGATTCTTTAATCCAGTTTTGAAGAGCTTCATTTAGTTTTGGTAAAGTATTCTCTCTTACATACTCACCAATTCGAAGATTCATCTCTTCGTTTATCGTTTCAAGAATTGTACCAAAATCACTATCTTCTTTGATTAACTCTTTACATTCTTTTAGTAGACCAGGAATACTTAGCTTCAGGTCATATTTTAATTCGTCTTTTAATTCACGATACGAGCTTTTAATTGTATTTAAATGCTCCATTTCTTTATCTTTTAAAGAATGTAATAGACCATTTAATTTGTCATCAAGAACTTCATTCCATTCAACATTAGCACGTAGTTCGTTTTCTTTCTCAACTCGTTTTTCTAATAGGAAATTAATTAATTTGCGAATAGCTAATAATAATTTCTCTGTTTGTTTAGAATTAGCATCAGTTGATAGAACATTATTCTCTATAAATAATTCTAAATCTTTAAATTGATCTTGATTACTATAAATTGAAGAATATGGTAATACTTTAGCGCTAGGGAAATCTACACGAACTTTCGCTTGGATTTCAGCACGAACTCGATCAATTTCTTCTTTACTATAAATTGAATCCATCTTATTTAAAATAAAGTGAATCGGTAGAGTTGGTAATTCCTTTTGAATTTTAACTAGTAAAGAGCGTTCGTTTTCTGTATATGGTGCAGTAGCATTTAAAACATAAACAAGACGATCTGCAAGTTTTACAGATTGTAATAATGCTTTTGTATTAACCTGGTTTCCATCAATTCCAGGAGTATCAATGATTGATAAGCGGTGCTTTTCTAAAAATGAATTTGGTAATTTATAGTATACTAATTCATCACCTTTTAGCAGATTATTTTCAACTGTTGTTAAATCATAAAAATCTGCAAATTCAGGAAGCTTTGTATTTCCTTCCTTCGAAAATACGATAATATTTGATTCATTATCTTGTTCAAATAATACTGGCATTGAAGTAGAAGAACCCATCATTTTCTCACCTAAAAGTGAGTTAACAAATGAAGATTTACCGTTACCAGATGTACCTGCAACAAGCATTGTTGTATTTTCAAATTGAGTTATTTTACTTGTCCACCATTCAAAACGGTCACCAACTTCTATTTCATTTAAAACAGACCATTGTAAGATGTTTTCAAATAATTCTTTGCCAATTTCAAAGCAATCAGGCGTATTCATTAACTGTTCAAATGCTCTTTCTGCATCAGCAACAATTTGATAATCGATACGGCCTGGGAATAAACGATCCCATGCAAGTGTTGCAGTTGTTGCTAAAACTGCACCCCTAATATCCGTAATACGTAACCAATTTGTTAAGAAGCTTGGCATCATTTCTTCAAGCTGAGCTACAAAATAGTCACCTTCAACTAATTCTTCGTAAGTCATTGAATAGATCGATGGCAAACGATTCCACTTCACACCTGTCTCAACGTTAATTTGGAATAACATATCATTGAATGTTTGTAACCAATTTACATAAACTGATTGTTCTCTGTAACTATTCCAAAGTGCTTCAACCATTAATTCAAAGTGCTCAAGATCAACTTTAGCCAATGAAAGTAACGGTTGCACAAAATAACTTGGTGCCATTTCTTTTGTTACACCATTTATAATGTATTCTCTTAATACAACAAACCATTTTAAATCTTCTGTACGAATTGATTCATCTGAAGCTAGAGCTACAGCACTATTCCAATCGTGATGTTTTTCATAAAAATTACGTGCAATTCTTGTTACATTTGGATAATCAGGATTATATTTAACTGCTTCTTTAATAATACGGTCTGCTTCCTCGTATTTCGAAACATCGATATAAAGTGAGAATAAATTTAAGAATATTTCAGATGTTAAAGTACTACTATCTGTTTTAACTTCTTTATATAGCTTTTCTGCTGTTTCAAATGCACCAATTTCATAATGAGAATCAGCAATGTTTTTCTTTGCCCAATCACTTAACTGATTTCCGACTTTTTCCCATTTGAAAACTGCAGATTCAAAATCTTTATTCTCAAAATAAACTTCACCTTGTGCAAATCGGATAGATGAAAGATCCATATCATCATTTTGTTCGTTGTAAAGGTCAGCTAAAACTGCAATCGGATGGATATTGTTTTCATTTTCATTTAAATACGATTTATAAAATTGTTTTTTTATAAATTCTTGTTTCACTTTCTCTTTAACTGTCATGTAATCACCTACTATGTATAATAAAATCAAATTAAGTCCAAAAATATGCCAAAAGGAATATGTTAAATTTATACAGCATTATTATTTTACCAAATTAGAGTAACCGAAATTGTGACAATTCTATGTCATTTTCAAAAGATTTTTGTTATATTTGTTACGTTACATACAAAACATAGGTAAAAGAATATTTATTTGGAGGCATTATGCTAACTTACGAAGAAAAACTAACAATCATTGAATCATTTCCAGAATTAACTAAAAAGCCAGTCTCACTTGGGCGTACAAATTTTCAATATGAAGAAAGTTTAAAAGAAAAAATGAATGTTGTTTATCATTTACATCCTAATGGGAACGGCTTTGTATACGCTGAAGGTATTAAGGGATACAAAACAAACGAAAAAGGTATGGTAAATATAAGAGAATTTACTGAAGACGAACTTCGCACAATCCTAACTAAGTCAATCGAAAGCCTATCAATCGAGCCGATTTTTGAAGAAGAAGATGAAGAAGTAGAAGAAATCTGGGTTAATGCTAACGGACAAATTCTTAAACTTGTTTCAGAAATGGACATGTGGAATGTTTACGCAGGAGAAAATCTTGATGGTACATTCAATAGCTACGGTGAAGCTTGTGAATATTTAGATGAAGAAGGTTTTGATGTTCAAGACTGAGAATAATTAGAATAAATTAGAGCTTGGGGAAATCCAAGCTCTTTTTTATTTGGTTATATTAGTGTAATTCCGTTTGTGATTTACTGCCTTTTTTAGAGCGATAGACGTTCCCTTTTGTGTTGTCACCACTAGATGGTGCTTGTCCATGAAGTTCTGGTGCATTTTGGTTTTTGCTTCCTTTACTGCCATTTTTACTAGTCATACTTCTTCCTCCTCATAACATTAATCATGAATAGATTCCCATTTTAAATAAGAGATTATTCAAGGAATTTAAGCACATAATAATAAAAAAGGAGGGTTAAACATGGCAAAAGGACATACAAACAAAGGTCCACAGAAAAGTTCTGTAGATCAATTTGGACATTCAGAGGAATCTGCATATTCGAAGAGTAAAAAAATGGAAGAGTTTCATAAGAAAAATACAGAAAAAGAAAGTTAATAGAACTTTTAATTCTTTTAAATGTACTTGCTAATTTTCCTTCAACAAGTCATTATAAAAGTATGATAAAATTGGAGGAAATTAAATTTATGAGCGAAAATAACAATGAACCAAAAAAAGTTAGTCTTCAGGAACTTATGAAACAAAAGTTGGCTAGCAAAAAACAGCAAAATTCTAATCAAAATAATGGAGTAAATGCTGTTAAAGATATGACGAAAAAGAATCAAATTTCTAAAAAGCCGAACAATCAACGCAAACGTATGGGTGTGTAGTTAGAAAAAACGACTGAGGTAATCAGTCGTTTTTGATTTCGCATTTTTATATGTCTTCTAAAAGATTTTGATTGCTATTATTTTCACCAAAGGTTAAAACTTCCTCTACTGGCTGATAAGATTCACCGTAAAAATGTGTATCCTTATATGTATGGATCATATTATATGTTTTTTTCATCGCTTTAAAAATCATTTCTTCACCCTCATTATTTGGAGACCAGTACAAAATCTCCATAGGGTTTATTTCTTGAGTTGCTAGTGAGCGTCTGCTATATCCAATCGACTGAGCATGCTCAAAACCTTCTCTTTTATAAAATCGAAGCCGTTTTTCAGTGTCTGTATCTTCATAATTAACTGGTTCAACCTCTAAAATAATCGGTTTGCCTTTTTTCTTTAGCTTATCAAGTAGTTTATACCCTAACCCCTGCCCACGGGCATCTTTTGAAACGAACAAGTAATCGATAAATACAAAATCATCAAGTTCCGCATACATTAAAACATGATGCGGACCTTCATCTTTATGGTAAATATCTGGCCGCTCTTTCAATAATGTTTCCATATGTTCCCTTGATTTCATTTCTTCAACTGGAAAATACTGATTTAGTTTTTCATACCAATGCATTGATATTCTCCTTTTCTTACATGCAGTTTATAGCATCACGCTAGACAAGTCATTATCTTAATGACCGCCCACTAACTCTACTTTCTCTTCATTTAACAAAGTAGTTATTAATATTTTTACCAAATAATTAGTAAATCCTTTCAAATGAAGTATTTGAAGTATTAATACTTTTCATGCAAGAAAAAAAGTTCATTGAACTGAAATTAACATTATTTCTTTAAAGAAACCCCATCTTCGGCTAACATACCATAAACGATGTGATCTACATAATGATCATACAACCATTCAGCATTCCTGATCCGACCTTCTTGAAGGAATCCTAATTTCTCAGGTATAGCACGGCTTTTTGTGTTTTCAACAGCTGCACGAATCTCGACCCGATTTAGCAATAGAGCTGTTAATGCATGATTAACAAATGCATGACATGCTTTTGTCATTATGCCTGATCCTTCAAACCCTTTTCCTAACCAATAACCGATACTTGTCGACCTATTTGACCAATCAATTTTATGAAATCCGATTACGCCAACAAGTTTTTCATTTGACCAAATACCAGCTTGAAATCCATTGTTTTCAGCAAATTGTTTCATTGTCGATTTTATAAAATTCTCTGTATCCTCAAGTTTTTTATTATATGCTATTAATGGTAACCACTCTTTTAAATGTTCCATTGAATTGATTGTTAATTTGTATAACTCTTCTGCATCTTGTAGAGTTAATAGCTTTAATTGCAAGTTTTCTTCAATTTTATAACTAAACATAATCATTTCTCCTATTAAATATAGTTTTATTCAACTTAATTGCCGACTTCTTTTTCATGAAATAAATCTCGGTCAATATATGAATTAACCTTTTCATTCGGCAAATCATGCGGAACCCTTATAAAGCGGGAAAATAGTTCAGTACCTGTTTCAAGTTTTTTAACAGATAAATTAAAGCAATCGATCAATTTTATGAACTTCCATTCTACTGTTTGATCATATTGATTTAAGTAATCTACTTCATTTTTTATTGCTTCTTTTTTACCAATTACATAAGCTTCTTCCTGAGAAGGTGCTTTTATAAGAAAAATGCTTTCCTCAAATGTCTTATGACCGTCACTGTCGTAATCTTCATCGATTTTTTCTGGTGAAGGATTTCCAGATATTTCACATGCAAATAACACTTTTACTGAAAACCATTCCCATTCATTTGAACTTTTTTTTCGTAATCTTTTTTTCATTTTTCCGCTCCTAATTTATTTCTATTGAAATAACAAGATAATCGATTAAGTAACTCCGTGTGTTTTTAAACAAAAAAAGACAGCTTTGAGCTGCCTCAGGTAGATTATATCAACGATGTGATGGCCACGATCCTTGCATTTTTCTATTTTGAATAATTTGTCCGGTATGGTAAGCGTCATGTAGTAATAGATCCATTAGTTTAACTTCAAAAGAATCTCTCATCAGTTCCTCATCTGTCATATTACTCACTAGCTGTCTTAAACTAACAGAGGACTTTTCCAAGCGTTCAACTACTTTCTTCCATTCGTTTTCTTCATTCGATTGTTCAGTAAGAAAGAAGGTTTGGTCGCCGTCTAGATTTTGTGTCCACTCTCTACCTTCTAGATTTGCTACAAGCCTCTCTTTGTAATATAGAAGATGATTAACATTTTCCCAAATTGATTTAGTTGCTTCTCCCATTGGTCTCCAACCAGCTTGTTCAACTGTAATTCCTTCAATAGCATCTTTTAGTGGCGCAAACCAACTTTCCTGATCATATGTTTTGTCTAATACGTTCAAAAACATTTCTTTTCGATTCAAAAAATCCCCACCTTTTTTAACCCTAATAATTTTAGAAATTACCCTGTTAAGTTTCCTCACAACTATTAAATTGTTATTAAAAAAGCAGGACTAAATTTGAATTAAATTATAACGTTCGTTTCATATTGAGGTCACCACTGTTTATTTATTCAACAAATGTCCATTTTTACCTTTTCTTTTTTTATTTTCTTATAACATTTGGAACTTTGGAATTAAACTTGTAGAAGTTAGCTGAAAATATCTATTTAAAAACCAAAAAGAGCCACAAGTATGACTCTCTTAGTAGTATTTAATATGAAGTTACAAATTGAATGACAAATAAAACTAAAAACACACCAGAAAGTACACTAACTTTTTGAAACTTTGTTCTTTTTTCAAACCAGTCCCATCTTTGTTTCTTGTTATCAACAAGTCCAAAATGAAACATCAAATAATCGATAGTACTCATTAATAAAGCCCCTAATACCAACCAAATAATATTCGACATTCGAATTCTCCTTTTATATAAACTATATTCAAAAAAGATTTCATATTTTTCTTAATTATATATCAACGGTTGATATTTGTAATTTGGGGGAATTTCACTATATTGAGGATTAAATGAGTATGTAAAAACGGGAAAACATGAAATTTGATTACTCATAAAGAGCTCATGAGTTAGTTAAATGGCAAATTGATACAAATTACTTACTCTTAAAGGGCTCATGAGTTAGCAAAAAAGGGAAAATATGAAAATAACTTACTCATAGCAGTCTCATGAGTAAGTTATTTTACAAATTGGTGTATATTACTTACTCATAATGAGGTAATGAGTTAGTTAAATAGTAAACAGATGGTAAATTACTTACTCATATAAGGCCTGACAAATCAGTTTCCCCTTTTTAAATCTGTAATACCAATTAATCGTCAGCTAAATTTTTTACTATTTGAAAAATAAACATCATATCCTCTTCCAACATCTTTTACACTATGAGAATCTGATCCATACATTAACTCTATATTTAAGGACTTCGCAATTTCAACGACATGGTTTGGTGGATAGGTTTCACCACAATACTCTTTAAATAATCCTGCAGTATTATAGTCTAAGATATAATTTTTTTCTTTTACTAGCTTTAATAGTTCAATTTGTTTATTTAGTATTTTTTCCGTATCCTCGCATTTCAAAAATTGCTTAAATTTATTGCATAAAGTCATATGTCCTATTCGTTTTGGTTTAAATGGACCAAAATCATCAATGATTGATTGTTTTACTACATCGTAATAAGCAAGTTGAAACTCTTTTGCACTACCATAGTAATTTACTAAACCAGAAAGAGTATCTTCAGCTTTATAATCTATACAATGCCATCCATTTATTCCTTCCAAGTAATGAACTGACAAAAGTCCTGTGTCACAATATTTACCGTATTCTTTTAAGAAGTCTTTAAACCATACTGATTCACTCGGTAAATAATCGTATTCAAATCCAATTTTTATACGAATTCGATCCTTGTACTGATCTCTTACTTTATACATTTCTTTAATATATTCGTCTACCTCATTTTCAGACATCGCAAGTGATGCAACTGCTTCATTTGGCTTTAAGCAGTTTTGAAATGATGATGGTACTGGTGTGTGCTCAGTGATATGGTATTCATCAAACCCAAGTTCAATCGCTTTTTCGATCATTAATTGTACGTCATCGCCACTTCCATGCGGACAATATTGTGTATGAGTGTGCCCATCAATTTTCAAGATTTTACTTTCTCCTTCCTATTTATTAAGCAATTGTTTATTTCTTCAAGTTTTATTCCTTTTTCCACCATTAAGACAATTGTGTGATAGACAAGATCACTAATTTCATAAATTAATTCTTCAGTTCCTTCATTTTTAGCTCCAATAATTACTTCGCTTGTCTCTTCCCCTACTTTTTTCAATATCTTATCTATCCCCTGATTAAATAAATATGTAGTATAAGATCCTTCAATTGGATTCTTTTTTCGATCTTGTATCGTTTCATAGAGATTCGGTAAATAACTAAATGATTTATTCTGAACAATATTCTTTTCTTGTTTTAAAGTTAATTTTTCGGAAAAACAACTGTAGCTTCCTGTGTGGCAAGCTACACCTACTTGTTCAACCTGAAGTAAAACTGAATCTTGGTCACAATCATAAGAAATTGATTTGACATATTGAAGATTCCCTGATGTTTCCCCTTTTTTCCAGATTGACCTACGACTTCTACTAAAAAATGTTGCAAATCCAGTATCGATTGTGAGTTTAATTGATTCATTATTCATATATGCCAACATTAATACTTCTTTCGAATCAATATCTTGCACAATTGCTGGTACTAAACCTTGTTCATTAAAGCGAATTTTTTCAATATCAAAAAACATGTTTTCTCCTCCTATAGTCGAACTGGAATATTTTTTTCATTTAAATAGTCTTTTAATTCACTAATTTTGATCTCTCCAAAATGGAATACTGATGCAGCTAAAACCCCATCGACGTTTGCATATTCAATCGCATCATAAAAATGTTCTACTTTGCCAGCCCCACCAGATGCGATAACAGGTACATTAACTGCATTTGTAATTTTTTGCAGCAACCTGATATCAAATCCCCTTTTCATGCCATCTTCATCAATACTATTTAAGACAATTTCACCCGCTCCAAGTTCCACACCTTTTTTAGCCCATTCAATCGCATCCCATTCAGTCTCTTTCCGACCACCATTTATAAACACTTTATAATTGCCATCTTTATTTAACTTTGCATCAATTGAAAGCACAACACATTGCGATCCAAAACGTTCAGATGCTTCTTTAATTAAATTCGGATTTAAAATTGCGGCAGAATTGATCGATACTTTATCGGCACCATTTCTTAATAGTTTTGTAAAATCATCAATCGAACGCACTCCACCACCAACACTGAAAGGAATACGCAATTCCTTCGCTACTTCTGAAACAAATTTCAATGATATATCTCTTTCTTCATTTGAAGCCGTAATATCATAAAATACTAGCTCGTCAGCACCATTCTCACTATAATATTTTCCTAGTTTTATAGGTGAGTCAACATCTTGAATACTTGAAAACTGTTTTCCTTTCACGACTCGTCCATTACGAACATCTAAGCACGGTATAATTCTTCTTGCAAGCATTTAAGTGCCTCCTCAACTGTAAATTTTCCTTCATATAATGCTTTACCAGAAATCGCACCATAAATCTTTAACTTTCGAAGTGACATCAGGTCATTGATCGAGCTCACTCCACCTGAAGCGATAATATTTAAATTTGTTTCGTCGGCTAATCTTTTATATGCTTCTAGATTAGGTCCACTTAACATGCCGTCCTTAGAAATATCAGTGTATACAACTGTTTTCACTCCGAGTTGCTCTAGCTGTTTACAAAATTCAAAGCTATCTTGATTTGTCGACTCTTCCCATCCATTTATGGCTACAAGACTGTTTTTTGCATCTACTCCTACAATGACTCGATCACCGTATTTTAAAACAGCTTGTTCTAAAAGTTGTCTATTATTAATTGCCGCTGTACCTATAATAACTTTTTCAACACCTAATTCTAACCAGAATGAAATCGAATCAAGTGTTCTTATTCCTCCACCTAACTGAATGTTTAAATTCGTTTTTTGAATGATTTCTTTTATTATAGAAGCATTTTTCCGTTCTCCAGTTCTTGCTCCATCCAAATCAACAATATGTAATACTTTTGCACCTGCTTTTTCAAAATCTAACGCAACTTCAAGTGGTGAACTCTTATAAATTACTTTCTTATTAAAATCTCCTTGCTCAAGGCGAACACAATTACCGTCCTTTAAATCAATTGCTGGATATAGAATCATATAAACACATCTCCTTAAATGCTTTTAATAAATTTAGACCTGTTTCTGCACTTTTTTCAGGATGAAATTGCATTCCGTAAATATTATCGGATTTAATTATTGCTGGGATCTTAACTCCATATTCGGAATAAGCTAAAAGTTCATCATTTGTTGAACTAATATAAAATGAGTGTACAAAATAGACATACTCACCTTCATTTACATATTTTAATAATGATTCTTGTTTAGTAAAATTCAATTTGTTCCAGCCCATATGTGGCACTTTTACAATGTCAGGTATACGTTTTACCTTACCTTTAATTAACCCAAGCCCCTTTGCCCCAAAGTTTTCTTCACTAAATTCATATAGTAATTGCATTCCTAGGCAAATCCCTAAAATAGGTGTACCGCTTTTTGCCTTAGACTTTATACAATCTACTAAATTAAGTCGATTTAATTCGTTCATCGCTGCTTCATATGCCCCAACACCTGGTAGAATAATAGTAGAAGCTTGCTCAATCAATTCAATTTCATTCGTAATGACTACAGGAAAATCAATTTCTTCACATGCTCTTTTTAATGAATCTAAATTACCTACACCATAATCAATAATAATATTCACTTATAACATTCCTTTCGTGGAAGGTAATTTAGTCGAAGTTATTTCAACTGCTTGTTTTACTGCTCTACCAAATGCTTTAAATAAAGCTTCAATTTTGTGATGATCATTTTCTCCATATAAAACTTCCATATGACAATTCATTCTAGCTTCAGAGCTTAATGATTTAAAAAATTCTTTGAAATTTTGTGTATCAATATTCCCAATTCGTTCTCTTACCGTTCGATCAATATAAACAAGATATGGTCTCCCACTAAAATCGACGACAACTCTTGCTAACGTTTCATCCATTGGAATATAGAAAGAACCGTAACGATTAATGCCAATTTTTTCGTCTAACGCTATTAATAGCGCTTTTCCTAACGCGATACCAACATCTTCTGTAGTGTGATGATCATCTACTTCAAGATCACCTTCACAAAATACTTCTAAGTTTATTTCGCTATGGAATGAAAATAACGTTAACATATGATCTAAAAAACCAATGCCAGTTTGAATCGTACTTTCTCCATCGCCATCTAAATTTAATTTCAAACGAATATTTGTTTCATTTGTTTGTCTTGTTATCATTGCAGTTCTCACTTGGAATCCTCCTCAAATCGAATACTAATTGCTTTACCGTGACCAAATAGTCCTTCTTCTTCTGCGATTACTTCAATATGTTTTCTAGCTTCACTTAAGGCAGCCTTATTGTAATAAACAACAGATGTTTTCTTTTGAAAATCATTTACATTTAAGGGTGAGGTAAATCTTGCAGTTCCACTAGTCGGTAATGTATGATTTGTTCCGGCAAAGTAATCACCCACAGGCTCTGGAGTATAGTCTCCTAAAAAAATAGCACCAGCATTTTTAACTTTATGAACGATCGACTCTGGATTCTTTATCATTAACTCAAGATGTTCAGGTGCTAGCTTATTAACAAGCTCTATTCCTTCCTCGATCGTTTTAACGACGATAATGGCTCCATAATTTTCGAAAGAGCTTTTAATAATTTCTTTTCTTGGTTGTTCTTCTAATAAGTTTGGTATTTCTTGCTGTATTTTTTGTGCAAACTCTTCTGAATTCGTAATAACAATACTTGATGCCATTTCATCATGCTCTGCCTGTGCCATTAAGTCAGCAGTAATAAATCTTGGATTGGCTGTTTCATCTGCTAATATGACAACTTCAGTTGGACCTGCAACCATATCAATTCCAACTATTCCTGAAACACTTTTCTTAGCAAGCGCCACATAAATATTGCCAGGACCAACTATTTTATCTACTTTTTCAATTGATTCAGTACCATAAGCCAGTGCCCCAATTGCTTGCGCTCCACCAATTTTTAATACTTTTGTAACACCAGCTAATTTCGCAGCTACTAAAATTGATGCCTTAATTTTCCCTTCTTTATTTGGTGGCGTTACAATGACAATTTCATTCACTCCTGCTATTTTTGCAGGAATCACATTCATTAAAACTGTTGATGGGTATGCTGCTTTTCCACCTGGGATATACACACCAACTCTTTCAATCGGATTAATTAATTGTTGAACATATGAATTTTTATCATTTATTTTATAACCATCTTGCAGTTGCTTTTCATGATATGCCTCTATATTTTTCTTAGCTTCAATCAATGCATTTACTAAACTTTTATCAGTCTGTTCTAGAGCTTCATTAAACTCATCTTCACTTACTTCGAAGCTATTTAGCTTGACCTCATCATAAATTAAAGAGTACCTGCGAATTGCTTCATCTCCATTTTCTTTCACATTTAATAAAATTTTTTCTACGCTTTTTGTGATCTCAACAGTGGGTAAATTCGTTCGGTTTATAATACTTTCAAGTTTCTCGCTTTTATGATTAATCGATAAAATTTCCAGCATATATGTTCCTACCCTTCTTTATTTTTTCTATAAATTCAGTAATACGGAAATAGTTAAATCGATAACTAACCCGATTTGAAATCACTCTAGCACTGATTGCAATCATTTCTTCTAAGATGACTAATCCATTGGCTTTTAAAGTACTTCCTGTTTCTACTAAATCAACAATAATGTCTGACATTCCTACAATTGGTGCCAATTCAACAGAACCGTTTAAATAAATCAGTTCAATATTTTGCCTAAACTGGAAATACTTCGAAGTAATATTTGGATATTTTGTCGCAACTCTTAACGTTTCATCACCTCGATCAATTAACGTTCCTGGAAAACCCGCTGCTGCAAAAATGCATTTTCCAAGTTCTAAATCCATCAACTCATATACATCTTTCTCTTGTTCTAGCAGAATGTCTTTTCCTACAAAACCAAGATCGCAAACTCCTCGTTCAACATATGTAGCGACATCCACAGGTTTCACTACTAAATATTTAATTTTATGAACTTCATCTTCAAAAATTAGTTTTCTTGTTTTAGAATCAATTACTTTTCGGTAACCAGACTGACTTAATATTTTAATAACCTCTTCTTCAAGTCTTCCTTTTGCAACTGCAACTGTTAGCCAATTCACTTTACATCCCTCATTTGACATGTTATCCAAGCATTTGTATCAATCGAAAATCCGATTGCATCTATACTGTTTTCCGAATCTTCAGACACCAAAAGATAGCGTCCTCCACTTAAAACCTCTTTATTTAACTGATCATAATACCCTTTAAAAACGATTCCGTCATAATAATCAAATTCATTTACGATCGATAAATCGAGAAGAATATTAGGACTAATTTCTTGAAATTTGATTACCTTCTCAACAGCATTTTCCATTTCATTATTTAATACTAGGCTTCTAAGTAATGAATGAAGTTTTTCTCCTTTACCTTGTAAACTAAATAACTGTTCAAAAACATTTCTAGCTTGAAACGGTAAATTAATTGACTGAATAAATCGTTCTAATTCATCTATGTTTTTTAAATAAATTAGCTTTTTCAATTTATTTTTTTGCGATTCGGTTAAATTACATTCTTTAAATAATCCTTCGATAAACCCCGTATGCCCGATTTCTAAAATAAAAGGAACTTTGCTTAGCAAATCAATTGCCATAATAACTACTTCTATTTCAGATGCTTCAGTAATTTGCCCTAAATTTTCAATACCAAATTGATTTATTTCTTCAAGCTCTACTCCATTATTTCGATAGATTGTTGATTGATAAAATACTTTACATTTCTCTTCCTTAAGCGCGATCGGATAAATTTCTTTCATCAATGCACTTGTTAAATCGGGTCTTAACAATAAAATTTGCTGTAACCGTGTTAAAACAACAACTAAGTCTTCTCTAGCTAATCTTGGGTTTCGACTTGAAAATGAATCATACTCTTCGAATAGCTGAGGATGAAACGGGATATATCCTCGCTCTAATGCATAATCTTCCATTTTCCTTTTATATCGATAATTGACTAATGACTGCTTTAATTTTCCATCCATTGAACATTCCCCCTTCTAGAAAAAACAAAAAGGCCATACAGGTTAAATGCCTGTATGGCCTTCTGGCACGACACAAGCACCTTTTTCGTAACACGAAGAGGGCTTGCATCTACGGTCAATTTTTGTCCATAGATTCAAACCCTGGGTGGATGATGATGTTGTAGCCCATTATTCGTGCGTGCGAAAAACATGTTCATGTCTCCTTTTTCGTTTTATTTTTATTCATCTTAATGAATTTGATATAAGTTGTCAATCCCTTTTGAAAAATAAAAATTTTGAAAGGGTTTACATTAGGATTTTTTAATTTTTTGAAACTATTAAACTAAAATGAGATTTATTCTAATAACAAGCGTCTCTGATCTAGTAAACTATCGAGTTAAAACTTTACTTAGTAAAAAGATAATAAATAACATAAAACCAACTAAAAAAACCGTGAATTATTGCCCAGAGAACTGATTTATGAATACTCCAAGATATTGTAATGGCTAAAGCAGAACCGAAAGTAATAACACTTTTTGAACCAACTGGAACATTATGTCTTTTTTCTGACCTTTCTTTCATAGCTCAAACCCCATTTCACTGAACCATTATTTTCTTTTGTTAATATTTATTCTTCAGTGAAAAGTTTATTCTCTTCAGGTATTAATATTCTCTAATTGCTTAGCCATCCGTTCTTATTATCAGCGTATCTGCTTTTTCAGGTTGATTTTCGTAAATAGTTACTTTAAATATCAAAAGAAAAGATTTCGTTAAATCCTTTTTTTCCTTCAAAAGTTATTTTTATGGCTCTTGTTTTTGGCATACGTTGAATCCAATTTAATTCTAAAAATCTTTCAAGAAGCGCATTTCCCAATGCTCCACCAATGTGGTAACGTCTTTCACTCCAATCTAAACATTTATGTGTAAATGATCGACGCTTCTTCTTAATTTTTTCAAGATCAATTTGAAAATCAGTAAAGAATCTCTCACCTTTTTCCGTAACAATAAATCCTTGGCTTTCTTCATTTATAACGCCCAAGTTAATTAAAGAATCAGTTAATAGCACCCCAAACTTACCAGCAGGATGATCGTAACACGTTCTTGCAAAACGAATTGCTGTATTTTCTGAAGCTTGTTTTAAAGACCTAATTTCAATTGGAGGGGCTATTGATAATAATGTCTCCAATATATGAGCAACTTCCTGATTTCGAATACCGTAGTAACGATGTCTCCCTTGTTTTTCTACGCTAACTAATTTCGCATCGACTAATTTTGCTAAATGAAAACTAGCCGTTTGTGGCTTTATTCCAGCCATATATGCCAGTTCGCTAGCAGGATGAAATCTACCATCTAAAAGGACAGTTAATATTGCTGCACGTGAAGTTTCACTTACAAGTGTAGCAACCACTGCTACATTAGGATTTGCATTCATTTTTATTCTCCTCCCGTTATGTAATCCATATTTCGATGATAATTGAACTATTTATATTCTACAATAAATTTTGAAATACATAATTATTAGGAGGAAAAAAATGAATCATTTTACAAATACAAAGTTGATTAGACCCAAAATTCTATACTATGGAACACCTGTGATTTTGCTAAATACAATGAATGAGGATGGAACAGTCAATATTAGTCCTATGTCTTCTTCATGGGCTTTAGGAGATTGCATAATATTAGGAATTGGACTTGGAGGAAAAGCTATTGAAAATTTACAGCGACATCCTGAATGTGTAATCAATGTACCTAACCCTTTATTATGGGAGAATGTTGAATTTTTAGCCCCTTATACGGGAAAAAATCCCGTTCCTGACGCTAAGAAAGATATAGGATTTACATATGAAAAAGAAAAATACAATATCAGTAAATTAACTGCTACAGAGTCACAAACCGTAAAACCTACACGAATAACGGAATGCCCAATTCAAATCGAGGCAATTGTAAAACACATTCGTATCCCTGAACATTCACCTGAATTTGCAATTGTTGAGACACAAGTTTTACATGTACATGCTCATAATGAAATCATCATTGAAGAAAATCATATTGATCCAGATAAATGGAGTCCACTAATATATAATTTCCGTCATTATTTCGGTCTCGGAAATAAGTTAGGTAAAACTTTTCGTTCGGAAATATAGTAAAGAATTAAATAAAAAAGTCAGATTCCAAATTGTTAGGAATCTGACTTCATTCTTAATATTTTAAAAGGAAATAAAAAATTTTAATTCCTATTCTTTAACAAGTGCATGTTTTAGTTGAAAAAGAAATTTCATTTTTATGTAAACATCATTTTTTCTGAACTTTAATTAATCCATCTTTTTCTATGAAATCATTCCACTCTTCCCGTAATAACCCCATACGAATCGAGTCAAAATATGTTCCATCATAGAAACGACATTTTCTTAATCGTGCTTCCATCGTCATTCCTAATTTTTCTCCAACTTTAATCATACGATGATTTCCAGACCATGTTGTGTACCCTACACGCACAAGAGGCAATGTATTAAATAAATGATTAATCCAAAGTTTTAAAGCTCTAGTACCAAAACCCCCACTCCAATATTTTGGATCATAAATACCAATTCCCATCTCAAGCCAATTAGATGGTTTATGTTCCCAATAGTAACTAACTATTCCAATGACATTTCCATCTACCTCAATAATCCATTTATCCTCTTGGTTTACAATAGTATTCTTATTTTTTAAATAGTCTTCAAAAGTAACAGCTTTGTGTTCAAAATATGGTGCATCCCATTTCTTCCACTCTGGTGAACTTTCTTTATACGTTAATGTCCAAAGTGAAAATAAATCCTCTTCATTAATAGGTCTAATTCGTAGTGTCAAATCGTTATACAACCAAACTCCTCCACCTCTCATATTGATTTAAAAAAATATATTAGTAATCTTGAATTAACATATGTTTGGGTTGGTTAAGCATAAAGTTCAATTAACACAAAAGGATCTCTTATTTTAAACGTTCGTGTAATTTTTTTATTTCTTCGGTTTGTGCAATGACATTATTATTCAATTTTCTAACTGCATCAAATACTAAAAAAATACCAATAAAAATTACAAATCCAATCAGAGAACTCATCATAATATTTTATTCCTTCTTTCTATTAAATTATTTATCTATATCTTGAACCTTTAATTTCTTATAAAGCCAACTATCTTTAAATTATTATTATTCATTTCATTTCTTATATTTTTTTTAGTTGAATTAGTTAAAGAATACTGTAAGCTTACACTCTGTATACAATGCTGTCAGGTCTTGTACAACTTAAGCATGTATCAGTTCATTCTTATTCTAGTTTACTCTCTATCTCATTTAGTTTTTTATGGATTTTAACAAGTAAAATAAGTATATGTATAGGAATTCCAATCGCAAGGCCCACTAATGGTGCAAAAGGACCAACAAAAAAGATTGATACAAGTATTGCAGTTATATAAATAAATACAATTACTGTTGTCATATAAACACACCTTTTTCATTAATTACACCATAAATTTCCATTAATTTTTAACAGCTGCGTTTAGTTTTGCGTATTTGATTTCTTCATTTGACTCATGGTTTAGCTCGCTCGTAATGGTGATGTATCAGTTACTTATCCAGGCTTGTTTCTAGCAATTTTCTTTTAAATCTTACTTTTCTTATCAACAAAATGGCAGGATAGTAGAATTAGAATATGGGATTTTATGGTAAAATATTTATATTACTAGATATAAAGGGGAATACATATGAAGAAATTAGTATTAGTATTATCAATCACTGCAATTTTAGCTGGTGGTTGTTCAAATGAAGAAAAGAAAGATGTAGTTGTTAAGAAACCACAAGTTTCAAATAAACAGAACGATGTTAGCCCTACACAACTAAAACCTAGTGAAAATGGGGCTCCTATAAAAATGAAAGAAATTGGAGATGGTCATAACATCGTCTATGAAAAATTTGAAGTAAGTTCAACCAAAGATGGTTGGGTATATTTCAGAGCAATTAACCTCAAAAATTCTATGTTACGTCTTACAGATGAGCAAATTAAATCATTTGGAATCAAAAATTTCAAAGCTGGAGATACTTATCAAATTGGTTGGTGGGCAAAAGATTGGAATGCTCAATCTTTTAACAACATAAAAATGTTTAAACAAATTTAACACGCAATAAAACGAATTTGTATTAAGAACATACTTGATTTCTTATTCAACAATCGCATTGCATAAGTTAAACTACAAAAAGAGGAAGATCCTATGATTTTCCTCTTTTTGTATAAATTATTTTTGATGAAAAACAAATGTTTCTTTAAAATGTCTAGTTTGATTTCCTTTTATTGTTTTTTCCCAAGTAATGTCCACTTTAAATACTTTAGCTTTTACCGATATAGGAAAGTTTGCATGGTGATAGGAACTACCATCAATATCTCCTTCATTAGTAAATAACTCTTAATAAGTTTGGTAAATCATTTTTGTTATGTTATACCACAAGATTTTAAATTATATTTAGTTCGAATAGGAGATTATTTATTAAATCGGTAATTATATGAAGGATTATTATACTGTTTCCTATTTCAACTAACGCATTGCTTTAGTTGAAGAAGGACTTGCTGTAAAAATATGGAACTTATTTAGAGAGAATAAAAAGATTGGAGTAAATCATGCTTTCAAGTAAATATTATTTAACAAATTTTTTATTGAGTATTTCGTTTGTACTTGCTTTTTTAGTGACAGCGTTTATTTTGAATGATACTTTAAGAAGTTCTCATTTTGCTGGCGCTTTTGGAGGAGGAGTCGCACTTTTTCTTTATGGTATATTTAGAAAGAATACCTCTACTAAGAAATAGGTATTTACGTAAAAGTACCAACTTATTATGCAACTTGCGCAATAAATTAGTTTAACAAAAAAGTGCTGAGTGATCAGTACTTTTTTATATTTCGAAGGATCGTTCAATAAGGCTTTTCACAAATTTACCATTATATGGATTATAATAGTTATAAATAATATTAGGAGGCGGAATTATTGAAAAAACCTTTAGGTATTTCAGTGATTAGCTATTTTTATATTTTTGGTGCCATAGTTCTAATAATTAGTTCCGTTTTTTATAATACATCTACTGACTCGATTGGCATAGCTGAAAGGTTTGGAGTTTCAAATGTATCTGAACCATTATTTAGAGTGATAGTAGCTTTTATAACTTTGATGATGATATTTGGTTATATTAGGCTAAAAAAATGGGGATTTTGGTTTATGATTTCGTATTCTTTACTTTTCGGAAGTATAAGTTTGAATTTATCCATACAACATAATCAACAACCTTACATTGGAAAATGATTTTTACCTTTTTCATTTTGTTCTACACAATTTCTGTGAAAAAATCATTTTTTGCAAAAAAATATCACTAATATGAAAAATGGTTCGAACTTAGCAAGATGTAATATTAGGTAACTAACTGATGCGTTAGTTCAATATCATGTGTTATTTAGTAGTTCTTTTTCTTATGTATTTTACGAAATAAAAGGACCTTTCACTTGGTCCTTTTGTTAAGAAATAATGATTTTAATTATTTTTGTTTAAATACAAATGTTTGCTTATATTTTCTTGCTGGGTACTTTTCCCCCGTTGTCATTTTTTCATAAGGTTGTTCTCTCCATGTAATAACTACCTCGATATTTTTAGCATTGGAAGATACTGGCATGTTTTGATGATGTAAATCTTGTTTTAGGGGAGATACTCCACTAGTAAATAACCAATACATAGTGCTTGTATTTGGTTCATCCCTGTAAACTTCAATTTGTGGGTCATAAACTTTCTCTCCAATGTTTTTTATGTCTAAACTATAAACGTTGAATACGTCTTTTTTTTGCTTTACGTCATTAATATCTGGCTTATCAAAGGTAACCTTCCAGTGGTCAGAGTTTCTTGCTGTGGGAAGTTGATTTAACGATAAAGCACATGCGGAATTAGAACTAAAAATTGTTAGAGTTATTGTAGCGAAAATCATTAAAAAAGCGTTTTTCAATATAATTCCCTCCTATAATTAACATGTATAGTTAATATTTGATAAAAATACAGAAAAATACATTTGTTTAATTATGTAACTATCGCATTGCGATTCTTCAATAGAAGATCGCTTTTTCTTATTCAACAAAATGACAGGATAGTTCTATAAGGATTAATTTAATATCTTCGGTAGTGGCTAGTGAAGGAATTATCATTTATGTATCAAAATTAACATATTATGGGAAAAGACAAGTGAAAATGGAGGGGATTTAATATGACGAACCCAGCATTAAAAATGTACAACTACCACGTATGGGCAAATGGAGTTATAATTGATCGTTTAAAAGAACTTCCAAAGGAAATTTATCATAAGGAAATTCAGAGTGGTTTTTCTTCGGTATCAAAGGTGTTGTCTCACATTTATCTCACAGATTATGCATGGTTTGACATTCTCTCAGGTAAAAGTATGAATGAAGCAATGGCGTTCACGAATCAATTAAGAGAACAGGTGGAAACGAAAGGTATTGAGGAAATGCAAATAATATTTCTAGACTTATCAGAACGAAACAAAGCATTTTTGAACAGTCAAGAAGATAATGAAAAGTTGATCGTGGTGGATAACCCATATGCTGGGTTGCTTGAAACATCTACATCTGAATCGGTACTTCACGTTGTCACTCACGGATCATATCACCGTGGCAATATAGCTACCATGTTGCGGCAAATGGGGCACACCTCCGTTATGCAGGATTTTGGACTTTACCTATATTCAAAATAGAACAGAGTAACTCAAGCCAATCCACTTAAAAGGAACAGAACTTCAACTAACGCAGTGCATTAGTTGAAGATCAAGAGCAGCCAAAGACTGTTCTTTTTTATTAAAGTAAATGGCAGTTTTGTGCAATAAGATACTGTATAATTAAATTCATAATAGGTGGTGGAATTATGAATTTAAAAGAAAAATTGAGTTTATTACTTAAAGAAACTGTTTTTGATTTAGTAAATAAAGATTTTGTAAAAATTAGTTCCAAACTAATCAAAGAACTTGCAATCGAGGACATTAAAGAAGAACTAAATTATTGGGGGACACTTACAATTCCACCTGATTTAGCTTACAAGAATATTAACTATATAGAGTACAATTATGGCGAAGGTTATGCAATGGAATTTGATCTTTGGATAGATAATGAGGAAAGTGACTTAACATTGTCATGTGAAGCAATAATCGACCAATCAGATAACGTTTTATCATTTTCAATCACAAATTTACACGTTTTATAATTCAATAGTATAGCAATGAATATCCAATTTCTTCTTAAAAGCAGAGGAGAACATAATAATGAGAAAGATGACATTGAAACTAACAATTGAAAATAAAGAATATATTATTGAAGAAGATCAAAGGTATATTTTTGAATTCAAGTCAGGTTATGAACTAAATGATTCTGAAAATCCATATTGCAAATGTTTAGTAATTGATCTTTCACTTGCTCTTATAGATGATGATGGAAGTATTCGTTTCTATGTTTTAGATGAAGAATCAGGTGAAGATTATCTAATTGCACAAGAAGAACTTTTATCGATAATTAATATTTTAATTAGTTGTTGTTATGCAACTAACGCACACAATAGTTGAATAACCTTTAAGCTGCTTCGGTAGCTTTTTACTATTCAAGTAAATGGCAGGATAGTAGCATAAGAGAATATGACAAAATGAAAGAAATACTATTAAAAATTTAAGCTATATTGATTGGTTAGCAATCAGTCGTGCCTATTATGTTTGTAGAAATTGATGGATACTTTACACAAGCATTACTTTCAGGATTATTGAACTAATTAGCAGTTGGATTAAGAAATGTTATAATTTTATTAAAGGGTCAACTGACGAGGTAAAAAAACTGAAAAATTTAGTGGTATTAAGAAATTTATTGATTAATGCAAGTGACTACCAATGGAACGTCTCTCTATTTTTACCAAATGGAGAGAATTGGGGTTTGAATTCTTCTTGTTATTTAATTGATCTAGATGAATTGGATGACAATGAAGATATACCTAAATTTGCTGTTCAAAATAATTATTGTTATGTTTTAAATATGGCGGATATTCAGGATATTGTAGACAATGTAAAGCAGCAAAGAGCAGAATGTTCCGAATTAGATTTATTTGAGGCATTTCAATACTATTTTAAATATGATGCTTTTATCTCTTTTAATTAAATTTAAGAGTTGTTCAACAAACACATGCCTTATTTGAAGGGCTTATCATAGTGTTCCTTTGGATTAGCTATTTTGTTTTTAATAAAATATTCAGCCTCATCTTTAATAATTTCTATGTAATTATGCTTCTTAAATGGTTTTGTTTGTTTTAGAATTCTTCTAATCCCTCCTTTTACCACAATTCTCTCATTTTGAACATCTACAATAACAGTCATGTATATCTTTTCATTATATTTTACTTCTCCTGTAACTTGACCTTTTTCCAAGTTAACTGTATATTCAGGTACAATTTTCAATGGTGAAAATGATGTCCAACCTGCATTTTTAGGCTGAATTCCAAACAACCTATATAACATATCCCAATAAAATTCTTTAAGTTTATTCATAAATGCTCCAATACTGTTTTGGTGTATTTTAAAATCACATTCTGCCTAATAAGTGTATAAGCGAATTTTACGATAATATTTTCATTATACACTCTAAATCCCGCTAAGTGAGTATCCAAATGTTTTAAAAATTTCTGTTAGAGATTACTGGTTTATCCAAAATAACTACTGCTCTATTGAGTGGAGTATGAATATGTGATGACAAGTTTTTTGTCGCCGAATCTGAAATTTATGAGAATAATAAACTCATTTATCAATTTTAAAAAAACTTCAAATAAAAAAACATAGGGAGAATTTAGTCTTCCTATGTCTTCATTCACATTATTTATCTGTTTTTTTTTGCTTATTTTTCAAATACTCCGCACGCATTTTTTCAAGTTGCTGCTTTTTATCAAATTTGGCAGGCGTCTGTTTTTCATGAAACTTTGCAACAGCTTGCTGACCTTTCGTATCCAATTGATATTTTCCCACTTTGTTCACCTACTTTTGTTGTCTTTAAAGAGAATCTATTCAATAAATATAATATACCTTATTACTGAAGTAAACCTTAGTGTATAAATTCATCTCTATACTGATCAATCGATTGCTTTTTAAGGTCATCCCAAATTGGTGTTGAAATATTCGCTTCCTTTTGTAACTGATCGAATGTTCTATAAATGGCTTCAATCTCACTAAAGGATCCTTCAATCATATTATTCATTGGAAGTTTATGAAATATTTTCAATCCATGGTATGCAATATTTCGATATCTACGTACCAATTTCACTTGAAAAGCTGGATCAATTTTGTATCCCAATTTTTCTAACACCATAAAGCCCTCATCCATTGCAGAAATCATCTGTAGTAATGCATTCTTATCATTTGCTATTTTTTTAAAGTCAAAGTTATTTAGATAATGGATTGAGTTCATCGCAACAATTGGTATGAGGTGACTTTTAAGCCAGCCATCAATATGATCATGATATGTTAATTTATACTTTGCTTCTTTAAAAGCTTTCTCTAAAGTTGCTTTAAAAGGTATGTCACCTTCCAAACTACCGATTACCATTTGCCCCCCACCACGAATCGAAATGATACGCCCACTTTCTTCACGTTTCCCTCCACTAAGTTGAAAACCAAAGGCTATATTCTTTTTGACGTTGCTATTTTCATTTAGGAATCTTTGCATATTTGCCGAATCAGCATTATTCCCAACAAGCACGATGTTTTTACTTATATTTTGTGCTAATACCGGTAGGACAGAAGGAAATTGATTATATTTCATTACGACAAATATAAGATCGTAGTAGTCGTCTTGTTCAAGTTTATCAATAATGTTAACTGAATCAACGGTATTTTTTCGTTGGAAATAATGACGAATAACAAGTCCATCTTGTTTCAATTGTTCATATCTTTTACTTCTAGCTAAAACAGTTACATCATTCCCTCCTTTTACTAAAGAGTGAGCAAGATAACTTCCCAAAACACCAGCACCAAAAATTAATACTTTCATCATAGTACTCCTATTCTATCGAATCTTAATCGCTAAAGATTTACGGAAATAATACTGGACATTTGTTTTTTATTGAACAAACGTCTAATATCTAGAAGTTTAGCAACAGACGATCGCTGTATCAATGGTTAATCAAGCTGATTTTGTTTAATAATGAACAAATTAAATCTATTTGTTCAACAAAAGTTTAATAAAGTACATTTGTTTCTTTTTAGACAGTTGTTCATTATAATTAATCTACTAAAGCAATTCTTATATGAAATGATAAATGAAGGAGTATTTTATGGATAAGAGAATCAGAAAATCTAAAAAAGCGATTGAGGATGCACTAATTAGTTTAATGGCGGAGAATGATTTTGAAAGTATCACCATTAATTCAATTGCAGAAAAAGCGGACGTCAATAGAGGGACAATTTATTTGCATTACAAAGACAAATTCGATTTATTAGAGCAATGTATAGAAAGAGAGATAAAAGAATTATTAATATCTTGTTTGCCTGAAGGCTCCGGAAGTTTTCCATCTAAAACACCTTTACTAAGGACGTTTATCTATTTAGAGAAAAACTCTTTCTTTTACCATACTTTGTTAACGAATACTGGGGTTCCCACATTCAGAAATCAATTATTAAGTGTAATGAAAGATGGAATGAGAGATCAATTGAATTTAAATGAATTGAATCAAAATATGAACAAAGAGTTCCTTATTCAGTTTTGGTCTTCTGCAACAATTGGGGTGATTGAATGGTGGATCACTCAATCAATGCCAATTACCGCAGAAGAAATCACGGAACAATTATGGATTTTACTAGAACGAAATCAAATTTTACCAAATATTGAATAATGCCAGACTCTATTCTGATTTCGCTAAATACAATTCGTAATTTATTTGCTTTTATTCGTTATATGTAGGAAAAGAAATCACATTTTTAAAGTGTCTACATACTGTTTAGCTTCTAATAATGAAAGTCCTAAAACAGTTCGAACTTCTCTAATTGCTTGAATTTCTTTTCCTTCATTTATGAGTTTACGCAATTCATTATTAATTGGATGATGTTCGGGTACTTCTATTACCGTAGCAATCTGATCTAAAGTAATCTTTATATTTTTCATTCGATTCTCTAATTTATTAAGTTTATCAATAACCGTTGTAATCAGAACAAAAACAATGATTAACAATAATCCAAGAAACGTATATTCCACCTTATTCACCTACCAATTTATATTAGTTAGCATTATTGAATATCATTAAATATCTTTTCAAAGAGTTCTAATGGAATAGTGAACTTAGTTGTTTTTTCATTCCTCCAATAAGTAATAATTTCTACTAGATTCCCTTTCTTCTCAACTTCCAGTAAAGCATTCTCCCCTTTATCTCTTACAGAAACAAAACGATTACCATTTTTCTTTTCTTTTTGCTTATATTCGAAATTAACATTTAGTTGGTTCATATTTACCTCCGCTCCTTTTTAAATACATATTGAACAAATTAATATTACCATATATTGGAATTCGCGTGTTTCTTACTGAACAATATACAAAATTAAACTATTTGACATGGAGTAAACACCACCTATTAAAGTTACTATATCGAATAGGAGGTGATTTGTTTGAACCGATATCGAATTTCAGAAGTTGCAGAACTGACTAATTTATCGATGGATACTCTTCGCTATTATGAAAAAATAGGAATGGCACCTACTCCAATTAAAAATAACCGGGGTTATAAAGAATATACTGATTCTGAAGTACAATATATAAAATTTATAACTTATTTAAAACGAACTGAAATGCCTCTCTCAAATATTAAAGAATATATTGATTTTTATAATCAAAAAAACTTCGATGAATGCTATCAATTACTTAAAAATCATGCTTCGAATATAGAGGAACAAATAGAAGAAAGAAAAAAAATACTTGAAACTATAAGATATAAACTAAAAAATTTTAAGGATTTAGCTGGTGGTGGAAAATAGGTTTTAATATAAGTAATACATGGAGATGGAGGACAAAAAATGAATAGTAATAACGATAAATTATCAATACAAGAACCCATACAATCTGGATATGGTGCTAGAACAACTGCGTCTGAAGTAATTGGAGATCTAAATTTACAGGGGAAAATTGCAATTGTGACTGGCGGTTATTCTGGACTTGGTCTTGAAACGACACGTGTATTATCTGAAGCTGGTGTAACTGTAATTGTTCCAGCTCGAACACAAGAAAAAGCAATGAAATCTTTAAAAAAATGAAATGGGATCGAAATAGAAACATTAGACCTCTCTAATCACAAATCAATTGAAAAATTTGCAAAACGTTTTCTTGATTCTAATCGACCACTAGATCTATTAATTAATTGTACTGGAATTATGGCCGTACCGTTAGTAAGTAATGATTTAGGTTATGAATCACAGTTTGTTACTAATCATCTTGGACATTTTCATTTAGTTTCTCTCTTGTGGTCGGCACTAGTCAAAGCAAACGGTGCAAGAGTTGTTCCACTTTCTTCAAGAGGCCATCGAATAAGTGATATTGATTTTTCGGATATAAACTTTGCGAATCGTAAATATGACAAATAGCAAGATACGGCCAATCAAAGACTGCTAACGCACTTTTTTCTTTAGAATTAGATAATAGAGGAAAATCATATGGTATTAGATCCTTTTCAGTACATCCTGGGACAATTGTGACCGATTTATCTAGGAATTTAACTGATAAAGAAATGCAGTCAATGGGTGCTCTAGACACATCAGGTAAAAGAGTCTTTAATGAATATAATGATGAATGGAAAACCATTGAAGAAGGCGCAGCTACCATCGTTTGGTGTGCTACAAGTAAACAGTTAATCGGGTTAGGCGGTCTTTATTGCGAAAATGTTGATATAGCAAAAGCTGTCTCTGGAAAAGAAATAGGGCCCGGTATTCGTCCTTGGGCGAGAGATGTAGAAAATGCTAAGTATCTATGGGAAATCAGTGAAAAATTACTAGGTATAAAATTCCCTAGTTAATACTGTGTTTAAAAAAATGAATTGTTCCCAATAAAGTGAACACATAAAAAGAGAATTCTTTAAATGACTCTGGAACTCAACCGGAGTCATTTTTTAATGCCTATTGCGGACGATGACATATTTTGATTTTAATCTGTTCAATTCCATCAGGTCACAAATATTATTTTATAATCATGAACAATTACTACTAAGTTCTTATGTAACCAAAATGTGCCTATAGAACATACAAGTTACTATCGCACTTTAAAGTACGTTCTTTTTTTCTTTATAAATTTATTCCATAATAACAACTGTAGAGAATAGATTCCTTAGAGGTCATCTTTAATCATCTAATTTCTATTCTCTAACTAAAATTTAACTTAACTTCATATTTTACATGAAGATTAATATATATAGGAGGATTTATATGAAAGAGAATAACTTATTTCAAGGAAAATTAGGTTTTGGAACTGCCCCACTCGGAAATATGTTCCGTAACATCCCTGATGAGGAAGCATACGCAACTGTTGTAGCAGCTTGGGATAATGGCATTCGCTACTTTGATACAGCGCCACTATATGGTGCAGGTCTAGCTGAAATCCGCCTTGGAGAAGTATTATCAAGATACAATCGTGATGATTATGTTTTAAGTACAAAAGTGGGACGTTTAATTTTAGATGAACTAGAAGACGTTTCTGCACGAGACTTAGGTGAAAAAGGTGGAGTTTTTGAATTTGGACGTAAGAATAAGCTTGTGAACGATTATAGTGCTGACGCAACTTTACGTTCAATCGAACAAAGTTTAAATCGTTTGAAAACAGATCGTTTAGACATTGTCTATGTTCATGATATTGCACAAGACTTTTATGGTGACGATTGGATTGCACAGTTTGAAATTGCTCGCACTGGAGCTTTCCGCGTACTTTCTCAATTACGAGATGAAGGTGTTATTAAATCTTGGGGACTTGGTGTTAATAAAGTAGAACCAATCGAAATCGCATTAGAATTAGGTGAATACAAACCCGATGTTAGTTTATTAGCTGGTCGTTATACACTTTTGGATCACGATCGTGCGCTTCAACGATTAATGCCTGAAGCTGCTAAACAAAATGTTGATATTATCGTTGGTGGACCATATAGCTCAGGTATTCTAGCTGGTGGAACTCACTTCGAGTATCAAAAAGCATCACCTGAAATTATCTCGAAAGTTGAGAAAATCAAAGGAATTGCAAATCGACATGGTATCAGTGTGAAAGCTGCAGCTCTTCAATTCTCATTAGCAAATCCAGCAGTTGCAACAGTCATTCCAGGTGCAAGTAAACCAGAGCGAATTGCCGAAGACCAAGCAGCATTAAATGAAGTAATTCCAGCTACATTCTGGCATGAAATGAGAGAACAAAAACTAGTATCAGAAAATGCACCACTACCAATCGACATTAAATAATAACTATATGATAGGAGCGATATAAAATGGCTAACACAATCGTTACAATGGAAATTCCAGCAAATTCTGAAAAAGTATGGCAATTAATTGGCGGTTTCAATTCGCTACCAGATTGGTTACCATATATCCCAAGTAGTGAATTATTAGAAGGTGGACGTGTTCGTAGTTTGGCAAATCCGGATGGCGATGCAATTGTTGAACGCCTTGAAGCATTCAATGATAAAGAGCGTTTTTATACGTACTCAATAATGAAAGCACCATTCCCAGTTACAAACTATCAATCGACAATACGTGTTCAAGAGCATTCAGATCGAAATAAATCAATTGTTGAGTGGTCTGGTAGTTTTACTCCTGTGGATGTAACTGATGAGGAAGTAATCAATCTATTCCATGGGATTTATAAAGATGGATTGGAAGCATTAAGACAAGCATTTCAAGTTTTAACTGTATAATAACTAAATTATTAAATATAGGAATAGAGGATAAGTTAATATTTATCCTCTATTTCTTCGTTTAAGTAGCTGTTTATAAAATGGGAAAGGAGATTTTACTTTCTCACATCACCTATTTTATAAAAAAGAAAAATCCGCTCCATTTTTTGTAGCGGATTTTTCGTGTGATTATATTAGCTATATAGTAGGGTATTGGGCCCCATCTTTGACGATTTACTTATTCATTAGATTGTAGAAGTATTTTTCGTTAATGCTGGCTTCAAATGTAAGATTAATCCTTCATTTTCAGCAGCAGTTCCGATTGTAATTCTGATTCCATTAGGGAAAGAACGGATAATGTATCCTTTTGATTCTAAATCCTTAAAGATTTCCTGGCTGTTTTCAAGTGGCACAAATATAAAGTTTGCTTGAGATGGATAGTATTCGATACCATAACTGTTGAAAAACTCTTCGTATTGATCCATGCCTTTTTTATTTTGTTCAACACAGTTTTTAATAAAGACTTGGTCTTCAAGTGCTGCTATTGCTGCTACTTGAGATAGCATTGAAGTGTTGAATGGAAGTCTAGCAATATTTAATTCTTGAATTAATTTGCTATTTGCGATACCATAGCCGATTCGGAATGATGCTAGGCCGTATGCTTTTGAAAAAGTTCTTAAAACGATTAGATTTTCAAATTTATTTAGTAATGAGATTGTATCAGGGAAATCTGATGCTGATACATATTCAACATAAGCTTCGTCAACAACTACAAAAGTAGTGCTTGGTACTTTTTCTAAAAACTCGACTAATTTGCGGCTTCCAATATATGTACCTGTTGGGTTATTTGGATTACAAATCCAAACAATTTTAGTATTCGCATCTACTTGTGCAAGCATAGAATCTAAATCGTGTACACCTTTAACTAAAGGAACTGGTCTTACTTCAGCACCTTCTATAACTGCGTGATGAGCATATTGTGAAAAAGTTTGAGATGCTTGTACAATATTATGTTCTTTCGTTAGCAACGCTCGACTAATCATTTGAATAACTTCGTCAGCACCACTTCCGAATATTAATTGATCTGGCTGTATATTTAAGAAATTCGCTAGTTTCTTACTAATTTCTTCTGTCGCACCATCTGGATAAATCGCAAACTTACTTACTACATTACGTAGTTCTTCAAAAACTTTAGGAGAACATCCGAATGGGTTTTCATTTGATGCAAGTTTTACTACTTTGTCTAGACCATATTCACGCATGACTACTTCACTTGGCTTTCCTGGTGTGTATGCTTGAAGAGTCAAAATTTGTGGTTTCACGTACATGCTTATTTCTCCTTTTATTCAAAGTTTTGTATAATGTTGTCAGTTTATCATATTATTAAGCTGTTAATCTAGTCCTATTTTCAAGAATATTTCAAATTATCTAGTTCCATATTGCCTGCGTTATTTTGAAAATAGCTTGTTTCAAATTCAAATAAAAAGTAGAATCATAAGACTCTACTTTTCAAGCCAACTACCCATATAAGCCGGATCTTCATATTGATGTGCTTCTTTTACTACGTAAAGTGGTCTGAATGTATCAATCATAACTGCTAGTTCTAATGTTTCTTTCTTTCCAATACTACCTTCAGTTTTACCTGGATGTGGTCCATGTGGAATACCTGATGGATGTAATGTAATAGACTCTTGTTCGATTCCTTTTCTACTCATAAAGTTTCCTTCTACATAGTAAAGGACTTCATCACTGTTTACATTACTGTGAACATAAGGTGCCGGAATTGCTTCAGGATGATAATCATACATCCTTGGAACAAATGAACACACTACAAAATTATGTCCTTCGAATGTTTGATGTACTGGTGGTGGCTGATGAATTCTTCCTGTAATCGGTTCGAAATCTTCAATATTAAATGCCCATGGATATAAATACCCATCCCATCCTACTACATCAAATGGATGATGAGTTAAGACATGTTTATAAAGGTTTCCTCTTGCTCTAGTTAAAACAGTAAATTCACCTTTTTCATCATATGTCTCTAACGTTTCTGGTCCTCTAAAATCACGTTCGCAAAATGGGCTATGCTCAAGCATTTGGCCATATTCATTTCGATAACGTCTTGGAGTTGTTAATTGGCTATTAGACTCAACAATTAAAAACTTCGTATCATCATTTGGAACTACTTTGTAAATTGTTCCAATAGGGATCATGATATAATCGCCTTTACTGTACGTGATTGTTCCGAACATTGTTTGGATTTCACCTGAACCGTAATGGACAAAGAACATTTCATCTCCTTCACCATTTCGATAAAAATGTTTGCTTTCCTCTGTTACGTTTGCAACTGCAATTAATAGATCAGAGTTACCTAAAACGTATACTCTTCCTTCTAAAGCATCGCCTGTACGCTCTAAATTGTTTGTACGAATATGGCGGTGTTGTAATGATGTCTGTTCTTCAAATTCGATTTGAAGTGATTTATAAAATGATGTTTCACTAACTGAAGTAGGCATATGGTTATGATATAAAATAGATTGAGTGCCTGAAAATCCTTTTGTACCCATTACCTGCTCTCGGTATAATGACCCATCTTCTTTTCGAAATTGAATATGTCTTTTCTTTGGAATCTTACCTAGACTACGATAATACACACGCTTCCCCTCACTTTCTTACAGTATTTCGTAATGTACCTAAACCAGTAATGCTTAACTCAACAACATCTCCATCTTCTAACCAGCGATGTTTTTCTTCACCAAGTTCTAAGATACAACCTGTTCCAACCGTTCCGGAGCCAATTACATCACCTGGGAATAGCGTTACATTTTTTGATGCATGAGAAATTAATTCTGGAACGGAATAATAAATTGTAGAAAAATTGCCACTAGAAATGATTTTGCCATTAACTGCAGCTGTCATCTTCAAATCATAGCTTTTACCTGTTCTGAATTTCTCAATTTCATCTTTTGTTACAATACAAGGTCCTAGAGAAGTAGCAAAATCCTTACCTTTTGATGGACCTAAGCCAACTTTTACTTCATGTGCTTGAATATCTCTAGCACTCCAGTCATTCAAAATTGTATATCCAAGAATATAATCATCGGCTTCTTCAACAGGGATATCTTTACCTTCTTTACCGATAATACAAGCGATTTCTAATTCAAAATCCATCTTTTTGCAATTAGTTGGAATGCTTACATAATCTTCAGGTCCAATAACCGCTCGATGATTCGTAAAATAGAAAACTGGTACGTCATACCACTCAGGTATCATCTCTAGACCTCTTCTGCCGCGAGCAGTTTTTACATGCTCCTCAAAGGCATAAAAATCACGGATACTTTGTGGTCTTGGTAATGGTGCTCGCAATTGAACAGAAGAAAGTGGAATACCTTCTCCTGATATTTCTGCTATTTCATTTTTATATAAATCATAGTTTTCTAGAATCGTTAGTAAATCTGCTGGAATTCGGCCATTACTAGCTTTATTAAGGTCGATTACTTGATCTTCAACTAATAAACCTGCACGCTCATTACCATCATATTGAAAAGTTATAAATTTCATACCTTCACCTTTTTCTTTCAATTGCAAAAGTATCAGAAATAGCACGTGTGTAAGAATGTCCAGCAAGGCGGCCAACTGGATTTAGCTTTTCAGTATTGATTTTGCCATCTGCATATAATTCATCATTTATATGAACATTAACGACTTTACCAATTACTAAACTTCCAGCACCTTTGTTCTCACCAAAATGTAGTAGCTCATGAAGCTCACATTCTAGTCCTACTAAACTTTCTTTTACTCGAGGAACTTGTACAGTTGTCCCATCGACTTTTGTAAGGCCAACTTGTTCAAATTCATCTACTCCATACGGAAAATCTGCAGCAGCATTATTAACTTGTTCGCAAATTTCTTCACTTACAATATTAATAATGAATCGTTTCGTCAGTTCAATATTTTTTAATGTGTCTTTTTTCTCGCCGTCTGTACCTCTAATCATAGGTGCAAAGCACACTAACATCGGGTCAGCACAAATCGCTGTAAAGAAACTAAAAGGTGCAACATTCGCTACACCTTCTAAGTTTACAGTTGAAACAAATGCAATCGGACGAGGCAACACTGAACCAATTAACAGCTTATAAGCATCTTGCCATGGTAAAGTATCCGGTCTAATTTCCATTGTTACAACTCCTTATAGATTTCCTCGAAGTTCTTGCTCACGCTCGATTGATTCGAATAATGCTTTAAAGTTACCATCACCGAATCCTCTAGCACCTTTACGTTGAATAATTTCAATAAATAAAGTTGGTCGGTCAACGATTGGACGAGTAAAGATTTGTAATAAATACCCTTCATCATCACGGTCAACTAATATCTTTAATTCTCTTAATTTCTCAATATCTTCATCAATTTTTCCAACGCGCTCTGTTAACATATCATAATACGTATCTGGTGTTTTTAAGAATTCTACACCTAGAGCTCTAAGCTTAGTAACTGTATCAACGATATCTTCAGTTAATAAAGCAATATGTTGTACGCCTGGTCCATTGTTATAGTCTAAGTACTCTTGAATTTGTGATTTCTTTTTACCTTCAGCTGGTTCATTAATTGGAAATTTAATTCTGCTACCATTTGTCATAACTTTTGACATTAATGCAGAATACTCAGTGCTAATATCGTCATCGTCAAAATGGATCATTGATTGGAATCCCATTACGTTTTCATAATAAGAAACCCATTCTTCCATTCTTTCAACGTTACCAACTACATGGTCTAATGCGATTAAACCTGTTTCATTTACTGGAATTGTGAAAGCACGATCTTTATATCCTGGTAAGAAAGGACCATTGTAGTCGCCTTTTTCGATTAATGTGTGAATTGTATCTCCATAAGTTCCGATTACAGCTTTTTTAACTGTACCATATTCATCACTAACTTCAGTTGGAGGTAAAATTTTAATCGCTCCACGGCTTACTGCACCTTGATACGCTGCTTCGATATCATCAACTAATAAAGCGATATCTTTAACACCATCGCCATGTTTTTTAATAAACTCAGCAATTTTAGTATCTTCTTTTAAAGATCCAGTAATAACTAGACGAATTGTACCATTTTTTAATACGTAAGAAACTTTATCACGTACTTTTGTTTCTAAACCAGAGTATGCTACTGGTGTAAATCCAAAAGTGTTTGCGAAGAAATAAGCTGTTTGTTTCGCGTTCCCTACATATAGTTCTAAATGATGAACATCTGATACTGGAAAAACATCATAGTTAGTATTTGTTTGTTTTAATTCATCTTGTTTCATTTTAATTTCCCCCTATAAATTACGATTTTTGTAAAGAAAAGAAAAAACTATGTAAGAGCGTTAAGTAAACGCTTACAAAACAAATAACCGCATAAAAAAAATTCTTAACAAGGATGACAATTCGCCAAGAATACCATTTAGAAATATATGGGAAATTCCCTAACGAACACACAACCTTTACTACTATATAAATGTAATGATCGTTTTATGAGCCGATTTTACATTTATATAGTAGTCTTTAAAATAAATATTTCTACACTTCTTTTTAAATTCCTTCAAAAAATTTTCAATTAAATAAATTTTTTGTCGTTTCTTAATTTTTTAACTTTTAGGATTAATTCGTATTACTTTTCTTTATATGATTTCCGCCCCATGCACATAAAAGATCCAAAATTGGTTTCATTGATTTACCGTATTCATTTAATTCGTATTCCACTTTAGGCGGAATTTGATCATAAGCAATACGATTAATTAGTCCATCCGCTTCTAACTCTCTTAATTGCTGTGTTAACATTTTTTGAGTTATTTTAGGCATCAGTTTTCTAAGCTCATTCGTTCTTTTTTTACCTGTTTCTAAATGGCAAAGAATAATACACTTCCACTTACCACCTATTACCTCAATCGCTGCTTCAATCGGCATATTATATTCTTTCATATATCCTCCATCATTGCTAATTACTATTTAATTAAAATTAAGATAATTTTAGTCAATTTTTTTAGTACAAATGAAAACTACAAAATCACCATATTTTGTGCATATTATAACTATTGTCCTATCAATGATTTTGCAGTCAACAGTAAAGGTTCATAAAATATAGCATACAAATAAATTATAGTTCAAATATTTATCAGTTATAAAAAAACAAACTTAGTCCTATAGACTTAGATTTTCCAAATAGTTTTATAGGCACTTTTTAGTACGTACTTTATTTTAGGATCGTAATCATTCATAATTACAATCATAATTTATTCAAAAAGGAGTGGAAACAATATGTTTATCATTCATGGTAGTTCTAGGGAAAACGGAAATACAGAGCAGCTAACAAATCTCATTACAAAAGATGTTGCCAAAACGGAAGTGCAATTACGTCATAAAAATATTAAGGCGATTAACGACCAAAGACACGAGCCCAATGGCTTCCAACCAATTGATGATGATTACGAAGAAATTATTAAAGAAATGCTACAGCATGATACGATTATTTTTTCAACACCTTTATATTGGTATGGTATGAGTGGTTACATGAAAAACTTTATTGATCGTTGGTCTCAAAGTCTTCGTAATAAAGATCTCCAATTCGCTGAAAAAATGAAAAACAAAAAAATGTATGTCGTAATTGTTGGTGGCGATCAGCCAAAAATTAAAGCACTACCATTAATTTTACAATTTAAACATATATTCGAATTTGTTGGAGCAACACTTGAAGGATATATTATTGGAACAGGAAATTCACCTGGAGCAATAGTAGAAGATCAATTAGCCATTCAACAAGCTGAATTGCTAAATACAACACTAAAAAATAAGTAAGTACAACTAGAAGGAGCAAGACCTTGATTCCATTTTTACAACATAACCCAACTAAATTATGGTTTGGGAAAAATCAAATTGAACAATTATCAAATGAAGTACAAGATTATAACCGTATCCTGATTGTTTATGGTGGCGGCAGTATTAAAAAAAATGGCGTATATGATGACGTTATGAACCAATTAAGTAGTAAAACGATTTTTGAACTTTCTGGAGTTGAACCAAATCCGAGACTAACAACGGTGAATAAAGGTATTCAAATCTGTAGAGATGAAAAAATTGATTTTATTTTAGCTGTAGGCGGCGGTAGTGTAATCGACTGTGTTAAAGCTATTGCAATTGGCGTTCCATATGAAGGAGATGTGTGGGATGTTATTACTAGAAAATCTCAACCAACAAGTGCAACTCCTTTTGGTACTGTTTTAACTTTAGCTGCAACTGGTTCAGAAATGAACTGCACATCAGTTATATCAAATATGGATGTAAATGAAAAAAGAGGATGGAGTAATCCACTCGTTTTTCCTAAATTTTCAATATTAGATCCTTCTTATACATTCTCGGTTCCAATCGATCAAACAATCTATGGAATTGTCGACATTATGTCACATGCATTAGAGCAATATTTCCACCGTGTTAGCAATACACCTATGATTGATCGCTTTATCGAAAGTTTATTAATTACTGTAATCGAAGCTGGAGGAAAGCTTGTTAAGGATTTAGAAAACTATGATTTACGTGAAACAATTATGTACGCTGGAACGACAGCCTTTAATGATACATTATTAAATGGTACAGATGGCGGCGACTGGGCATCACATCAAATTGAACACGCAGTATCTGCCATTTACGATATTCCACACGGCGGTGGATTAGCAATCCTATTCCCTAACTGGTTAAGCCACTGCTTAGACTATGATCCAAGCAGAATTAAAATGCTAGCAACAAATGTTTTTGGAATTTCAGAAGAAGGAAAAACAACAAAGCAAGTTGCAGAAGAAGGAATCCAAGCACTAAGAAGTTTTTGGAACTCAATCGGTGCACCAAACCGATTAGCAGATTACCAAATTGACGACTCACGTTTAGACGAATTAGTAGAAAAATCCTTCGTAAAACCAGTAGTTGGTGGTTACAAAATTTTAGATAAGGAAAGTGCTAGAGATATTTTAGTACGCTCTCTTTAATGAGGAAAAGAACCTTGCATAAAGCGAGGTTCTTTTCTTATGTTGTTGATTTAATAATATTATCATTTTTTTTAAAAAATCAGCCTTTTTATATTATTTAAAGGTTGTTTGTGGCCTTATTTGCAGTTAGATCATTTTATTTGCGAATTCATCAATTTTATTTGCAGTTTCACTTATTATATTTGCTGATTTACTAATTTTAATTGCAGATTTAAATTTAACTGCTATTAACCTTAAAATACTAGCACCTTTTCTAATCAAAAACAAAAAAAGAACCCACTAAAAGGTTCTCAACTAAAATTGCATTTCTACCCAATTAAGTTCATTAATATGGTGATCTACAACGTTACAACACATATTCGGGTTAATCGTATCGACATGTGAGATTGTAATAGAAGACATTGAAACAGAATATTTAACGGTTTCGATAATGCTCATATTATTCATATAGCCATATCCGATCCCAGCAACTAAAGCATCTCCCGCTCCTGTTACATTCACAACAGAAACTCCATCTGCTTGGATAATTCCTTCTTCTACTCCATCATTATAATAAATTCCTTCTGCATCTAAACTAATGAAAACATTTGTTACGCCTAATTCTCTAAAATATCTGCCAGCTTTTCGTACATCTTCAACAGAAGTAATTTCAAATCCACATAATACTTCAGCTTCATGGCGATTTGGTTTAATCGTATGAAAATATTGAATATAATCTCTTATTTTTGAAGCTTTTGAAGCAGAAACTGGATCTAAAATAAATTTTGTATCCATATGGAAATTTGTTAATAAATAAGCCAAAATACTTGGATTATCCGCGTCAACTACCATATATTCAGCATTTCGAATAACTTCTGCTTTGGAGTCAATAAACTCCATTGTAAAATTGTTTGTGATATCTAAATCTACTACTGCAGAGACCATTTCTCCGCTTTCATTTAAAATAGCTAAATAGGTTGGGGTAGATTCACCTTTAATAATTAATGTATCTTCCATATCTATGTTCAAGTTTTTTGCGTGATTTAACATGTTGATTCCATTGATATCATCACCGATGACTGAAATAAACTTTGTGTTTATGTTAATCTTTGCCATATTTTCTGCAATATTACGGCAAACACCACCAAACGATACTTTTACACTGCCTGGATTTGAATCATATGGACGATAATTTTTTTTCGTAAATCCGATAATATCACATATAGAAACACCAAATACTAATATATATGGATTAGAAGGAATTGTCATTTTGTCAGTCCTTTCACTTTAAACTGAAAGAAAAATAAATTGTTTCGATTCACTAATTATACCAGTATAATATATTCTTAATAAAGTATTTTTTTTAACTTATTTTCATAATTAATTTCTTTTTTATTATTGACTAAAAATATTTTTAAGTATAATATTTATTCTTACGTTTAAAAAAATATTTTTTACGTGGTTCGAAAACCTCCCACGAAAAAAAACTAAGGAGAAACAAAATGAAGTTAAAGACAATTACTGTTAATGGAGTATTTGCTGCACTATATATTGCAGTAACGTACTTTATTCAACCGTTCGGGTTTACGAACGTACAGTTTCGTGTATCCGAAATATTTAATCACTTAGTCGTTTTTAATAAAAAGTACATATATGGAGTAGTTTTAGGAGTTATACTAGCTAATTTTTTCTTTTCTCCAATAATGGCATATGATTTAGTCTTTGGTGTTGGCCAATCGATTATTTCTTTATTAATTACAATTGCTACATCAAAATTTATAAAAGGTATTATTCCGAGAATGATTGTTAACACTGTTGTCTTTACGATTACTATGTTCTTAATCGCAATCGAATTAAAGCTAGCATTTCATTTACCTTTCCCAATGACTTATTTAACTACAGCCATTGGTGAATTTGTAGTGATGGTTGTTGGTATACCGATTATGTACTATTTAAATAAACGAGTTAAATTCGAACATCTTATTTAAGTAAAAAAGAGTTGTTTCCCTAATTGGATACAACTCTTTTTATTATGTATTATTTGTCTTCTCTTAATAAATAATCATTACCATCTTGATCGTAGAAATTAAACATTGAACCGTATGGCATTTTCATCAAATCATCAACTTTTACGCCGTTTTGTTTTATTTTTTCATAAGCTGCTTCAATATCCGTTGTACTAAAAAGTACAGATGGATGAGCTATTTTATCTGGTTTAAATTGTTCCATAGAAGATTTAGAGTAAAGAACTAAAGTAGTAAATTCGCTTTCGCTTGGACCTACTTCAATCCATTTCGCATCTGGTCCCATTGGCATTTCTATTTTTAAAACAAACCCCATTTTATTAATCCAAAAATCTTTTGCTTGCTCTTGATTTTCTACATAAACAGTAACTTTACCGATTTTATTAATCATGTAAAAATCTCCTCTACTGGTTAATTTTACTACCTATTTATTTTAGCAAACACAATTTTATAAAACAAACCGATTAAGTACTAGTTAATATAATTTTATTGTATATGACTTTTTTCCTGTAGAAGCATTTTTATGAAACAATCCCATATACTTTTTTTTAAACAGTACAATGTAAGGAGGAAGTAATCTTGCCTAATAACGTAATTTGGAACGATGTTGATGAATATTTCATAGAAAAACTAATTCCGAATGATTCTATTTTAGAAAATGTATTACTTGCAAATTATCATGCCGGTCTACCTAGTATAGATGTGTCTCCTACTCAAGGTAAATTACTTTATCTATTAGCAAAAATTAAAGGCGCTAAAAACATTTTAGAAATCGGTACTTTAGGTGGATATAGTAGTATTTGGTTAGCTCGTGCACTTCCCGAAGATGGAAAATTAACAACCTTAGAAATTAGCCATGAGCACGCAAAAGTAGCCGAAAAAAATATCATAGAAGCAAAATTGCAAAATAAAGTGGAAATAATAATCGGAAAAGCATTAGATACACTACCATTTCTAAAAGAATCAAATTCAATTTTTGATTTCATATTTATTGATGCCGATAAACCAAATAATCCCCACTATTTAAATTGGGCATTAAAATTAGCAACCTCTGGGGCATTAATAATTGTAGATAATGTTGTTAGAAACGGTGAAGTGATTTATCAAACAAATCAAGATGAAAGTGTCAAAGGTGTACGAAAATTAATGGATCTATTAGCTTCTGACCCACGTATTGACTCAACTGCAATTCAGACAGTTGGATTAAAAGGATTTGATGGTTTTGTGATTGGAGTTGTTAAGTAGCATTTTATAAGAGGGTGCTCAAAAGTTTACTTTTTTGTAGAGACAGTTGGGGCTATTTAGATCTAGTGTAGGGTGCTAAACAAGCAAAAAAAGAAGTATGAACAAATGTAGTAACCGTCCATACTTCTTTACTATTTAAACGGAATAATCTCAATATACGATTGTATTCTTCACCAGAGATTTTACCCATTTAATATTCCCCTTTAATTCATTATTTCTTTACAACAGGAATCCACATTTCTCCAAAGACTAAGCCGTTTCGATTTCCCATAATAACCGCTGCATTTGGCCCACCAACATATGCAAAATCCCTTACTTCTGGTAATACTTGACCAAAGGCGATGCCAGCAAGGTTATTACACAATTCATCAGCTGTATTCCCTTCTCCTTCTACAACTAGGTATACTCCTTTAGGGAATTGGATATCTCTAGATTCCTCAGGTACTGTTGCTTCTGTCATGACTCCAGCATAATGCATCATCTTGTTATTCACAGCTTCGTTTACAGAAAAAATATAGTCATTTGTAGCAATGGCTTTTAAAGCCTTCAATCTACCATCTTCTTTAATCGCACCCCAGAAGTTTTCCTTTTCTTTGTTGATCCCTGCATAATCTTTATAATCGCTTTTAAGTTCAATACCAATACCTAAAACTCTAAAACTGTCTTTTTCTTCTAATTTATAACTTGTCATATTCAAAACCTTCCTTTTTTTAAATTTATCAAGCGATTTATTTCATCAGCTGATAAGTTTATAATAAACTTAAATCATGTCAAAAAATGATACTGTTTAGGAGATACCGATGAAAAAAGTTGAACGTATTAATATCATCATGCGATATATAAACAATCGAGCAAAATTCACAATTTCAGAAATCATGCGAGAATTTAACATCTCCCGTTCAACTGCTCTAAGAGATGTCAAAGAAATTGAAGCGATGGGTATGCCTCTTGTCGCTGAAGTTGGAAGAGATGGGGGTTATTTTGTAATGAACAACTCTGTCCTTCCAACTGTTCGCTTTACAGATAATGAGATAAAAGCTCTATTTATTGCATTTATGGCCACAAGAAATAAACAACTCCCTTATCTAAAAAGTCGTCAATCTTTAACAGAAAAATTACTTGGTCTCATCACAGAAAACCAACAAGATGAACTTGTTCATTTAAATCAAATATTGCTTTTTGAAGGGACTAATCCAAAAAATCCCGACTTACTTGATCTATCAGATTTACCTCATCCAATGTTAGAAAAACTCATCCAAATCCTTCTATTGGATACTTGTTTATTGATTACCATCAAAGAAGAGTCTGAATTAATTTCTTATCCGATTTATCTTTTGCATCTATATCATGAAAAAGGCTTTTGGCTAATTGAAGGCTTTGACTTATTGGATGAAAAGAAAAAGATTTTCCCTGTCGACAATCTCATCGATGTCATACCACACCATACAAAAAAAAGATTAAGTAAAAAAAGAATTTTAGAAATACTAAGTAAGCAAGAAGAAGAAATTAATCTTATATTTGAACTTGGCCCGATGGCGATTGCTCAGTTTAAAAAGTACCATCCTTTAAAAGTCTCAATTTCTTATACAAATCCTTACCAATCCACAGCCATTCTAAGAACTTATATTAATGTTAAAAATTCTGGAGAATTAACCGAGTTTACAAATTGGCTACTTTATTTAGGTGAAGATATTAAGATAAGGAAAATTCCAGAAGAAGTCTTAGAAAGTTTACAAAAAAGAATAGACTTATTCCGCCCATAAGTAGTAGGCAACATTATTAAGAATACCCTTTTTTAAACTTTTGTATCAAATAATCAACTAAATACAATTAAAATCTGAAAATCACAAATAAATATAGCAAAACCCCAATTAAAATCTGATAACCGCAAATAAAATTAGTAAGACTGCAATTAAATCTCGAAGAATCGCATAAAGTAAAACATTACCCATACCAGTTAAGGTATTACGAACCGAAACTGGCTACTTACAATTGGAACATTTGCAAATAAGCTCTTCTTACTAAATCGAATAAAAAACAGATAAAAATCTGCTAAGTTTTATAAAAAGAATCGACTTCAAATAGATGGTGCAGCAAAAAATACCTCCCGCATATAAAAAAGTGCTGTTGTCCCATATTCAGTTAACCTGATTTATGGGACAACAGCACTTTAAAAATATAATATTACATAACGCGCTTAAACATTTTCTCAAGTTCATATGAACTAAAATGAATCACGATTGGACGTCCATGGGGGCATGTAAATGGATTGCTTGATTTTCTCAACGATTCTAATAGATTAAAAATTTCATCGTTTGTTATATATTGATTTGCTTTTATTGACGCTTTACAGCTCATCATGATGGCTTTTTCTTCACGCAGTTTTTTGATATTAATTGTTCCGCGTTTTAATAGTTCTTGAATCATTTCATCGATTAATGTATCCTCTTGCCCTTCTGGAAACCAATTTGGATGTTCACGAATGACATAACTATTCGATCCGAACTTCTCGATAAAAAGTCCAACTTCTTGGAGTTCATCATGGTATTGGTCTAATAAAATAGCTTGCTCTGGTGAAACATCAAATGTGATTGGAATTAATAAAGTTTGTAGTTCTGATGCAACTTCCCCTATTTTTTCCTTAAAATATTCATAGTAAACACGTTCCTGTGCGGCATGTTGATCAATTAAATATAAGCCTTTTTCATTTTGAGCAATTATATATGTTCCGTGCATTTGCCCGATTGGATATAAAGGAGGTAATTGGTCTATATTTTGCTCATCATATACATCTTCGTTAACAATAACTGTTTCTTCTTTATTTGATTGGTCGTCTTCATTTACAATATTTGAATACCTTACATCTTTATTCGATTCATGCTTTTCAAAATAAAGACTCTCATAATCGGTTGGGGTTGATGAATCAATTTGAGTAATTGAATCGAATTCAGTTGAATTTTCTACATTGACCGTTTCATTAGTTTCATCTGAATAATTCGAATTAGTATTATAACGGTCTTGAAGCGAGAACGGTAATTTCTTTTCTACGTCTTCTTTTATAGAAGAATGTTCAAACGAAAATGTAGATTGTTCACTAAATACTTTTTCCTTTGGTACTGTTGACTTTATCTCTGGAATAAGGGAACGGCCTCTAAAAACTTTTTTTATACTTTCAGTAATTAATGTAAATAATTGATCCTCTTTACTAAAACGAACTTCTTGTTTTGTTGGATGTACATTTACATCGACTAATTGAGGGTCCATTTTAATAAATAACGAAACGATTGGAAAACGGCCAATTGGTAGCAAAGTATGATAGCCTTCACTAATTGATTTATTTACGCCATAGTGTTTTACATATCTTCCATTTACATATAGTGATATATAGTTTCTAGTTGCTCGTGTATATTCTGGCATAGATAAATAGCCTTCAATTTGAAAATCTAATGACTCACCTTTAAAATGAACCATGTTTTTTGCAATTTGTAGACCGTATAATGAAGCAAGAATTTGTCTTGCGTCGCCATTTCCATTACTACGGAACATTAATTTATCATTATGTTTCAAATCAAAAGCGATTTGTGGATTTGCTAATGCTAATCGATAGACAACGTCCGTTACATTACTTAATTCTGTTTGAACCGTTCTCATATATTTTAATCTAGCTGGTGTATTAAAAAATAAATTTGAAACTTCAATACTTGTCCCTTTTGATTTAGCAATTTCTTTTTGAGATTGCAAAACGCCACCTTTTAAAATTGTTTCAATTCCAGGTCCGTCTTCGGTTGATGTTTTTACTGTAACATAACTAACAGATGCAATACTCGGTAATGCTTCACCTCGGAAGCCTAATGTACGTATTCGAAACAAGTCATTTTCATCTTTTATTTTACTAGTTGCATGTCGCTCGAATGCAAGGATACTATCTTCCTTTGTCATCCCTTCGCCATTATCACTTACAAAAATTCGTGAGAGTCCACCGTCGTTAATTTCAACTGTAATACGTGTACTAACTGCATCAATTGCATTCTCAAGTAATTCCTTAACTACTGATGCAGGACGTTCTACAACTTCACCTGCGGCTATCTGATTGGCTAAAATTTCATCTAACTTCTGTATCTTTGACATAAGTGAACCTCCTCTCTAGATAAATGAACCTTACATTAAAAAAAGGTATAGTACATTATGCAGTTATCATAATTTTAACTATTAACAAAAAGAAAGGCCAATTGGCCCTCTTTTATTTTTTAACTTGCTTTTGTAGTTCATATAATAAATTAAATGCTTCCATTGGATTTAGCTCTAATATATTGATACCTTTTAATTGATCAATCACTGGGTGGTTTTTAATCACTTCTTTAACCTTTGGTTGATTATCGTCAAATAAGCTTAATTGAGATCCAATATCTTCTTTGTCAGCTGTTTGATCAATTTCTTTTTTAGTTTCTTGTTTATTTATCATAACTTGTTCTTTGTTTATGATTTCTTCTTTAACAAAAGAATGATTATTTGATTCTAAATCATTTAATAGTTCCTTTGCTCGAGTGATCACATCTTTTGGTAGATTTGCTAATTCGGCAACGTGGATACCGTAGCTTTGATCCGCTGCACCTTCAAAGATTTTATGAAGGAATAATACTTTTCCATCTTGCTCTTTTGCTGCTACGTGAATATTTTTTAAAAACTTAAGTTGATTAGCTAATACCGTCAATTCATGATAGTGAGTAGAAAAAAGCGTTTTTGCTCCGATATGATCATGTATATATTCGATCATCGATTGTGCTAAAGCCATTCCATCATATGTTGATGTTCCTCTACCAATTTCATCAAATAAGATTAAACTTTTATCTGTTGCATTCGTGATTGCATAATTAGCTTCTAACATTTCGACCATAAATGTACTCTGTCCAGAAATTAAATCATCTGCAGCACCAATTCTAGTAAATATTTGATCAAAAATAGGTAATTTCGCATATTCAGCAGGTACATAGCATCCAATTTGAGCCAATATACTTATTAACGCAACTTGTTTCATATACGTACTTTTACCAGCCATATTAGGTCCTGTAATTAAAAATTGATGAGTATCAACATCAAAATTTGTATCATTCGGAATATATTCTGAACCTAGAAGTACCTTTTCAACTACTGGATGTCTTCCATTCTTCACGATATATTCTCTTTCGTCGGTGAATGCTGGTCTAATATATCCATTTTTTTCACTTACTACAGAAAAACTTTGTAAAACGTCAATTTGACTAATTACTTGTCCTAATGTTTGAAGTCTAGTTAAATATTGTTTTACTTGCTCTCGTATTGAAATAAATAACTCATATTCCAAACCAATCATTTTTTCTTCAGCTTCAAGAATCATCGTTTCTTTTTCTTTTAGCTCTTCAGTAATAAAGCGTTCTGCATTCGCTAGCGTTTGTTTACGTTCGTAACGACCTTCTGGTATTTGACTAATATTTGATCTAGTTACCTCGATATAGTAGCCGAAGATTCGATTGTATCCAATTTTTAAAGACTTAATCCCCGTAATTTCTCTTTCTCTTTGCTCTAATTCCATTAGCCAACTTTTACCGTTCTTACTAACGAATCGATATTCATCTAATGTTTTATGAAAGCCATCTTTAATAATGTTTCCTTCTTTAATTGATAAAGGTGCATCTTCAATAATTGCATTCTCTAAAAGCATTTGAAGCTCTTCACATGGATCGATCTGATTAATTAGCTCATCGATCGTTTCATGACTAATTGATTTTAAAGCATGAATAATTGAAGGTACTGTTTGAAGTGAACGTTTTAATTGTAATAAGTCTCTTGCATTTACATTACCAAATGAGACTTTACCAGCTAATCGCTCTAAATCATATACATCTTTTAATAATTCTTTCAGGTCTTCACGAATAAAATAGTTTTCCATTAGCAATTCCACAATCGTCAAACGATGCTCGATTTGTTTAGTACTTACTAGTGGACGTTGAATCCATTTTTTTAGTAATCTTCCACCCATCGCTGTTTTCGTTTCATCTAATAACCAATTCAAAGAACCTTGTTTGTTTTTTGAACGTTGTGTTTCAACTAATTCAAGATTTCTCATCGAATACATGTCCATGTTTAAAAAATCATGTTGATGAATGACTATTATTTCTTGAAGATGAGAAAGTGTTCGTTTTTGTGTTCTCGATAAATAATTTAATAATCTTGCAGCAGTAGCTTTTAAACTAGTTTGATCAATTGACTTTACAACATTTGTAAACTCCTCTGATAAACGATCGTTCTCTTCAAATGAAACGGTAATTGAAAAGCTTTTTTCAAGTGTTTGAATCGCTTTAGAAGAAAAATCTTCATTTACGACTACTTCTTTCGTACCAGTTGCTGCAATTTTTAAAACTGCTTCTTCAATTGATCCACTAAGTAATAAAGCATTGCCCTCACCAGTCGTCAAATCAATCCAAGCTAAAGCATATGAACTTGGTGTTACTTCTGATAATGTTGAGATATAATGATTTTGCTTTTCATCAATCGATCTACCTTCCATTTGCGTCCCTGGAGTAATCAACTGAACAACTTCTCTTCGAACTACTCCTTTTGCAACAGTTGGATCTTCGACTTGTTCACAAATAGCTACTTTATATCCTTTTTCAACTAATTGTTCTATATATCCAGCAGCAGAATGGAATGGTACTCCGCACATCGGAATTCGTTCTTCAGTTCCTCCTGCTCGTCCGGTTAAAGTAATTTCTAAAACTTGAGATGCCTTAATTGCATCTTCAAAAAACATTTCATAAAAATCACCAAGTCTAAAAAACAAAAATGCATCTTGGTAATTTTTCTTTATATTTAAATATTGCTCAATCATTGGCGTATATGTTGCCATACTATCCTCTCCATCAAAAAACATTCTTCGCATATTATATCACATTTTGCGAAAAGGCTTAGAAAGTTCGAAAGTTAAGAAAAAGAAAACTTTCGGTTGATTTCTGATTTGAAATGCAAAATCTTTATAAAATAAAAAAGCTAGGAAGTATCACCTTCCTAGCCTAGCTTACTCTTCTTCGCCCTCTAAAACAAAATCTGGATCTAAATCTTCAAACTCATCATCTACATCAAAGAAATCGTCATCGTCGTGTACACCATGTGGTGCAACAAGTACTACTATTTTCGTTTCACCTACAACTTCAACTAAAACTTCTTTCTCTACAGTTACAATAAATCGATTTCCATTTGGAGAAATAATTGCATCTAAACAATTTGGATGTTTTAATGATCTAGCAATCACTTCACAATCTTCGCCAGTAAAGTTTTCATCTCTGTGTCTCAACTTTACTACTTCAGTATACTTAACAGACTCTGGAACTACTTCTGTTTTCGTATTGTCACCATAGGAGTACCAAATATTAATATCATATTTACCAGATACTTCTACTCCATCTTTACATTTTTTTGCATCATATACATGGTTTATAACCCAGCAGCCTAAAATACTTGATGGAGTATGATTTGGTGTGATTGTATGTGTGACTTTGTTATATTTCTTGCCTCTTCCTACGACTGCCTTCGTTATAATCTCTCTATGTTCGCGTTCAGACATAGGTGTGACCCTCCTCGTTCCATTTTCATTTCATTCTATGCGTGACATATGCGGAATGTGTTAATGACATGAAAATTCTTTTATACAAGTTAAAAAAACATGTGATGATAAATTGTATGACGACAGCCTAATAAAGTTGACTCTAAATTGAAGAATTTAAAAAATAAACATGAAAAATATGATATTTAGGCTATTTAGTAATTACTTTATTAGCTATACATAAAAAAAAGACTCAGGCAGCAAAATTAATTGCTTCCTTGAGTCTTTTTTTATTAATGGCTGCAGCTATCTGTTTTGCAAGCATCAGGTCCATGTGCTACTTTTGAACCTGTCTCACCGCTTAATAAGTTACCACCTGTTGATTTAATGATTTCGTCTGTCACACCATTTGAGATCGTGTGAGCGATTAATTGAAGTAAATCATTAACTTCTACTTGAGAAGATTGGAATTCTTGTACAACTGGAATTGTTTCTAGTTTTACGTTTAATTCATCAAGCTCTTGTTCAACCTTTTTAAGTGCTTCTTTCTTACCCCAGTGCTCTAAATTAACAGCTTGTTTTTGTAATGACTTAATTTCTTCAATATAAGTTCTTACAGTTTCACTCTCATTAATTTGCGCTTCAGCACGTTTAAAAAAGTCTACTTCTTCTGTTTCAGAAATCATTACTGCTAATTCTTTTGCACGTTCAACGATATCAGTTTTTGTATATTTTCCCATTATAGCACCTCTACAGTTTCTTCTACTAATTCTCCATCTAATGACCATGTTTTAGCTTTTGTAACTTTAACTTTTACAATTTGACCAACGATTGATTTAGGACCTCTAAAGTTTACAAGTTTATTATAGGGAGTATACCCAGCAAGTACATCAGGGTTTTTCTTACTTTCTCCTTCTACTAATACATCAAGTATTTGACCTTCAAAACGTTTATTAAATTCAGCAGCTTTTTCATTTACAACATTGTTAAGACGTTGTAATCTTTCTTTTTTCACACTCTCTGATACATTATCTACCATTTTTGCAGCTGGTGTACCTTCACGTGGTGAATAAATGAATGTAAATGCTAAATCAAAACCAACTTCTTCATATAATGTCATCGTTTCTTCGAATTGCTCATCCGTTTCATTTGGGAAACCAACAATAATATCTGTAGTAAATGAAATTTGTGGCATTGCTGTTTTTAATTTTCTTACAAGTTCTAAGTATTGTTCACGATCATATTTACGTGACATTAGTTTTAGAACTTCAGAGCTACCAGATTGAACTGGTAAATGAATATGTGGCATTAAGTTGCCACCTTTTGCTAAAACTTCTATTAAATGATCATCAAAATCACGTGGATGACTTGTTGTAAAGCGAACACGTGGGATGCCAATTTTACGGATTTCATCCATTAAATGACCTAAACCATATTTACCATCATCTAAGTCTTTACCATAAGCATTAACATTTTGACCTAATAATGTAACTTCTTTATAGCCTAGTCTAGCTAATTCACGTACTTCATTGATGATATCCTCTGGTTGACGACTACGTTCTTTACCACGAGTGTAAGGAACAATACAGTACGTACAGAATTTATCACAGCCATACATAATATTAACCCAAGCTTTAATTTCGCCACGACGCACTTTTGGAAGGTTCTCGATTACATCCCCTTCTTTTGACCATACTTCAATAACCATTTCTTTACTAAACATCGCTTCTTGAATAATAAATGGTAATCTATGAATATTGTGTGTACCAAATACCATATCAATAAATGAATGTTTTTGTAAGATTCGATTAACAACTGCTTCTTCTTGAGACATACAACCACAAATACCGATTAATAGATCTGGTCTTTGAAGTTTTAACGGTTTTAAGTGACCAATTTCACCAAACACTTTATTTTCAGCATTTTCTCGAATTGCACATGTGTTTAATAGAATAATATCAGCATCTTCAACTGATGTAGCGATTTCATAACCCATCGTCGTTAAAATACCTGCCATAACTTCAGTGTCATGCTCATTCATTTGACAGCCATAAGTACGGATTAAGAATTTCTTACCTACACCTGAATTTCTCATTTCTTCAGGAATTTCGAAACCACGATCATACGTAACTTCTTCTTTACCTCGACGCTTCGCATCCGCTAAAGATGGAGCTTGGTAAACTTTTTCAAAATATTTACTGTAATCTTTATCATTTTTATCTTTTGTATTATTTATATTAGTGCCTTGAAGGCGTTGTTGTTCGTTCATGAAACAATCTCCTTTCTTCTCGAGCGTCTACACATTACTTAAGTATATAACGTTATTCTACAATATACAATGTGACTTACGCAAAAAAGAAAGCTGATAATACTAGTATATTTGAATAATTTTATTCATTATTTAAAAAACAATTCTTTAAATAATAAAGCGCTTTAATTATTAATAGAAGAATATTGATTTCCAATATAAGGTACTCACACTTGGAACGTGACCCGTGACCCGTGACCCTCGTGTTTTAATAGTACTTTTTTGCAACATAAAAAGAGAATCCATCAAAGGATTCTCTTAAATTAAAAATTCTCAGTATGATATGGGTCCTCAGCTTACATAAAAAAATAAAAATATAAATAACTTAAAAAACAACCTGTCCAGGAAACAATCGTAAAATTCATGACAATGATATTTTCTGACCAACCATATTTAATTCCATAGTGAAAATGTATAGGGGCCATAAGAAATAGCCTTTTTCTAGTTTTTTTAAAGTAAAAAACTTGAAAAATAACGGAAAACTGTTCAGCTAAATAAATAAAAAACAACATAGGAATCAAGATTTCTACTTTTTCTATTATCGCTAAAAAAGATAAAGAACCACCAATTGCCATTGAACCGGTATCGCCCATAAATGCTTTAGCTGGATATAAGTTATAAATTAAAAAACCAGCTAAACTAGCGATCATTATTAAACTAAAAATTTTCACTTCAATATGATCTGAAATCAGAAAAAAGAAAAAGAAGGTAGGGATTGATACCATACCAAGGAGTCCGTCCATCCCGTCAGTAAAATTAATAGCATTAGCTGACCCTACAATAAATAAAGTGATTAGAGCCAAATATACCCATAATGGTAAAAAAATACTTATAGAATCCGAAATACGAAAGGCTGTGTCTAATTTAAAATAATTAATTAATACTATAAGTAAAAAAATAGTAAAAGAAAATTGAAAAACTAGTTTTGTTCTAGCTGATATTCCCCCTGGATCCTGTTTTGATGCTTTCCAAAAGTCATCAAGAAAACCAACAACACTGAATAAAATAAAAGTTCCAACTAAAAAAAGCATTAGTGGACTAGAATAATTAAGGAAAGCTACTAAAATACCAATCAGAAATATACTTCCTAGCATTAAAGGAGTGCCCTTTTTATTATGGTGCTCAGCTGGTAATTCCGCTCTTATAGGCTGTGTCAACTTCAATCTTCTTAACGTAGCAATTAAAAAGGGTGAAAGAATACTTACCAATATAAAAGTTAATAAAGCAGGTACGAGTGAGAATAACAAGATTTTTCTCCCTTCAATTATTTTTAATTAAGAAATTCGATACTATCAAACGATTTCCTTTATTTCCCTACTTTTTAAATTTAAGAAATTATTTATGTTTTACTCTTTAATTAAAAAAGGAGTGTAACCCAAATAGGAACCCTACATTTTTTATTGTGGGAAATATTCTTAGAGAATCGTTAAGTATGTTGGCAAAACTGCAATTAAAAATCCAGAATCGCAATTAAAAATCGCAAAACTGCAAATAAATTTGATAGAACTGCAATTAAACTTAAAAATTACCTATACCCGTTAAGGTATAATGTCCTAATAATTTAAATCTTTTAAATTAAAAACAAATAAAATTGCTCTTATGTTTACTAAACCGAATAAAAATTTGTTACTTTTCTATTAAAAAGAACAATTAAATCAATACAAATGAAAACTTAAGTTGAAATACCTTTCACTTCTTATATCGCCATAGTTGAGAACGTTATAAAATGTGAAACCTCATTTTTTTCTCCTTAATTTTACTATTTTAATATATCACTGATTTTAATTTTCCAAATCATATGATCATATCCTTTTTCCCAATAATCATTTAATAAATAATCAGGTTCCCCAAATTTCTTTTTCCAGATTTTTTGGGCATTAGTATAGCCACTATCTAAACAAAACTCTTTTATCCCTTTATTCTTTAAAGTAACGTACATTTTATTTAATAATAAATTTCCTATTCCATTTTTTTGATAGTCTGGATGTACAAATACAGTGCCGATCTCAAGTAGCCCTTTTAATGCATGGTTTGTACAATTTAATATAAGATCACTAGCTGGACCGAATTCAATCGAACCAATAATCATTTCGTTATCTAGAGCAATCAAAAAAAATCGTTCCTCACCATTACTTTCAAGATCATTTTCTAAATATTTTCCTTTTGTTTCGATTTCATCATTCATACTTTCAACCTGATTGCTAATACCTTCTTTTGAAAAAGTGTCAGTAATTACTATTTTAAAAAATTGATTTAACTCTTTAATGTCCTCTTTTTTCGGTCTTCTTATTTTAATATTCATCATCAAAAACACTCCTAACTACAAATTACTTCAACATAAATTGGGAGTATCCTTCATAATAAATATATTTAAGATATAAAATAAAAAAACTCCTCAAAAATGAGGAGTTTTTTATTATTACATGAATTCAGCAACTAATTTGTCGAATTGTGCTTTTTCTAATTGTAGTTCTGATTCAACTAATGGTTCTTCACTGTATCCAGAGATTAATTGCTGGTATGATTTTTGATCTTTGTTTTGGTAAATAAGACCAGTTACTAAACCTTTATTTTGCATTAATGTTTGCATAGCCATTTCTTTGTTTGATGGATCATATCCTTCAACATCAGAAAGTTTAACAAGATTTTCTTTAAACCAGTCATATGTGTTTACTTTATTGTAAGTTACACATGGGCTGAATACGTTAATTAAAGAGAAACCTTTGTGGTTAATACCTTGCTCAATTAATGAAGTTAATTCTTTTAAATCACTTGAGAAACTTTGTGCTACGAATGTTCCACCAGCTGTTAATGCCATTTCCATTACTGAAAGTGCAGATTCAACAGAACCGTGTGGCGTACTCTTAGTTTTGAATCCTACATCACTACGCGGTGATGTTTGACCTTTTGTAAGACCATAGATTTGGTTATCCATTACGATATACGTAACGTCGATGTTACGACGAATTGCATGGATTGTATGACCTAAACCGATAGCGAATCCATCACCGTCACCACCAGAAGCGATAACAGTTAGATCACGGTTAGCCATTTTTACACCTTGTGCAATTGGAAGTGAACGACCATGGATACCATGTAAACCGTATGAGTTAATATATCCAGAAATACGACCAGAACATCCAATACCAGAAATTACTGCAAGGTTATCAGGTTCTAAACCAACATTTGCTGCTGCACGTTGAATAGATGCTTGTACAGAGAAGTCTCCACATCCTGGGCACCAGTTTGGTTTGATATTATTACGAAATTCTTTAAATGTTGCCATTTAGAACAACTCCTTCCTTGCAAGTATTGTAAATTTCTTTTGGTAAGAAAGGATTTCCATCATATTTTAGTAAGCTTGAAATCTTTTCTGCATGACCACAGTTCATTTTAATAATGCTTGCTAATTGACCAGTAGCATTATTTTCAACAACGATTACACGTTTAGCTTTTTTAAGCTCAGGCATTAATTCGTTTGTTGGGAATGGGTGAATTAGACGGATATGAGCATGGTTAACTTTGATACCATCTTGCTCTAAACGAACCATTGCTTCTTCAATCGCACCACGAGTTGAGTTGAAACCAACTAGTAATACATCAGCATCGTCGTGTTTAGAGTTCACTAACACTGGGTTAGGGAATTTTAGGTTATTTAACTTACGCATACGTTTATCCATTTGTTGATTACGGTTAATTGGTGATTCTGATGGTTTACCCATTTCATCATGCTCAACACCAGTTACGTGGTGAATTCCACCTTTCATACCTGGTACTACACGAGGAGAAACTCCATCTTCAGTCACTTCATAACGTTTGAAGTACTCTTTGTTTTCAGATACTGGTAATTCTTGTTTGTAATCAAACTTACCACGGCGAATTTGAACTTTATCGAATTGAAGTGGCTCAACAGTTTGTTTACCTAAAGAAAGTTGTAAGTCAGTAATTACGATAACAGGTACTTGGAATTCTTCAGCTACGTTAAACGCTTCCACCATATCGTAGAATCCTTCTTCTACTGTACTTGGAGCGATTACTACTTTCGGAATTTCACCATGAGTTCCGTAGATCATAGCCATTAAGTCTGACTGCTCTTGTTTAGTTGGAAGACCAGTACTTGGACCACCACGTTGAGTATCAACGATTACTAAAGGAACTTCAGTCATACCAGAAAGACCGATTGCTTCCATCATTAATGAAAGACCAGGACCTGCAGATGATGTTAATGTACGAACACCAGCATAGTTAGCACCGATTGCCATTGTACATGCAGCAATTTCGTCTTCAGTTTGAATAACTGCTCCACCATACTGAGGTAATTTTTTAATTAAATATTCCATAATTTCAGATGCTGGCGTAATTGGATACGCTGCCATAAAACGAGAACCACCAGCTAATGCACCCATTGCGATTGCATCGTTACCGATTAAGAACATACGTTTTTTACCATCAGCTTCTGATAATTGCATTTTATTTACATTCACGCCAAGCATTTCTCTCATTTCTTCTGCTCCACGTGCGATTGCTTCTATGTTTTTCTCAACAATTTGTTGACCTTTTTTACCAAAAATTTCATCTACAACTTCTCTGAAAACTTCAATAGATAGACCTAAAATTGCACTTGAAGCTCCAACTGCAACCATGTTTTTCATTAATGAAGTACCTAGTTCAGTAGCTAATTCTGTAAATGGAATTGAATAAAGTGTTACGTCAGTTGAATCTGGAATTGTCGGATTAAATTTAGCATCAGCGATTACAATACCGCCTTTGCGTAATTCATAAAAGTTTACATCGATTGTTTCTTGGTCAAATGCTACTAAAATATCTAAGTCATCTGAAATTGCACGAACTTCAGTTGTACTTACACGAATTTTATTATTAGTGTGACCACCTTTAATACGAGAAGAGAAATGACGATATCCGTATAAGTAGTAACCTAAACGGTTTAACGCAATTGCAAAAATCTCACCTGTACTTTCGATACCTTCACCCTGTTGTCCTCCAACTTTCCACGAAAGTTGTTCAATCATTTCCTACACCCCTTTGAATGCCCTCATTCAGTAATAAATTAAATTATAAATGGATAATTTTTTTGCATATCATTCATTTTATTATAAAAGAATGAAAGCGATTTAAAACATATCTTTTGATATGAGTTAATTCGCTTTCAACTATAGACCTATTAACCAAAAAAATCAATGATTTTGAAAGAAATTATTCCTTTAATTTTTATATTTTTATTATTCTGAACAAGTAACGTGTTATTTGTAATGGATATATGATGAATAATTCTCATACATAAAGCCTTTAACCTGCTGTTCTGTATAGTGTTTAAGCAATTCATTTATTAAATTTTGATAAAGTCCTACGTGATGTAAATTTGTTGGATGAGTATCTATTCCATCAAAATCTGATCCCATCGCGATAAAATTTTCTCCACCTAAAGAGCACATATAATCGATATGTCTAAGAATATCAGAAATCGTTGCAACACCTTCATCGACTAAAAAAGTAGGATAGAAATTAATCCCTACGATGGCTCCTCTATTAAACATTGCCTTTAGTTGTTCATCATTTAAATTTCTAGGATGTTTACAAATCGCTTTAGCATTTGAATGAGTCGCAGTTGGATATTTTGCTTGTTCAAATGCATCCCAAAACGCAGCTTCAGTACAATGAGAAAGATCACACCACATATTATGCTCATTTAAGTAATGAACTACACTTCTTCCAAAATTAGTTAAACCCCCATTTCTTTCTTCAAGAATTCCATCTGCAGCTTCATTTGCATAATTCCATACTAAACCGACACTACGTACGCCTAGACGATGTAATATCTTTAGACGATTAATATCACCTAAAAGTGCGTCACACCCCTCTAGCGTCAAAATAGCACCCATTTCGTGATTTTTCAATCCAACTTCATCTTCTTTTGTTCGAATAACTTTAATATTATTATTTTCTGTTGCTACTTTTTCATAAAAAAGAGTGACACATTGAAGTGCAGCATCAAATTTGATTAGTTTATGTACATTTTCTGGAATATAAATAGCATAACATTGTATTTTACTATTCCCTTGTTTTAATCGATTAACTGAAACTTGTAGTGAATCATCATTTTCAAAATTGATCGATGGCTTTTCTAGTAATTTCATCAATACATCACAATGAGCATCAAAAACTTTCATAAATTAACACCCTTCCATTTTTTCGATTATTGAAACTAGTGTATCATATTAATAAATTCAATAATAAAAGGAATATTTATACACAAAAAAACTCGTCGACTGACGAGCTTTAAGTCGGAGCTAAAGTGTTAGCTCCACTTTTTAATTACAAATTTGCGTAATCTTACTCGGTATTACTTAATCTTTCTTTAATTAAAAATAAAACAACCTGTCGCTTTTGGCTAACAGGTTGTTATTATTAACGAGGCTCTACGATTAATTTAATCGCTGTACGCTCTTCCCCATCGATTTGAATATCTGTAAATGCAGGGATACAAATAAGGTCTACACCACTTGGTGCAACGAATCCTCTTGCAATTGCAACTGCTTTTACAGCTTGGTTTAACGCGCCAGCACCAATTGCTTGAATTTCTGCTGAACCACGCTCTCTCAATACACCTGCAAGTGCTCCTGCTACAGAATTAGGGTTTGACTTTGCTGAAACTTTTAATATTTCCATTCCTGATCCTCCTTGTACTTACAAAGCTATTATTGTGTACAATAAAAACTATTCTCGATAACAAGAAGTTATTCCTGCAAATATTTAAAAGTTTTTTAAAAATTTTCACAATTCTTTTAATTAATCTTATAGCTCTTGATGATCATCATTTATTTGTATTCTTTTTATCGATTTTGCTAGACCACTTTGTTTGTCTAATTCGATGATTACACCACTTAGCTGACCTCTACCTTCATCTACTTCGAATCTCACTGGTAAGTTCGTTAAGAATTTTTTAATAACTGCTTCTTTTGTAACGCCTAGAATCCCATCATATGGACCAGTCATTCCAACATCCGTAATAAACGCTGTACCAGCAGGTAAAACTCGCTCATCAGCCGTTTGAACATGTGTATGTGTACCAACAACCGCTGTTGCTCTTCCATCCAAATACCAGCCCATAGCAATTTTTTCACTTGTTGCTTCAGCATGAAAATCAACAAAAATGATGTTTGTTCGTTTTTTAGCAATTTTTATTAGCTCATCAGCTTTTTTAAAAGGACAATCAAGTGGTGGTAAAAATGTTCTACCTTGTAAATTTATAACAGCTATTTCAACATCATTAAAATTTAAAAATACTAATCCATTACCAGGTGTACCTTCAGGGAAATTAGCTGGTCTAACTAAGTATTTTGCTTGATCAATAAATTCAAAAATATCCTTTTTATCCCATGCATGGTTACCAAGTGTTACTGCTTGAGCACCTAATTCTAAAAATTCTCGGTAAATTTTTTCCGTTATTCCTTTACCATGCGCTGCATTTTCACCATTTATGATTGTTACTGAAGGATTGTATTTCCTTTTTAAAGCTTGAATATTTGCCTTTACCATTGCCCTACCATTTGAACCAACTACATCACCTATAAACATTATTCTCATTTCGTTACATCCTTCCAACTTGCCACTGTAAATAAACAGTACTGATTTTACTTTTAGATTACCCAAAAATACGAAAAGCCCCATTACTAGCACAATCTGAATCTTTCATCTATGCCATTCAACTAAGATTCATTTCAGATTTGTATTAGTTGGAGCTATTTTTAAAAATACTTTATTTTGTTACAAAAAAGAAAATAAAGTGGCATATACCACTTTATTTTGCATACTCGACAGCTCGAGTTTCACGAATAACCGTAACTTTTATATGACCTGGATAATCCAGTTCATCTTCAATACGTTTTCTAATATCTCTCGCTAATCTATGAGCTTGTAAATCATCAATTGTATCTGGTTTTACCATAATGCGTACTTCACGACCTGCTTGAATAGCGAATGATTTTTCTACACCTTCGTATGATTCAGAAATCTCTTCAAGTTTTTCTAAACGACGGATATAGTTTTCTAATGTTTCGCTACGTGCTCCTGGTCTAGCAGCAGATAATGCATCTGCAGCAGCTACAAGAACCGCAATAATCGAAGTTGGCGCAGCATCTCCATGATGAGATGCAATACTATTGATAACTACTGGATGTTCTTTATATTTCGTTGCTAATTCGACACCGATTTCAACGTGACTACCTTCTACCTCATGGTCAATTGCTTTACCAATATCGTGAAGTAAACCTGCACGTTTTGCAAGTTTTGTATCCTCACCAAGTTCAGCAGCCATAAGTCCAGCTAGGTTCGCTACTTCCATCGAATGCTTTAACACATTTTGACCATAACTAGTTCTAAATTTCAGACGACCTAATATTTTAATTAAGTCAGGGTGAATTCCATGAACACCAACTTCAAAAGTAGTTTGTTCACCGACTTCTCGTATGTACTCATCTACTTCTCGTCTTGATTTTTCAACCATTTCTTCAATTCGTGCAGGATGGATTCGACCATCTTGTACTAATTTATCTAGTGCAATTCGTGCAGTTTCACGACGAATTGGATCAAAACCTGATAATATTACAGCTTCAGGCGTATCATCAATAATTAAATCTATACCAGTTAACGTTTCTAAAGTACGTATATTTCGTCCTTCACGGCCAATAATACGACCTTTCATTTCATCATTTGGAAGATTTACAACTGATACAGTTGTTTCAGCAACATGATCTGCAGCACATCGCTGGATTGCTAATGATAAAATATCTTTTGCTTTCTTATCTGCTTCTTCTTTTGCTCGAGCTTCTGTTTCTTTTACTAGTATTGCTGTTTCATGGGATAATTCATTTTCGACTTTAGTAAGTATTAATTGTCTTGCTTCTTCACGATTTAAGCTAGAAATTCTTTCTAACTCTTCTTGTTGAGCAGCAATTAATGCTTCTATCTTGCTTTCCATTTCTTCTATCTGCTGTTGTTTTAAAACAAGAGATTCCTCTTTTCTTTCAAGAACAGACTCACGTTTTGAAAGTCCATCATCTTTACGATCTAAGTTCTCTTCTTTTTGCATCAAACGATTTTCTGACTTTTGTAGTTCACTACGACGGTCTCGAATTTCGTTCTCTGCATCTGTACGAATATTGAAAATTTCGTCCTTTGCTTCCAATAAAGCTTCTTTTTTAATTGTTTCTGAATCACGTTTTGCATCTTCAATAATTTGATTTGCATGATTAGTTGCGCCATTTATTTTAGCTTCTGCAATGGACTTACGGACAAAAAATCCGACAGCATAACCGACTCCGAATGTGGCAAGCAATGCGAAGATGATCAAAATTATAGTATTTGCACCCATGATTTCACCTCCTCTTGCTATTTAGTTAGTTTCATTTTTGTCGGCTGTTATATTGTATAAATAATTGCATCAACATACAGCACACTTCAATTCAATTTTTTACAAAATAGTAATATTTTTTTAGAATATACACTTAAATATTAAATCTCTTACCAAATGATGTCAAGCCTTGTAAATCGCTTACTTACTTGATTTATCAATATTTATTACATTTTTACTAGATTTCATACATGAGAATCTAAATTTTATTCATTAAATTTTTTATTAAGTTCTAATTAGTAAGTGAATTGATAGAATTTTTCATATATAAAGTACTGCTTATAAATATAAAAGAAAATAAATATTGTCTGTTTTTTTATAAGGCCAGACCATAAAAATATGCCTAATTCCAATGCAGAACACCTTACTTACCATGTGTGAATTAATTTCCATCTTCATAGTCGCTCCTTATGGTCACACTACGCATTGACTATAGGACAGTTAATCCTTCCGTTTGAATAGCTATTTCATATTCGTGAAATTATTATCTATATTTCAATTAAAAACTTTTACTTCTCAATAAATACTGCTTTTTAGATAATCAAAGAAATTAATAATATAAAAAAATGCAGGCACTTTTAATAAGCGCCCGCATTTTGTGCTGTTTTAAACTAACTTATGATTACTCATTTATCATTTAATAAAGAGAATTGTTCTTCGTCATCTGTTTCAGTTATAGTAACAGGGTTATCTAAACCGTGGTGAAGACGGATCGATTCTTTAATCGTATCACGAATTTCTTTATTTTCTTTTAAGAATTGCTTAGCATTTTCACGTCCTTGTCCAAGACGCTCTTCATTGTAAGAATACCATGCTCCACTCTTAAGAACGATATCTAGATCAGATCCAATATCAAGAATTTCGCCTTCTTTAGAAATACCTTCTCCGTACATAATGTCAACTTCTGCTTGTCTAAATGGTGGTGCTACTTTATTTTTAACAACTTTAATCTTTGTTTTGTTACCTACAATATCATTACCTTGTTTTAATTGCTCAGCACGACGTACCTCTAAACGAATTGTAGAGTAGAATTTTAACGCACGTCCACCTGGAGTTGTTTCAGGATTACCGAACATAACCCCAACTTTTTCACGAATTTGGTTAATGAAGAATGCAATCGTTTTTGACTTGTTAATTGCACCTGAAAGTTTACGTAATGCTTGTGACATTAATCGAGCTTGTAGACCTACGTGAGCATCACCCATCTCACCTTCAATTTCCGCCTTTGGAACTAATGCAGCTACTGAGTCAATTACGATAATATCAATTGCACCACTACGTACTAATGCTTCAGCGATTTCAAGTGCTTGTTCACCTGTATCTGGTTGAGATAATAATAACTCATCAATATTTACACCTAATTTTTGAGCATAAACCGGATCTAATGCATGCTCAGCATCTATAAACGCCGCTTGTCCTCCATTTGCTTGAACTTCAGCGATTGCATGTAATGCTACAGTTGTTTTACCTGAACTTTCAGGACCGTATACTTCGATAATTCTTCCTCTCGGATATCCACCTACACCTAACGCTACATCTAGTGCTAACGATCCACTAGAAATAGTTGAAATTTGGCGGTCAGTTTGTTCCCCAAGTTTCATAATTGAACCTTTACCGAATTGTTTTTCGATTTGTTTTAAAGCCATATCTAATGCAGCTTGACGATCACTCATTTAAATTCCTCCTTCAGGACTCATTTATCTCTTAACTATATAATAACTGTTTTTTGTTCGTTTGCCAACAAAAAAATAGAACGTTTATTCGATATTTTTCGTATTTAAACTTATTTTTTTAAGAATAGAAACGCTTGTTTCGTATTTTTCGGTCTATAAAACTAGATTTTTATTAATATCGTAACTATAAAATTAAAAAACTCGGCTATATTAACCGAGCTTTTTTATTATAAAATATTCTATTTCATTTTATAAGTCTTGACTTTCAAAACTTGAATTAATTAATTTTATCAACATGTTCGCGCCATTTTTAACACTTGATAGCCTTATTTGTTCTCTAGTGCCACTAAATTGAAACTCTTTTACAATTGAATCAGAATCACCAATTTTAATACCGATAAATACTTTTCCTACCGGCACATCTTCTAATGTAGCCGGTCCTGCTTCACCAGTAAAACTAATTGAAATATTACTTCCTGTTAATCTTTGAATATTTTCAACTAGCGATTTTGCACACTCTGCACTGACTGCACCATTTTTATTAAGAATATCTGACGGCACATTTAAAAGGTTTTGTTTCATTTCATTAGAATAACAAACAACACTACCTTTAAAAATGGACGAGTTCCCAGGAATATCCGTCATTCTTTTACTGAATAGACCTCCAGTTAAACTTTCAGCAGCAGAAATGGTCAGTTTAAAATCTTTTAACTTTCTTGATAAAACTGTAAATAAGTTTTCATTATTTGTACCATATATAAACTGCCCAACACGCTCACGTATTTTTTCTTCAGCTTGTCCAATTAGTTTAACTGCCTCTTGCTCATTACTAGCACTTGCAGTAACTCGAAGCATTACTTCTCCCTCACTCGCTAAAGGAGCAATTGTTGGATTTGATTGATTTTCAAGTAAATCAAGAATTTCAGTTTCTAAAATTGATTCACCGATACCAAAAAACTTAAGCTCTTTCGAAATAATCGTACTTGCTTCCTTTCCTTTTAAAAAATAAGGAATAAGTTCTTTCTCAACCATCGGAATCATTTCTTTCGGTGGTCCTGGTAATAATACAAATTGTTTTTCTTTCGCTTCATAAACCATTCCAGGTGCCATACCGTTTTTATTCAATAAAACATGTGCATTATTAATGACTAATGCTTGTTTTTTATTATTCTCAGTCATTGGTCGATTTACTTTAATAAAATATTGTTCAATATATTCTAGTGATTGATCATGGTAAACAAGTGACTCTTGAACATATTCAGAGACAACTTCTTTCGTTAAATCATCTTTTGTTGGTCCAAGTCCACCAGTTAAGATGATTAAATCACTTCTTGATGAAGCAATTTCTAATGCACTTTTAAGTCGATCGGAATTGTCTCCTACAACTGTTTGGAAATGATGGTGATATCCTAATGCAGATAAATGTTTAGCTAAAAATTGAGCATTCGTATTTGCAATTTGGCCTAAAAGTAGCTCAGTACCTACTGCGATGATTTCAGCACGCTTCATATCATTTCCCCCTATATTATTAATTACATTGATTTAAGTAGAACATCTCTATTTTTATAAAAATAATCCCAACCAGAATATACTGTAAAGAATAATGCGACCCAAAGTGATACATCCGCAATCGAAAATGGTAAGAAATTCAATGGGAAGTCATGTAAGAAATATGCTGAAATCGCAACTATTTGAGCCCAAGTCTTAATTTTACCTAGCATTGCAGCAGCATGTACTTCTCCAGAACCAGCTAAAATCATTCGTAAACCGGTTACAGCAAACTCCCTACTTATAATGACAATCGTAATCCACGCAGGAACATAATGAAAATCAGTTAAGATAATTAACGCTGAAGAAACAAGTAATTTATCAGCAAGTGGATCTAGAAACTTACCAAAATTAGTAACTAAATTATATTTTCTTGCGTAATATCCATCAATAAAATCAGTAACAGAGGCAATAATAAAAATTGCAGCTCCTACTAAATGATTAACTGGTATCGAATCACCCATTAATGTAACATTTCCCCATCCAAAATCGATTAAAACGGCAATCATAAATAATGGAATTAGACAAACCCTTGACACTGTGATTTTATTTGGTAAATTCATGGTAAAACCCTCCAAAACTTTCTAAAAATGAAGCATTTATAATAAATGAATAAAAGCCATCTTAAAGATGACTATTGATTCATTTTTAAATTTTTAATCGTAATCTTTTGGTGAACAGCATTTGTTGGACTAACTGGATATTTAAATACCTCATCGTTAATTCGTAGCTCAACATTATTAGAAGCACCAATATTTACTGTTACTTCATTTTCTTGTGTTAAGTCGTAGTTCTGAGTTTGTCCTTGTTTTAAAATTCCGCTATAGAACATTTTTCCATCAGCATTTTTTAAATCCACATAACTTTCACCATTTGCAACTACTTCTAATTTAAATACATCAGTACCAGATAAAGAAATAGTAGTTCGTTTACCTGCTGCAGAGTCAACAGTAATTTTTTGTGCTGGCGGTTGCTCAGTCACATCATTTTTCGGTTTCTCTGTTTTTTTCGTATTATTAGTTTTAGCCTGATCTAACGCATTATTTTTTGGTTTTTCAATTTCAGAATTAGAGTTAGTTTGAGATTGATTCGTATCCGCAGATTTTCCATCATTTTTTGATGGGAACATCATATAAATAGCAATGCAGATTCCAAGGATCAGAATCGCTACTAGTATCCTTGGTAAATAATCCATTATTCTTGATGACTTAACATTGTTTAATGGTTCTTTAAGCTTCGATGCTCTACTAGGGATTTCTTCATGCTTTACTTCTTCTACTGTATTTACCACAGTTGATTCCTCTACCGCTGGCTTTTCAGTTAGAAATCCAGATACGTCAACACCAATTGTTTCTGCATATTGTCTAATAAAAGCACGAACATAAAATTGCCCTGGCAATATTTCATAATTACCTTCTTCAATTGCTTCAAGATAACGTTTCTGAATCTTCGTTAACTCTTGTACATCGTCAATTGATAAGCCTTTCGCTTCTCTTGCTTCTCTTAAATATTTTCCTAATTCTGTCACAAGTTACACCCCAACTTACTTTAAAAATCAAACATTGAGAACGAGTTGTGTCCATTTTTATCCATTTGGTCTACAAGTTCATATTTAATTTCTTCATTTTCATCATTTCTTAATTCAATTATGTAATCAAAATCTTCTAAAGAGTATTCAGTTTGCTGTACAAATACATCAGGATGCTCCACTACTTTCACAGAAGACATTGCCATAATTTCGCGAACCAATTGCCAATGCTGCTCATTTGCTCTTCTATGAGAAAGAATGCCATCAATAATAAATACATTATCTGAATTATATTCGTCTTCTATTAATTGACTTCTTAATGTTTGTTTAATTAATGTTGATGAAACAAATAACCAGCGTTTATTTGCACATACACTTGCTGCTACAACTGATTCAGTTTTACCAACACGAGGCATCCCTCTAATTCCGATTAGCTTATGGCCTGGCATTTTAAATAACTCTGCCATAAAATCAACAAGCATACCTAAATCATCGCGGACAAAACGAAAAGTCTTTTTATCATCTACATCACGTTGAATATAGGTACCATGTCTTACAGCTAAACGATCTCTTAGAGTTGGCTTTCTAAGTTTAATTATTGTTATATTGTCCATAGTATTTAAAATTGATTCAAATCTAGTAATTTGATCATCATTATCGCAACCAAGTAACATGCCGCGTCTCATTGTGTCGACACCATTGATTGTTAAAATATTAATCCCTAGCATACCGATTAGTGATGCAATATCTCCAAGTAGTCCAGGGCGATTCTTATGTATTTCATACTCAAAATACCATTCGATTAACTCCATACCTATACCCCCTATTTGTTAACTACTTAACTCTACATTTAATAATAAACGATTTCGCCATAATATAAAAGGTAAAATATGTGAAATAAATAACTTTCGACGTGAAATTTTACTATGAAGTATGCCAACCGCCGTTTACTCCAAGAATTTGGCCAGTTATATAAGAAGATTGTTCGGAAATTAGGTAATTTACAGTATTCGCAATTTCATTTGGAAGAGCTAAACGATTCATTGGAATTTCATTTGCAATTTCTTTTAAATCTTCTTCACTAAAGGAATTTAACATATTCGTTTTTACGGCACCTGGAGCAACAGCATTAACTTTTATTCCACTTGGCCCTAACTCTTTAGCTAATGCCATTACATAGGCATTTTGAGCACCTTTTGTAGTTGAATATAATACCTCACATGATGCACCAATTTGTCCCCATATAGACGAAATAACGACGATACTGCCAGATTTTTTAGCCACCATGTTAGGAAGAAAATGATTGACTACTTTGATCAAACTTTTAATATGTAATTGAGTCATTCGATCAATCTCTTCATCACTTACATCGTTAATCAAACCAAAGATAGAAAAACCAGATGCATATACAATTGAATCTATTTTATCAATTATTTGTGATGTTAAAATTTCAACTCCATTTTCAACTGATAAGTCCGCTTGTACGAATTGGCAATTTACCTCAATCTCATTAGCCAATTCGATCAGTTCATTAAGTGGCTCTTTCTTACTATTATAGTGAACAACTAAATCATATTTTTCATTGATTAATTTTTTCGAAATTGCTAAGCCAATGTCACCACTAGCTCCAATTACTAGAATTCTTTTTCTCATTTATTATATTCTCCATTTATTCGTGGTTTTAATGCAGGTTTAAAGAGTATTAAGAAATATAAAGGTAAAAAGATGCGAGGAAAACTCTTAAAAATTCAATATTACACTTAGTTTCTGTATGAACCCTTAAATATTTTCTTTAAATTTCAAAAAGCATCCTAAAAAGGATGCTTTTAATTTATTCAATGAGGAAGAACAAAAAATTCACTCATATAGTCTTCATTTATTAGATGACTAGCACTTTCTTTTAGATCCTCTACAGAAATAGATTGTAACACAGATACGATGTCAAATAAATGCATATCTAAGAACGCGTATCGTGTAAATTGATTAGCAATATATTCTGGTGAATTTAATGAGCGTAAAAATCCGCCGATTTTCTTTTTAACTACGCGATCGACAATTTCTTTTTCCCACTGATGATTTTTTGAGTCTAATAGTACTTCTTTTATTTTTTCAGAAAGTTTTTCAGGTGAAGTAGAATCTCCTCCGATGATTGCAAAAGCAAAACCATTTTCTGCAGAGTAATCATATGAGAATGTATCATCGATTAAACCATCTTCATACATTTGTTGATACGTATTTGAGGCTTTGCCAAATAAATAATCAAGTAATACGGATATTGATAATTCATGCTTTAGTAATTCGCTACCACCTTTAGGTGCAGAGAAATCCTTTACCCCAACGAGTACTTTCGATGATTGGACATTCATATGTAACACTTTTTTCTTTTCTGCAGATTCAGGCGTTTCTTCAGGGAAAAATCTCTTTATTTCATTTGCATCTTTAAAAGTTTTTTTACTTTGGTTATCTCTAATTAAATTCATTGTTTGATCAGGGTCTACTGGACCTACAACAAAAAACAACATATTACTTGGGTGATAAAAAGTTTCATAACAAGTATAAAGTAATTCTTTTGTAATTTTTGAAATTGATTCAACCGTACCAGCAATATCTGTTCTAACAGGATGTTTACCATATAAATTTGCAATCATCCCAAAATATTGTCTCCAATCAGGGTTATCTTCGTACATTTTAATTTCTTGACCAATGATCCCTTTTTCTTTTTCAACACTTTGATCAGAAAAATATGGATCCTGAACAAAGTCAATTAGAGTCATTAAATTTTGTTCTACATTATTCGTTGCTGAAAATAAATAAGCAGTTCGTGTAAAACTTGTAAACGCATTAGAAGAAGCTCCTTGTTTACTAAAAACCTGGAATACATCTCCATCTTTCTTTTCAAATAATTTGTGCTCTAAAAAATGAGCAATCCCATCTGGTACAACTAATTTTTCATCTTTTCCTAAAGGAATAAATTCAGAATCAATCGAACCGTATTTAGTTGTAAAGGTCGCATATGTTTTGTTGTAGCCTTGTTTAGGAAGAATATATACTTTTAATCCGTTTTCAAGCTCCTCGAAATAAAGCGTTTCATTCAATTGTTCAAAATACTTTTTTTCCATTATGCTCCCTCCTGACCTTTTAAGAAATAAGTTGTGTGAAGTTTTATTTTATTAGCTACAGATACAATTTCATCTTTTGTAACTTTTTCGATTTCAGGAAACCAATCCTCGATTGGACGTTCATTTCCCGCAGCTTGGTCATTGAATAATGTTTCAATGATTCCATAAGCTGTGTCCATACTTTCTAATAGACTGTTTTTGATCACTAATTTTGTTTGATCAATTTCCTCTTCAGTGAAATTTCCCTTTTTCATCTCTTCAAGTTGTTCAGCAATGATTGTTGTTGCTTTTTCATAATTTTCACTTGCTATACCAGACATGACCATTAAAATTGATTTATGACTTTCAAAACGAGAAGCAGCATAGTATGCTAAGCTATTTTTTTCTCGAACATTGATAAATAATTTTGAATGTGAAAATCCACCATAAAGTCCATTAAACACTTGAAGGGCAAAATAATCTGGGTCTTTAATCGAAATATCAGTAGTATAACCGATGTGTAACTTAGCCTGATTTAATTTTTGCTCTTCAATAACTTCATTTGGAGTATCAGTCGGCGTTGCTTTTGCCGTCTCAACTCTAAGTTTTTCACTAGTTGTATTTCTAAAGTTTTCTTCCACTAATTGTTTACATTGGTCAAAAGCGACATCACCAACTATATAAAGATCAATTAAATCCTCCTGCAGGGCTTTTTCATAATATTTATATAATGATTCAGCCGTGATTGAGTTAACATCTTCTGTTCTCCCATTTGCAAGTAATGCATAAGGTTCACCCTTAAACATTTCTTCCACTAGTCGTTGATTTGCATATTTCAATTTATCATCATTAATGGACTGAATTCGTTGTACTTGAGTTCTTTTTTGAGTTTCAACATGCTTAGCTGAAAATACCCCATTTTCTAAAAATGGATTTTGCCAAATAGAAGCAATAAGCGAAAGCGCTTTATTTAATAATGAACCTTGATTTGAAAGGTATTTTTCATTTGCAATGTCAATTGTAAATGACATAACATGATAATCACCTTTTTTTGATACGTCTACAAAGAAGGTCGCCCCATATAAATCTTCTAATTTTCTTCTAATTTCACCATTAGTAGGAAGATCTTTTGTTCCACTTTGCAATACATAAGGTAAAATTCCTCGATAAGATACTGTATCTTCTTCAAGTTTTCCACGTACTTTTAATGTAATCGAATTTGTTTTAAATTTTTCAGTTGTTACCACATGTAGTTTAATACCGTTAATATCACTATTTTTGTACTGTAACAAATTCAAATTGAACCCTCCTTAGACAAATACTATTTACTCATATTTATTTCCAATATCTTCATTGTATCTCTAATTTTACCAAAAATAAAACCTACTGCTTAGTTTACCCAAAATAATTATTTCAAATAAAAAGAACTTCGGATTTTATAAAGGAAGCTTCATCCTACTGCTGCAAAAGGAACAGTCATTTAAATATCAAGATTTTTCTTAATAAAGTAAGCTGTGCGAGGTTGATTTCCGTAATCTGTTCTTCTAAAATAAGTACTTCGTTGATTTCCACTCCAGGATGCTCCCTTTCCGTGGGGAGAGAGGTGAGCCTCCTCGGCGCGCCTGCGAGGTCTCACCCTTCCCTCTTTTCCCACAGGAGTCTCGCACCTTACGTTCCAATCATTTACAAAAAATAAATGTAAAATCTTTAAAAAATAATCTTTAATATCTTTTTTTTATTGATTTAAATAATAACGATTAATAGACCGATTTATCATTTATTCTAAAAAGTATCCAATTTATCAGAATCTTATATGGATGTGTTGTATATATATTTATCAATTTTGAAAAAAACGAATTATAATTTAACTTTCTTAAAAACAATATTATTCGTAATTAATTGACAACACATTTTTAAAAGAATAAAAAAAAAGCCTCCTAATTAAATAGGAAGCTTCAAAAACAATTATTTATCGTTTACCTTTTTCATATGCAACACCAACTGATTTTGGTGCTTGAGATGTTTTTGAGAATATAACTAATGCAATTAAAGTTACTACGTATGGGAATAACTTTAGTGCTAATGGTGGTATATGAGCTAAACTTGGAATAACTTGCGATACGTTGGCAATTGTTGTAGCTACACCAAAGAATAATGTCGCAGCTAAAATTCCAAGTGGTTTCCACTGTCCAAAAATTAATGCTGCAATTGCTAAGAAACCAAGACCTGCAACACTTCCTGTAAATTCGCCTGAGTAAGTTACTAAAATAATTGCTCCACCTAATCCAGAAAATGCCCCAGAAATAATAACGCCAAGATAACGAATACGGTATACATTAATACCTGCTGCATCAGCTGCTTGTGGGTATTCACCACATGCACGTAGACGTAAGCCTAAACGAGTTTTATAAAGTACAAATGTACTAACGAGTAAAATGGCAATTACTAACCATGTTGTAGTATACGTGTTTTTAAAGAATAAATCCCCAAGTATCGGAATGTTCTTTAAGACTGGGATATCAGTACGTGTAATACCGTTAATACTGATGTTTCCTGATCCAGTAATATTTCTTGCTAAGAAGATTGTTAAAGCACCTGCAATCATATTAATTGCGATACCACTTATTACTTGATCTGCGTGTAAATTTATACTTGCAAACGCATGTAGTAAAGAAAATAAAGCACCTGCAAGAACTGCAACAAGAATTCCTACCCAGATTACCCAAACTTCACCTTGATGATTTACTTGAAGTTTTGAAATAGTTAAGGCACTAGCGAAACCACCGACAACCATTAAACCTTCTAAACCAATATTTACGACACCGCTTCGCTCAGAAAATAAACCACCTAATGCTACGATTAATAATGGAATCGTATAGGCAATTGCATATGGGAAAATTTGTATAATTAAATCCATGCCTTATTTCACCTTCTCTCCTACATTGCTGTTTTTGTATTTGCGTGATTTGGATACTCGATCGATAACTTTTTTAATTAAAATACTAGTTGCAGAGAAATAGATAATGATTGCAATGATAACATCAGCAATATCTGGTGGAATTGAAGTCATTGCACTCATAAAGCCTTTACCAGAATATAATAGTCCAAAGAAAATAGCTGAGAAAAATACGCCAATTGGTGTATTCATTCCTAAAAGTGCCACGGCAATTCCGTCGAATCCTTCAGTAGGTAAAACCCCAATTTGAATTAGTGATGCATTACCAGCGAATTGAACAACACCCGCTAGTCCAGCAAGTCCACCTGAAATCATCATTGATAAAATAACATTTCTATTTACTGAAATACCCGCGTATTCAGCAGCACTACGGTTGTAACCTACAGCCTTTAATTCATAACCTAATACTGTACGATTAATAATGAATGAAACAACGATTACCATAATAACTGCGATAAATAAACCGAAGTTAATATATGAACCACCAAATAAATTTGATAAAAATGGCATTTTTAATGTTGCAGCATCTGCAAGCATTTTTGACTCTGTTTCAGTGCTACCTTTAAAATATTGTGGTACTAAATAATAAACTGTCCAGTATGCAATCCAGTTCATCATGATCGTAGAAACTACTTCGTGAACATTAAACCTAGCTTTTAGTAGACCTGGAATAAATGCCCAAGCTGCTCCTGCAATAAAAGCAACAATTACCATAAACGGAACTAAGATCAACGTTGGTAAATCTACTGTTAAACCAACTGCTGAAGCACAAAACCCTGCAAAAAGCATTTGGCCAGCTGCACCGATATTAAATAAACCTGTTCTGAATGCAAACGCAACAGAAAGTCCTGTTAAAATTAACGGAGTAGCAGTAGCAAGTGTATTACCAATACGCTCCGGATCTTTTAATCCACCTTGGAATAAATAATTAAACCCTTCAATCGGATCATTACCTGTTACAAAAATTAATAATGCTCCAGCTAGTAAACCTAATACTACGGCAATTAAAGAAATAATTCCTCCCTTTTTCATGCCCCTTCACCTCTCCTTATACCAGCCATCATTAATCCTAATTCATCTTCATTTGTGTCTTTGGCATTAACGATATCAATGATTTCACCTGCATTTACGATTGCAATGCGGTCAGATAAATTAAGAACTTCGTCTAGTTCTAACGAGATTAGTAGAACAGCTTTTCCACTATCTCTTTGCTCTATTAATCTCTTATGAATATACTCAATCGAACCAACGTCTAATCCACGTGTTGGCTGACATGCAATTAATAACTCAGGCTTAAGTTCGATTTCGCGACCGATGATTGCTTTTTGCTGGTTTCCTCCAGACATTGATTCAACGACTGTTTTCGCGCCTTCACCAGAGCGAACATCGAATTCTTCAATGATTTTCTTTGCATGTTTGGCAATCGCAGCTTTATCTAAAACACCATATTTGGAGAAAGGTTCTTGATTATAAATTTCTAGAACAACGTTTTCTTCAATTGTATATTCAAGTACAAGTCCTCTTTTTTGACGATCCTCTGGAATATGAGCAATACCGCTTTTAATTCGCTCACGGATACTGTGTTTTGTAATATCTTGATTTTTTAATAAAATAGAACCTTCTTCAATCGGTCTTAAACCTGTAATTGCTTCAACAAGTTCAGATTGTCCATTCCCTTCAACTCCGGCAATCCCAACGATTTCACCTGCTCGAACTTGAAGAGTAGCATTTTTTAAACCTAAAACTTTTTTATTATTTTTGACACTTAAATTATTTACATCTAGTACAACTTCGCCAGGTTTTGATTCTACTTTATCTACCTTGAAAGACACCTGACGTCCGACCATCATAGATGCCATTTCAGATTCAGAAGTTTGTTTTACATCAACAGTACCGATGTATTTTCCGTGACGAATGACTGTACATTGATCTGCAACAGCTTTAATTTCTTTTAACTTATGTGTAATGATAATGATTGACTTGCCTTCATTAATCAAGTTTTTAATAATCTTCATTAAATCTTGTATCTCTTGTGGAGTAAGTACTGCTGTTGGCTCATCTAGGATTAGTACTTCAGCATTACGATATAAAGTTTTTAAAATTTCGACTCTTTGTTGCATCCCTACTGTAATATCTTCAATCTTTGCATAAGGATCTACGTTTAAACCGTAAGTTTTAGAAAGCTCTTCAATACGTTTTGCTGCAGTCTTGATATCTACTACTAGACCTTTTTTAGGTTCAAGACCTAGAATAATATTTTCTGTGACTGTAAAATTTGAAACTAATTTAAAATGTTGGTGAACCATTCCGATTCCTAATTCATTTGCAACATTGGGATTTGAAATTTTAACTTCTTTACCTTTTACTTTTATAATTCCTTTTTCAGGTGTGTACATTCCAAAAAGGACGGACATTAAAGTTGATTTCCCTGCTCCGTTTTCACCTAATAAAGCATGAACTTCCCCTTTTTTTAATCGTAGTGTAATATTGTCATTCGCTATAATGCCAGGAAACTCTTTTGTTATATTTAGCATCTCCACTACATATTCCATAATTTTCCTCCTTGTATATTACGAAGTCATTTATTTTTAAAGTTTTACTTGATTTCGAAATATTTTTCTATATTTTTTATTTAGGGAGGGGTTTACTCTCTCACCCGATAGTCATGCCCTAATCAATTGGAAGCATTACCAATATAAGTGCTTACAATTGATTAAAGCATGAAAAGTCAAAATTATTTATAGGGTAGAAGAAGCATATAAAAGGGTCTCCTTTCCTATGCTTCTTCTATCATTTATTCATTAGAAATTTAATTACTTAATTAAATTTCCTCTTTCACTTGCTACTACAATTTCACCAGACTTAATTTTGTTAAATACATCTTGAACTTTTGTTAAAGTTTCAGAACTTAAGTTTGGATTTTCTTTTGGTAAACCAATACCATCATTTTTTGCATCGTAAGTTAAAGTTTGTCCACCAGGGAATTTTTTATCTTTTTCAGCTTTTACCATATCAGATGCTGCTTTAGCTACACCTTTCATAGCTGAAGTTAAGATTACTGATTTGTTATCTTTATAAACACCATCAGAGTACTGATCTACGTCAACACCAACAACCCATGCTACTTTACCACTAGCTACTCTGTTTTTAGCTTCAGTAATAGCACCTTGTCCTACTCCACCTGCTGCAGAGAAAATTGCTTTAACTCCACGGTCATACATTTGAGCTGCAATTTGCTGACCTGCTGCTTTGTCTGTAAAGCTTCCAGAATATACTACGTTATTAGCTTTTAAAGAAATGCTTGTTCCAAGGTTTTCGTTTGCATACTTAATACCTTGTTGGAATCCCCAGTTGTATTTTTGAACTGCTGGAATTTCCATACCACCGATAAATCCAACATCACCAGTTTTTAATTGAACTGCTGTAGCAATACCAGCTAGGTAACCAGCTTCATGTTCAGAGAAGAAAATTGAAACAGTGTTTTTCTTTACATCTGGCGTATAATCTTTAGCAGAGTGTGGTGTACCATCGATAATTACAAATTTGTCATCTTTATATTTATCTTGCGCTTTATAAATTGCTGTTTCAAATTTAAAACCTGGAGTAACGATAAATTTAAAGTCCGCATCATTTAAGTTACCAATTTCTTTTAAATAATCAGCTTCAGTTTCGCCAGCAGGTTTTAAGTATTTTGTATCATTCTTAAGATTGAAACCTAATTCTTTAGCTCCTGCTTGGATCCCTTCCCAAGTACCTTGGTTAAATGACTTATCATCAATTGTACCTGAGTCAGTTACCATACCTACTTTAAATGCACCTTTTGCGTCATTTGTATCTCCACCTTTACCACAAGCACCTAACATTGTACCTGCTGCTAAGGCCATTGAAAGAACAAGACCAGCTTTTTTCATCTTCATAAAAATTTTGCCCCCTTAAATTTTTATTTACTTTTGTACTAGCTTGGTATATAATCGTTAACTTAACGATCCACCTCCCTAATAATTTAATGAAATTTCAGTAAACAATATTTGAAAAACCAGCCAAAACTTATTTTTCGTAAATATTAATTTGGCTATACAATTTTAATTTCTTTTTCTTAAAACATTAAAACTGAACTGATCCGCTCTGAAGTAATTATAAGAATGTAATACTGCTCGGTTTAAATCGTCAAAATGTAACTGTTCGATTAATAATAATGAAACATCTGGTTCACACTGTAATAAAGGAGAAACTTTATCGTGGTAACCTATTGGTTCAATTCTTGCACTTGAATATTCGATATTACGTCCAGTTTCTTTTTTGATGAAAGTAAAGAACGAATGATCTTCATATGATGGAACCTGTTTAAAATAATTAGTTGGTAATTTATCAATGCAATAAACTACAGGTTCACCATTTGCTGTTCGAATTCTTTCAACAACGTGCATACGATCATCTTCTGTGATTGTAAAGCTTTTTAAATCTTCTTTCGTAGGAACTAATAGTTTAGAAGATAGGAAGATTGTACCAGGTTCTTTACCTGCATCAATAATCATTTCTGAGACACTACTTAATTGTTCAATGCCTGTCCTAAAAATTGGTTTCGGTTTTACAAATGTGCCGACCCCGTGTCTTCTAACTAAGATATTTTCTTCTTCTAAAACTCTTAATGCTTCTCTTAATGTTGCTCTTGATACTCCAAATATTTTAGATAACTCATACTCTGATGGTAACTTATGATGTGGCAGGTAAATACCGTTCTCAATATCTTGTTTGATTCGATCCATCACTTGGAGATAAAGTAATCTGGTGTCTGTTTTAATCTTCATTTCCCATCCCCCAAACTTCGGATTTCAGACATCAGTTGTTAGACATCTGTCGTATAATCCTTCTTTACTATACTGTTATTTTTTACTCATTTCAACACTTTTTTGAAAACGCTTTATTTTTTATTACGTTAATGAATCATTTGTTCATATTTAACATAAAAAAACTCTTATAATCTACAGTTCCACTTAGTGAAAAAGCTAGATTATAAGAGTTTTTGATTTCGTAAATATAAACCATTTCTCCATAATAATGCTTTTTCCCCATAGTATTGCAAATATTGGTTGCAATGTAGAAACTTCCGACCCATCATGTCGATATTATATGAGGACTATCAATTTATCTGAAGAAATAATATCATTCTATGTCTAAAAATGTCAATAATGTTTCGACAATTTTTTCTTTTTTGTTAAGACAAGGCTTGCTCATCTTCCACTGGTTTACTAATTAATACTTCCCTAGGTTTACTACCTTCATACGGACCAACTATACCATTATCTTCCATAGCATCAATTAATCTTGCAGCTCTTGTATAACCAATTCTAAATCTTCTTTGTAGTAGTGATACCGAGGCTGATTGCATATTTGATACTAACTCAACAGCTTCATTATAAAGATCATCATTCACTTCAGATTTCCCATCTTTTTCCTCTTTTACCATCATTTCTTCTTGGTATTGAGCCTTTTGTTGAGAGATTGAAAACTCGACTACTCGTTCAACTTCATCATCAGATAAAAATGCTCCTTGTACTCGAATTGGTTTAGATGCACCAATTGGTTGATATAACATATCTCCTCTTCCTAATAGTTTTTCTGCTCCACCAGTATCAAGTATTGTACGAGAATCTGTTTGAGAAGATACACTAAAAGCAATTCGAGAAGGTATATTTGCTTTAATGACACCCGTGATAACGTCAACAGACGGTCTTTGTGTAGCAATAATTAAATGGATACCCGCTGCACGTGCCATTTGAGCTAATCTAGTGATTGAATCTTCCACATCACTCGAAGCTACCATCATTAAGTCTGCTAACTCATCAACAATCACGACGATAAATGGTAATAAAGGTTGTTTTGAATCAGTCATCGTATTATTTTGTTTAGTTAATTCGTTATAACCTTCGATATTTCTAGTACCTGAATGAGAAAAAAGCTCATATCTTCTTTCCATTTCACTAACAACTTTTCGTAACGCTTGTGAAGCCTTTTTAGGATTTGTTACAACAGGAGTTAGCAAATGTGGAATACCATTATAAACATTCAATTCAACCATCTTCGGATCGATTAACATTAACTTTACTTCAGATGGTTTTGCATTCATTAGGATACTAACAATGATTCCATTTATACATACACTTTTCCCACTACCTGTAGCCCCAGCTACTAGTAAATGCGGCATTTTATTAAGCTCTGCAAATACAGCATCACCGGCAATATCTTTTCCTAACGATACAGCTAATGGATTTTGTAATTTCGGATTTTTTGCTTCGAGAACTTCTCTAAGTAATACAGTCGTTATATTCGTATTAGGTACTTCAATACCAACCGCAGATTTACCTGGAATTGGAGCTTCAATTCGAATGTCTTTGGCTGCAAGTGCAAGTGCTAAATCATCACTAAGATTTACAATACGACTAACTTTTACCCCTGCTTCAGGGTAAACTTCATATTTTGTTACCGCAGGTCCATGATGTACTTTTGTTACTGTAGCCTTTACACCGAAACTTTGAAATGTTCTTTCAAGCTTGTCCGCATTTTCCTTAAGCTTAGACTCATTTTCACGTTTTTTAGCACCCTTTGGATAGGCTAATAAATCCATTGATGGCAATACGTAATCTACCTTATCATCAATTCCTACTTCTGCAACTGGCAATTCGATTGACTGATCGTCTTCCTCTGCAAAATGAGCCTGGATTTGATTTGAATTATTTGCAATTATCAATTCTGGTTCCTTAGGTGCCTGATATGTAGGAGAATATTCGATTTGAATTTCTTTTTTCGGCTCGATGTTCTCATTTTCATATGAATTTTTAACTTGATAATTTAAGCTATTACCATTTGACACTTCTTCATCATGATCATTGTCTTCATATGAATCTTTCCTTGCTTTTCTCTTTTGTTTAGCCTCAGCTCGTCTACTAGTAGTTTTTTGTTCACGACCACGTTTCCAGAAATTTGTAAAATCCTTCCATGTATCTGAAATTAAATTTCTTACTTTTGGCATTATATATTGATACAAATAACCGCCAAGTGGCTTACCAGTAATAAATAAAACTCCCGCGACTATTGCAATGATTCCGAATAGAATTGCACCGGTTCGATCAAATAAGAAATATAAAACTGCAAAAAGTATCGCTCCAATCATACCTCCACCAAGATCCACCGTACTAATTTTACCCTTGGCTTCAATTAAGAATAAATCTAGCGTACTTTTTATGACAGATTGATCAGGAAATTGATTATTTTTTGCTAATAAATCAAATAGAGTAACATGACTAAACATCAATATACTAAAGAAGATTAACAATCCACCAATCGTAATACTCGAAACAAATGGAGGTCTTTTTCGATAAATTATGCTATATGCAGATAAACCGATTATAAAAAGAAAGCTAAGCATGTACCATTCCCCAAAGAAGAATCTCAAGAATAATACAAAAGCTTTACCTACAATACCAAGTTTTAAAATTGTTACGATTGATAGGGCTAAAAATATTAATCCACTAATTTCATACCATATTGAACCATTGCCACTTACTGATTTTCGAGCTTTTGATTTTTGCTGCTTCTGCTTTGCCATGTAATTCACCCCCATCAAAATTTGCAGATTCGCCAAAGAAAGCAGCCTTTTGGCTGCTTCCTTAAATTGAATTTATTATAACATATCAGAACATATGTTTACCATGTATTGTTAATAATTACCTCAAGTTGGAAGAACTAAAATTCTTTGACCAGGTGAATATTGCATAAAATGCTGCGGATCGGTACTGACAATTCTTTTAATTTCAAAAGCTGTACCCCCAACACTATCAACCAACATTGGAACACCATTGTATTCCATAAACTGCTGTGATGTGTATTCTTGTTGATCAACAGGAAAAATCGATTCAATTGGCATAATTGTATAAAGAATCAAAATTCATTCTCCCCTTTATTTGACTTTTCTTTCCGTTCGTCAATTAATTCCTGCAATTTACTTAATGCTTGCCCAATGCCACCTACATCATCAATTAGTCCATATTTTACTGCATCTCCACCAACTACATTTGAGCCAATATCTCTTGTTAAATTACCTTTTGTAAACATTAATTCCTTGAAACGTTCTTCTGTAATATTTGAATGCTTTGTAACAAAACGAGTTACTCTTTCTTGCATTTTATCAAGATATTCAAACGTTTGAGGTACACCAATTACTAAACCAGTTAGACGAATTGGATGGATCGTCATTGTTGCCGTTTCAGCAATAAATGAAAAGTCAGTACTTACTGCTATCGGTACTCCGATACTATGTCCACCGCCTAAAACGATTGATACAGTAGGTTTCGTTAATGTTGCAATCATTTCTGAGATCGCAAGACCAGCTTCCACATCTCCACCGACAGTATTTAGAACAATTAATAATCCTTCAATCTTAGGATTTTGTTCAATTGCAACTAATTGCGGGATTAAATGTTCATATTTAGTTGTCTTATTTTGAGGTGGTAATGCTACATGCCCTTCAATTTGCCCAATTATCGTTAGACAATGAATTTTTGAATCATTGCTTGCTGGAACATTTGTTTGTCCTAGCTGTTGAATTTTTTCAACAATGCTCATATCCTTTTGATCATTTGGCTTTGGAGGTGCTTCTTCGTTTGGAATAGGTGTTTCATTATTTGAATTTGTCAAAATGGTTCCCCCTATCATTTTTCATACAAGTTAGTATGTGAAAATAATAAGGAAATCATACCCATCTCAGAATAAGAAGTAACTCACAATTTAAAACTATACTTCCATTAGTATTGGAAGAATCATTGGTCTTCTTTTTGTTTCTTCATATAAGTAAGCGCTTAATCCATCTCTAATTGAATTTTTTAATAGTGTCCATTCAATTTGATCGTTCTGCAACATTTTTTCTGTTATGTCTTTTACAATTTCAGTTGATCTAGTTATTAATTTTTCAGATTCACGAACATACACAAAGCCACGAGTTATAATTTCTGGGCCGGATATGATTGCTTTCTTTTGCTTGTTAAATGTTACCACAACAATTAGTATTCCATCTTGAGACAGTAGCTTACGATCACGTAATACGATATTTCCAACATCACCTACACCAATTCCGTCAATTAAAACGTTGCCAACATCGACTTTTTCAGTACGAGAAGCTTGACCATCTTTAAACGAAACGATGTCCCCTTTTTCAACAATAAAAATATCTTCTTTTGCCATTCCGACTTCTTCCGCAATATGTGAATGTGCTTTTTGCATTCGATATTCACCATGAACTGGTATGAAATATTTTGGCTTCATTAATTCAAGCATTAATTTTAATTCTTCTTCATAGCCATGACCAGATACGTGTACCTTTTTATAGCCATAAATAACATTTGCGCCAGCTCTAAATAATAGATTAACAGAAGATGCAACTAACATTTCATTTCCTGGAATAGCTGTTGCTGACATTAGTACAGTATCACCTTTTCGGATTGAAACTTGTTTATGCGTACCTTTAGCAATTTTTGAAAGGGCTGCCATCGGTTCTCCTTGTGTACCTGTAGTTAGGATGACAATATCTCTTTCTTTATAATTATCTGTATCCACAACTGAAATCATTAAATCATCGGGAATCGATAAATAATCTAATTCCTTCGCTATTTCAATCGATTTCATCATACTGCTTCCGACTACTGCTAATTTTCTACCAGCCGCTACACTTGCATTAATAACCTGTTGGATGCGATATATATTTGAAGAAAAGCAAGTTACTAAAACTCTTCCTTTTGCATTCATAATTTCTTTTTTAATTTCTTCCGATACTTTCTTCTCAGATCCCGAAAACCCTTGTCTTTCTGCGTTTGTGCTATCAGAAAGCAAACATAAAACACCTTTATCACCAATTAGTGCTAGTTTACCTAAATCAGCACCTGGATAAGGACTTTTCGATTGATCAAATTTGAAGTCTCCAGTAAAAACGACCGCACCTTGTGGTGTATTTACACAAAATCCAAATGAATCTGGAATACTATGGGTAGTCCTAAAAAAACTAATTGAACTATTTTCAAATGTTAATAAAGTGGTTTCGTCATATAGTTCAAATTGCTCAAGGTTTTTAATGCCCTTTTCACTTAATTTTTCTCTAATAAATAAATAAGCTAATTTATTCGTGTAAAACTTTACTTGTGGAAGTTTATTCATAATATATGGAATCGCACCAATATGATCTTCATGTCCATGTGTTATAAAAACACCTACTACTTTATGTGCGTTTTTCTCTAAATAACTTACATCAGGTATGACATGATCTATTCCGTACATTTCTTGGTCAGGAAATTTTAAACCTGCATCTAACACGTAAATCAATTCACCAACTTCGACTATATACATGTTTTTTCCGATTTCACCTACCCCACCAAGGGCAAAAACTTTTACTTGTTCTTTCATTTCCTTCACCACAACCTGTTCCTCCTAGTTAATTCTTTAAATTTACAGACCGTTCAAAATCTTACAAACATTATATCCTAGTCGGAACAGGTAAAACAAGATACATTCTTCCTTAAATAGGAAAATCGGATTACTTTGGGTATGTATTTTTAATCATTTTTAACGCTCATACGACTATAGCTAACGATGAAGATAAAAATGATTGTTTCCACCTCAGCATTCCTTGTTATGTATAGGAGCAAGGAAATATGAATTAAGCGATAAAAATATAGGGCACCTTTTGACAGCTCTTTATGATAAGAAAATTGCAATGTCAGTTCCTTTTAGACGAGTTTTTCAAAAAGTGTCTCATTTTAACAGTTAAATTCTTTTTTTGTAGTGATTGATTGGTCAATTATTTCTTATTACAGGAATATGAATATTTTAGAAAAGGAGGATCTAGATGAATTTTAATGACAGAGAGCCTTCAAAAATGAATCTTTCTAAATTTGTAGACGAACTACCCATTCCACCAATTTTAAAACCACGTTGGAAAGATCATTTCTATACTTATTATGAAGTAACGATGACGGAGTTTAAGCAATCGCTCCATAGTGAGTTAAATGACTCGACTGTTTGGGGGTATGAAGGAAGTTATCCTGGACCTACAATTAAAGTAGAAAAAGGTGAAACCGTGTTTATTAAATGGATCAATGATCTCCCTGATAAACACTTATTTCCGATCGACTATACTGTTCATGGTGCAAATAAAGATGTCCCTCAAGTCAGAACGGTAGTGCATGTACATGGTGCTTGTGTTGAGCCTGAAAGCGATGGCTATCCTGAAGCTTGGTTTACAAAAGATTATAAACAAGTTGGACGTTATTTTAGTAAGCAAGTATATCGATATGATAATTGTGATTGCGCTTCTACTCTTTGGTACCATGATCATGCACTTGGCATTACAAGGCTTAATATTTATGCTGGTTTAGCAGGATTCTATCTCATTAGTGATCAAAAGGAAAGTTCATTAAATTTACCGAATGGGCAATATGATATCCCGCTATTGATACAAGATAAAAGTTTTAATCATGATGGTTCACTTTATTATCCAAAACAACCAGATCAGCCAATCAAAGAACTACAAACGTCTATAATCCCTGAATTTGTTGGTGATACAGTCATTGTGAATGGTAAAGTACATCCTTATTTACAAGTGGAACCAAGAAAATATCGATTTAGGTTATTAAACGGTTCTAACACACGCTTTTTTCGAATTACGCTTGATTCTGGTCAACTTATGTATCAAATCGCAACAGAGCGTGGATTCATGCAATATCCGATTGGAATAAATGAGATTATGTTATCACCTGCAGAACGAGCAGAAGTAATTATCGATTTTACTAATCTTGAAGGTAAGAAGATTACTATGAAGAATGATGCTCCCACCCCATTTCCCTCTGGTATTCCTGTTGATGAAAATACGGGAACTGTGATGCAATTTAAAGTTAATTTGCCATTATCCAACGTGGATACGAGTATGATACCAGCTTATATGGTGCCCGTTCCAAAAATAAATGAACTGTCTGCTTCAATGAAGCGATACTTAACCTTAGATCATAAGATTGATCAATTTGGACGAGAAATTATGTTATTAGATAACAAACATTGGGATGCTCCCATTTCAGAAAATCCGAAATTAGGAACGATCGAAATATGGTATTTAATTAACTTAACGCCAGATTCTCATCCTATACATCTTCACTTAATTGATTTCCAAATCTTAGATCGAAGAAACTTTGATGTAGAAAAGTATAAAAAAGAAAGGATCATTCATTACACAGATCCACCGACTCCACCTGAACCACAAGAAAATGGATGGAAGGACACTGTTCAAGCTAATCCAAACCAAGTAACTAGAATAATCATGAGGTTTGGGCCATTCACCGGATTATATGTTTGGCACTGTCATATGTTGGAACACGAGGACTATGAAATGATGAGACCATTTTTAGTGATTCAATAGTAGCATTCGGATTTTTTGTGGTTGATTCCATCCATTAATAAAAAACCACTTACGCCATCCAAAATTGGACTGTACGTAAGTGGTTTTGTTATTAATTATTTTGTAATGCTTCGTCTAATTTATTTATTAAAATACTTAAAGTTGTACGTTCAGCTTCTGAAAGTGGTACAAGCGGTAAACGAACTCCACCAACATCTAAACCTTTCATTTGTAAAGCTGTTTTAATTGGACTTGGACTTGGCGCCATGAAGAATCCGTCAAATAATGGTAATAGTTTACGGTGTAAGAATTGCGCTTTCGCCATATCTCCTGTGAAGAAGCTTTCAGCTAATTGCTGCATTTCATTTCCTAACACGTGTGAAGCAACTGAAACCGTTCCCTTTGAACCAATTGCAAATGCAGGAAGCGTTAGGCCGTCGTCACCACAATATAATTCAAAATCTTCAGGAGTACGGTCAATAATTTCTGTCATTATGCCTAAGTTACCAGTTGCATCTTTAATTGCAACAACATTTTGAATTCCTGCTAATCTTACAACTGTATCTACAGTAAGGCTGGCAATTGTTCTGCCTGGTACATTATATAACATAACAGGTAGTTCAGTACTTTCAGCCGCTGCTTTAAAGTGTTGATATAGTCCTTCTTGGTTTGGTTTATTGTAATAAGGTACAACAACCATAATTGCATCTACTCCTAAAGCAGATACCTTTTTCGTTAATTCAACTGTTTCACGAGTATTATTACTTCCAGTACCCGCGATTACAGGTACTCTTCCTTCTGCAGCTGTAACAACATGACTAATTAATGCTAATTTTTCTTCAGAAGTTAATGTTGGAGATTCTCCAGTTGTTCCACAAACTACGATTGAATCCGTTCCATTCTCAATTAAGTAGTTCACAAGTTTTGTTGTTTTTGCAAAATCAATATTTCCTTTTGAGTCAAAAGGTGTTACCATCGCTGTTGAAATTTTACCAAATCTACTCATTGTTCCACTCCGATCAAATATTAATCCATTTTAACTGAACTAAGTTCAAATGCATCATGAAGTGCAGTAACCGCTTCGACCATATCTTCATTTTTGACAAGCACCCAAATAGTTGTGTGACTGTCAGCTGATTGTAAAATTTGAATACCTTTTTCAGCTAGTGCAGTTACAATTTTTGAAGTTACGCCAGGTACTCCGGCAATTGCAGCACCAACTATTGATACTTTTGCACATCCAGTTGTGTATGAAGGCTCATAGCCAATTCCTTTTAATACCTCAATCGCTTTTGAAGCAACTTCATCACTTACAGTGTATACTACACCATTAGGTGAGATATTAATAAAGTCTACGCTTATTCCTTTATTTGCCATTGCTTTAAATACTTGAGAATGTAAATCAAAAGTATGTTCCTTAGATGTTACTCTAATTTGTGTAACATTCGGTACATGTGCGATCCCTGTAATTAAACGATCATGAATATTGTCACCAATAATTCGTTGTGTAGGATTAGATGTTACTAGTGTACCTAAACTATTTGAATAAGTTGAACGAATTCGAATAGGTACTTTTCCTTGCATCGCGATTTCTACAGCCCTAGGATGAATTACTTTCGCTCCTTGATATGCCATATTACAAATTTCTGCATAAGTAACTACTGATAAAGGTCTTGCTTCTTTTACGATCCTTGGATCTGCTGTCATTACGCCTTCAACGTCAGTGAAGATTTCGATTGTTTCTGCGCTAACAGCAACCCCAAGTGCAGAAGCTGAAGTATCACTTCCACCTCTACCTAATGTCGTGATATCACCATTAGATGTTGATCCTTGGAATCCTGCGACAACTACAACATCATAGTTTTCTAGCTCTTTAATTAGTCGGCTACATTTCATATCAAGAATTTTTGCATTTCCAAATTCATCATTTGTTCGGAAACCTGCTGATGCACCTGTCATTGCCATTGCATGAATACCGTTTTCATTCAATAAATTTGAAAAAACAATTGAAGAAATTGTTTCACCACATGACATTAATAAATCAAGTTCTCTTTGTGTAACCTTACTTTTTTTTGCGCCAACTAAATTTAAAAGTGTATCTGTTGCATATGGTTCACCTTTTCGTCCCATAGCAGATACTACTACTACTAATTTATAGCCTTTTTCTAATGCTTCTTTTATATGCTTAAGTGCGTGCTTTCTACCATTTTCGTCACGTACTGAAGTCCCTCCAAATTTTTGGACTAATATTTTCATTCTTGCACCTCTCTAGCAGTTTTCACTAAATGATGCTTAACTCAATTAATCTTTCAGCAATTTGCACTGAATTCCAAGCAGCACCTTTTAATAGATTATCTGAAACGATCCATAAATGGAATCCAAAAGGATTATCTAGGTCTTTACGGATACGTCCTACAAATACTTCATTACGTCCAATACTGTAAAATGGCATTGGATATAGTTGTTGGTCTGGATCATCTTGTAAAACGATTCCAGGTGCATCACTTAAAAGTGATTTAAGTTCAGCTACCGATACTTCTTTATCAACTTCAATATAAACTGATTCTGAGTGACCAGAAATTACAGGAAGTCTTACACAAGTTGCACTAATTTGTAATTCAGGTAAATGCATGATTTTTTTAGTTTCATTGATCATTTTCATTTCTTCATAAGTATATCCATTCTCAGTAAATACATCGATTTGTGGAATTGCGTTAAAAGCAATTTGATAATGTTTCTCACCACTTTTTACCGGTAATACTGATGGAGTTGCTTCTTCACCATTTAAGAATGCTTGCGCTTGTTCCTTTAAGGCTTCAATTGCTGTTACTCCAGCACCAGAAACGGCTTGGTAAGTTGAAACTACAACTTTATTTAAACCAATTGATTGACGAATTGGTTCTAGGGCAACAACCATTTGGATTGTTGAACAGTTAGGATTTGCAATAATACCTTTATGATTAAATAAATCTTTGTCATTTACTTCAGGTACAACTAAAGGTACATCTTCAGCCATTCTAAATGCACTAGTGTTATCTACTACTACTGCCCCTCTTTTAACTGCTTCAGGAGCAAGTTCTTTTGATACTGAGCCACCAGCACTAAATAAAGCAATATCTACACCTTCAAAAGCTTCAGGAGTAGCTTCTTGAACGATTACTTCTTCACCTTTATATGTTAATTTTGTTCCTGCAGAACGTTTTGAAGATAAATATTTAATTTCTTTTATTGGAAAATTTCTTTTCTCTAATGTTGCAATCATTTGTTGTCCAACTGCTCCAGTTGCACCTACTACAGCTACTACATAACTTTGTTTATTCCCCACTTTTTTTGCACCATCCCTGTTTTCACTTTTATTAAATAGTTTACGTCAAATGAAGTTTATATTCAAAGGTTTTCGCTTGAATAATTCTTTTCATAGTAACGAGTATGTATCCTAATGACACATACTCAATTTTCTTCATTCTAACATAGAAAAAATAATTCAGTCCTATTTTTTCTAAAATATTTATTGTAGATCGCGATATTTTTCAACTAAAACAGGTTGAAGTTGTTTGCCTTCAATAGAAGATTTCACCGTATCTAGTAATGAATCCATTCTTGCCACTAATGAATTCGGTTTTTTTATTGGATCATCTTGACCAAAGGGAATAAAATAGATATGTTTTGTACTCATTAAACGCATTAAATTATGACTTAGAGGATAATACCGATCTAAATGGAATATCTTTGATTTGGGACACATAATTATTGACTTTAAAAGGAGTCGATTAAAGGATTTAATAGGGGATTGAAACAAAAAATTAAGCTTTGGAAAATAATTTGTAATATCTCACCCTAATGATTGTAATGAACGCTATATTTAGCGTAAGCAGTATCAAGTTGTTTTTTAATGCAAGTATGATAAAAGGTTTGTTTATAATCAGTAAATAACACCTTTAAAAACCGATCTCTAATTGATTTAATCGTCAAATTATGAAAACGCAAATAGGTTTCTGTCCAAAACACCATATTCTTTGAAAAAGTTTCATCGTCGATTTCAAAAAATTTCCGTACAGCTCGAATGCCAATATTTCCCATCAAAACAGTTACATCCTCCACGTCAACATTTGCATCTAGTTCAAAAATAATAATCTCATATTCGTTTCTAGTTCTATTATTTTTATCTTTAAGTGAATAGCCTATTAATTCACCATTTGTAAGATTAAAAGCAACTACACCTTTAGCATAATCTAAAGCCCAGTTATTATAAGCTAGTTCTAAGACATCTTTTATTCTTACATTTAATATTAATTGATCAGCTAGTTTACGTTCGATCAATTTTTCCATTGTAAAAAATTGTTTTTTTAAATGATATTCGATAATAACCAACATCCCTCTCCATGATGAATATTTAGAATCACTATCACTATAATTACGAGCGTTATGCAAAAAAAATGACAGATTTATGAATAATCTGTCTCAGAATTTTTCTGAAATACATGATTCAACTTGATTATGGTCCTTATTATATCTGCAGATAAATTAATTGCATATTTAGTTTTTTACCGTTATAAAAGTACAAAAAATTGTTAACCTAAGCAATTTAGACACTTGGTATAATAGCTAATTCTTCATTGATCAAGATAATAAATAAAAAAGCACCCTTTTTTTAGGTGCTTTCTAAATTCATCTTACTGATCATTTTTCTTATACAATTCTTCTTTAACAATCTTCCAGCCAATCGTATGAATTTCTTCAATAATTTTCTTTCTAGTTTCTTCTGTAACATCATTTGGCGCAATTATATTTACTTTTGTTTTTCCAAATTGATAGGTAGCAGTAAATTCTGTTTGTTTACTCAGTATCACCACCCCCATAATTCATTGTATGTTTAGTTTTATTACGGACTAACCAACCTTTTGTTGTTTATTGATTCAAAAATTAATTAATTCCTTAATTAGACATATATATAGTCTATGAGGTGATTAAATGGAACGAGTTGCATTGTACTTACGTAAAAGTCGAGCAGATTTAGATGCAGAGGCTAGAGGTGAAGGTGAGACCTTATCAAAGCATAAAGAGCAGCTTTTAAAATTCGCTAAGGAAAATGATTTAAAGATCATTTGTATCCGACAGGAAATTGCATCTGGTGAATCACTTGTTTACCGGCCAGAAATGTTAAAGCTTTTACAAGAAGTTGAAGAATTTAAATATGATGGTGTGTTAGTAATGGATATGGATCGTCTTGGACGCGGTAATATGAAGGAACAGGGTATTATTTTAGAGACGTTTAAATCATCTAGAACAAAAATTATTACACCAAGAAAGACCTATGACCTTCATGATGAGTTTGATGAGGAATACAGTGAATTTGAGGCATTTATGGCGCGAAAAGAATTAAAAATAATTACTCGTAGGCTTCAACGGGGCCGGATTTTATCAGTCCAAAGAGGAAATTATTTAGGAACCTTTGCACCTTATGGATATGAGATTTATGAAACGAAGGAATTCCGTTCATTACGTATTAATAGCAATCAAGCAAAGGTAGTAAAAAGTATTTTTGAATGGTATACGAAGGATTTGATTGGTGCAAATGAAATAGCTAACCGTTTAAATCAAATGAATATCCCTTCCTATACTGGAAAAAAGTGGAGTTACCATACCATTTTGGAGATGATAAAAAATCCTATTTATATTGGAAAGGTCACTTGGAATAAAAAATCAAGTAAGGGTATTAGAAAACCAAAATCTGACTGGTTAATTGTTGATGGAAAACATGAAGCAATCATTGATCTTGAAATATACAATGTGGCACAAGATATTTTAAGTAGTCGGTACCATGCTCCTTATAATAGTAAATTAAGTAATCAGCTAGCTGGAATAATTTTTTGCAGTAAATGCGGATCAAAATTACAGCAGCGTTATCCAAAAGGCAAACCTAGACAAATTGTGTGTACAAATAACCGCTGTAATACCCGCTCTTCCTATACCCATTTAATTGAAGAGAAACTCTTACAAGGGTTAGAAATTTGGTTAAAAGAGTACAAAATAAGTTTTACCAATCAAACCGTCGAGGAAGATTTTGAAGTAATTAATTTAAAAAAGCAAGCACTTAAACAAATCGAAAATGATTTAAGTGAATTAGCAAAACAAAAAAATAATTTATTTAATTTACTAGAACGTGGTGTTTATGATGAATCGATTTACAATGAACGTTCTGAAATCCTCTCTAATCAACTAAAAGAACTTTCAAATAGTAAGACATTAATTTTGGATGAACTGGCTAAATACCACAATAGAGAGTTGCTAAACGAACAATTTATTCCAACCTTTGAAAAAGTTTTGGATTTATATTACAAAACAACTGATATAGAACTCAAAAATCGACTGCTTAAATCGGTTTTATTTAAAGTTGAGTATCAAAAAGAACCACATCAAAAACTAGATGATTTTACACTTATACTTTACCCGAAGCTCCCCAGGTGAACTTGTTAACTGATTTGGTATTACCATCTAAGTCACATTAAATTAGTTCCATTTAAACCTAAAGCATCGTTTGTAGAAATACCTAAAACAACAGGTTTTCCATTTCTCAAAGTAGCCTTAGCTGCCATTAAAACAGGGCTATCAGTTTGAGCATTAGCAAACTTACTCATTGAATTTCCTGTTAACGGTGCAATTACCATACAATCTAATTGTACTTTTGGACCAAATGGTTCTGCTCCTACAATTGAATCAACTGTTTTACGCCCTGTAATTTCTTCTATTTTTTCGATCCAGTCTTCTCCTACACCAAATCGTGTTGTTGTGCTTTTCACAGTAAAAGTAACAACAGGGTATACGTCAGCTCCATCATCCACTAACTTTTGAATTTGAGGTACTACCTCTTCATAAGTACAATGTGATCCTGTAATACCAAATCCAATTTTCTTACCTTTCAACGTCATTTTGGTTGCTCCTTCCTTTTGTCTAATTCTACTTTTAATAGCTGTGTTAGTACGTTTCCAATTATTTGACCTGCTGTTTTAGGAGCAACGATTCCTGGTAAACCTGGTGCTAATAATGCCTTAATACCTCTTTTTTCAGCATAACGGAAATCTGTTCCACCAGGTTTAGATGCTAAATCAATGATTAGTGCATGTGGTTGTAATCTTGAAATGACACTTGCTGTAACGATTTGAACAGGAACAGTATTAATAACAACATCGACATCTTTTAATGCCTCTTCAATGTTCTTAAATTCAAAAGCTTCTAAGCCCATTTCAACAATTCTAGCAATATGTTCGGATTTACGAGCCCCTACTTTTACTTTTGCACCCAAACTATGAAAAGTCCTCGCAACACTCATTCCTGTACGACCTAAACCTAATACGGCTACTTTCGAATTATGAATTGTGTATTCCGTATGTTGAATGACCATCATGATCGTACCTTCAACTGTCGGAATACTATTATAAATAGCTACATCGTCTCGTTCAAATAATTTTACTAACTTTCGATTTGAAGCTGTAACAATACTATCTAAGTAAGAGTTACTTATTCCAGAATAAATCGTACAATGCGAAGGAGTACTGTCTAAAATTTCTTTTGTCAGCACGACTTTCTCATTTGAAAAAATTGTATCGACAACTCCTTCATTATTCGTACCTGGTACAGGTAAAAGGATTGCATCTAGATCTTTAAAATCAGCATCCGCAATTAATTCTTTTGATGCACTGGTAAAGCCACTATCTAATTGTTCAAAGCCTATTAATGTTACCTTTGCGTCTAACTCTGTTAACTTCCGAATAACTTCCAGCTGTCTGGCGTCCCCACCAATAACAGCAATATGCAAGCCAGTTAACATGCAGCATTCACCTTCTTTACTTCACTATGGTAAATGGAAATTAATCTCTGTAAGCAGGACTACCGCCTAACATCTTTCTCCTAAATATCTTATGAATCTTCCATTGCATTGGTGAAGATTCTTTCTAAAATTAAGGTGCAGTAATGAAAAACTATTAAAATCTTAGTAATAAAAATTTTTCTTCTTAATACTAAAGATACCATTTCTATTCTCGATCACTTGAAAAATAAAAAAGAGCATCCAATACAGGATCCTCTAATTTTTCAACTTAATGTTTAATATTTGTTGGAATTACTCCGTCAGGACTTACTAATGAAATTGCATAATCATCTGTAAATACAAACCTCGCAATATCATTTACTTTATCAATTGTTACACCATCAATTAGTTGAATTACTTCATCTAAAGTACGGTGGTTACCTAGCATTAATTCATTTTTACCATTACGGCTCATTCTGCTATTTGTGCTTTCTAAGCCTAACATTAAATTACCTTTTAATTGCTCTTTACAATTATTTAATTCTTTTTCTGTTATTCCATCTGCATTTAATACTTTTAATGTTTCTTGGATTGTTTCAAACAATTGATTTAATTGGCTTTTTCCAGTTCCTGCATAAATTGCAACTGTACCGCTATCTTGATATGCAGAGTGATAAGAGAAAACTGAATATGCAAGACCTCTTTGTTCACGAACATCTTGGAATAATCGACTACTCATACTGCCACCAAGTATATTATTTAAAGCAATTAATGGATATAAATCGCTATGTCCAAGTTCAAGACCTCTATAGCCAACACAAAGATGTGCTTGCTCTGTTTCTTTTTTGCGAGCAATTTCACCATAATGTAATGTAGGGATTCCAAAGTTTATATCTTTCTTTTTACCCTCATAGTTTCCAAATAAATCTTCAACACGTTTAATAAAAGATTCATCTATATTACCCGCAATTGAAATAACTACTTGATCAGGAGTGTAAAAATCCTTCATGTACTGACGTAAAGTATCGCCGTTAAAAGATTTTAATGTTTCTTCTGTACCTAAAATCGGATAACCTAATGGATGATTTTCATACATAACTTTACCTAATAAATCATGCACTAAATCATCTGGTGTATCGTCATACATTTTGATTTCTTCAAGTACTACATTTTTTTCTTTTTCTAATTCACCTTCATCAAAAGTAGAATTAAAAAACATATCTCCTAATACTTCTAACGCGTAATCAGCATGAGTATCTAACACTTTAGCGTAATAACAAGTATATTCTTTTGATGTAAATGCATTTACTTGTCCACCAATTGAATCGAAACTTTCAGCGATTTCTTTCGCATTGCGTGTTTTAGTGCCTTTAAAGAACATATGCTCAAGAAAATGTGAAACACCATTCAGTTCTGCCGTTTCATTGCATGAACCTGTTTTAATCCAGACTCCAAGTGCAACTGAACGAACAGTTGAAATATGTTCAATTACTACTCTGACTCCATTTTTGCAAGTATGTCGTACAATCATGTAATGCCTCCTATGTATACACCATCTATTTACACTTTTGTAATAAGATTGAAAAATTTAACTATATTTTACAATCATCTTAACAAAGCTGAAAGTAATTGTCATTTGTTTTCAACTTTTTTAATTGTATCGTACCGTTTTTCATCTAATAAAGTTGAAATATTTACAACTTTTCTACCTGATGCCTCTATTTTTGTGATAAGTTCATCAAGTGCCTCAGCTGTCGGTTTCGTTGGATGCATAAGAACGATTGTACCATTGTCTACTTTTTTCATTACACGATTAATAATGACTTCTCTTGGGGGTTTCTGCCAATCAATCGTATCTGCTGTCCACATAATTGTTTTCATACCTAAACTTGAAGCGATTTTAACTACTTCATCACGATAACTACCGCTTGGAGGGGCAAACCATACAACTTTTTGATCAGTTGTAGCTAGTATAACTGAATTTGTTTCGGTTATTTCATTTCTTATTTGCTGACTACCTAATCTTGCCATATCGGGATGTGTATAAGAATGATTCCCAACTTCTTGGTCTGCAGCAGTGATTAGTTGAGCGACAGTTGGATTATTTTTTACCCATCTACCCTCAAGAAAGAATGTTGCTTTTGCATTATGCTTCTTTAAAACTTCTAACATTTTTGGAATAAATTCATTCCCCCATGCAACATTTATTGTAAATGCTACCATTGGTTTTTCAGGATTCCCTTTATACACTGGTGATGGTGGTAAATCACTTAAATGAACTTTTGGAGAAACTTCTTTAAATACTAGTTTATTCTGATCAAACTTACCTTTTGTCTTCATTTTCTTATATGACGCATTAATATCAACTGCTAAACCGTTATAGCCGGGTATTGCTTTCCAAACCGAGTCGACATAAGCATCTTTTGGAGGTATCTCGAAAGTTGGCGCTTTTGTTTTGATTTCTTCATATAATCCATTTGTTTTTGTTGTTACAAATGACGATTTTGAAGATAAGTTCCTCACGTATTGATTCGTATATTGATTTCTAACGACTAAAATTGCTAGAAACAATGCTATAACGATTGCTAAGACTTTAAACCGACTTTTACTCATTTCCTGACACCCTCCTACTAGAAGGAATATGATATTTTTTAATAATATAGAACAAGCTTCTACAACTTATGTACGAAAAAATTAGCAATAACTAATTGATCTGGTCATTTCTAGTTCTACTTTCCTTATTGTAACCAAAAATTTTTTACACACACATTAAATTCTGGAAAATTAAAAGAGTGGGATTTAGAAGAGGAGTGGAAGTAAAATAAATAAAAAAACAGGTTCATTTTTATATGAACCTGTTTTTTTATTTATTAAGGAAGAGCGAACGCCTTCCGCTTTTCGTGATGTCTAGTTCCGCAAGCTAGCTCTTCGGTAATATTCCATTCAGAGCTGGACGAGCTTGCTCCACATTTATTGTTGCTCAGCTTTTTCTTTTTGTTCTTTTAATACAGCTTTGCGAGATAGGTTTACTCGTCCTTGCTTGTCGATTTCAGTTACTTTTACTAGGATTTCGTCTCCAAGTGAAACCACGTCTTCAACTTTTGCGATGCGTTCTTCTGCAAGTTCAGAAATATGGACTAATCCATCTTTACCTGCAAAGATTTCAACGAATGCGCCGAATTTTTCTATTCGTTTTACTTTACCCATGTATAATTGACCTACTTCTACTTCACGAACAAGGTCTTCGATAATTTGTTTTGCACGTTCATTCATAGGTTGATCTACAGATGAAATAAATACTGTTCCATCTTGTTCGATGTCAATTTTTACGCCAGTTTCTTCAATAATTTTATTGATTTGTTTTCCACCTGGTCCAATAACATCTTTAATTTTATCTGGGTTAATTGTCATCATTAAGATTTTTGGAGCAAACTCAGATAATGCTGTTCTTGGTTCGCTAATTGTAGCTAGCATTGAATCAAGAATTTGCATACGACCGATTTTTGCTTGTTCTAATGCTTCTTTTAAGATTTGTTCTGATAAACCATCAATTTTAATGTCCATTTGAAGTGCAGTTACACCTTTAGCTGTTCCCGCAACTTTAAAGTCCATATCACCTAAGTGATCTTCCATACCTTGAATGTCTGTAAGAACTGAATAATGTTCACCAGATTTAATTAATCCCATTGCAATACCTGCAACTGGTGCTTTAATTGGTACACCAGCATCCATCATTGCTAGAGTACTTGCACAAATACTTGCTTGTGAAGTAGAACCATTTGATTCAAGTACTTCTGATACAAGGCGGATTGTGTATGGGAAATCTTTTTGATCTGGAATACTTGGCTCAAGTGCTCTTTCACCTAATGCTCCATGTCCAATTTCACGGCGACCTGGTCCACGAATTGGTCCTGTTTCACCAACACTAAATTGTGGGAAATTATAATGGTGCATAAAACGTTTTGATTCTTCTATGCCTAATCCATCAAGAATTTGCACGTCACCTAGTGCACCTAGTGTACAAATGCTTAGTGCTTGAGTTTGTCCACGTGTGAATAATCCAGAACCATGAGTACGTGGTAATAAACCAACTTGTGATGATAATGGACGGATTTCATCTAATTTTCTTCCATCAGGACGAACTTTTTCAACTGTGATTAAACGACGCACTTCTTCTTTTACTAGCATTGAAAGGATTTCTTTAACTTGTCCAATAATCTCTTCGTCTGCTTCATTTTCTTCAAACTGAAGTACAACACGTTCTTTTACTTCATTGATCGCAGCTTCACGAGCATGTTTTTCATGAACTTGAATAGCTGCATTTAATTCTGTTTCACAAATATCGCGAATTTGTTTTTCTAATTCAGCATCAAGTTCATGAAGCTTAATTTCCATTTTTTCTTTCCCAATTTGTGCTACTATTTCTTCTTGGAACGCGATTAATTTTTTAATTTCTTCATGTCCAAACATAATTGCTTCAAGCATTACTTCTTCTGGCACTTCATTAGCTCCAGCTTCAACCATGTTAATTGCATCTTTCGTTCCAGCAACTGTTAAATGAATGTCACTGTTTTCAGCTTGCTCAACAGTTGGATTTATAACAAATTCGCCATTAATACGACCAACTACAACTCCAGCAATTGGGCCGTTAAAAGGAATGTCAGATACACATAGAGCTAGAGAACTACCAAACATAGCAGCCATTTCTGATGAACAATCTTGATCAACGCTCATTACCATGCTGATTACCTGTACTTCATTACGGAATCCATCTGCAAATAATGGTCGAATTGGGCGGTCAATTAGTCGACTCGCTAATATTGCTTTTTCACTTGGTCTACCTTCACGTTTAATAAATCCACCAGGAATTTTACCTACTGCATATAAACGCTCTTCGTAGTTTACTGTTAATGGGAAAAAGCTAACTTTTTTAGGTTCCTTTGATGCAGTTGCTGTTGCTAATACGACAGTATCTTCGTATCTTACTAAAACTGCTCCATTTGCTTGCTTTGCTAATTGTCCTACTTCAACAGTAAGAGTTTTACCAGCAAGCTCCGTGGAAAAAACGTGCTTTTGTTGTTCCATATGGTATAAATACCCCTCTCTAATTTACAATTCAAAGTCTAAACTAATTATGTAAAAAAATCGTATATTCTCTATTATCTCCTATGTTTAGTAAAGAAATCAACTAACGAGAAAAAGAGAATAAATATTTATAAATTTAAAATACAATTCATCAGTAATTTTAAATCGATATGTATAAGAAAAAGCGGGAAGAATCCCGCTTTTTCTTAAAGTATCAAATTAATACTCGAAATTAACGACGTAAACCTAATTTGTTAATTAATTCACGGTAACGAGTAATGTCTTTGTTACGTAAGTAGTTAAGTAAGTTACGACGCTTACCAACCATTTTTAATAAACCACGACGAGAGTGGTGATCTTTTTTGTGAGTACGTAAGTGCCCATTTAAAGAGTTAATGTTTTCAGTTAAAACTGCGATTTGAACTTCTGGAGAACCAGTATCGTTCGCATGAGTTTTGTAAGTGCTGATAATTTCGTTTTTACGTTCTTGAGTTAATGCCATGTTTTTTCACCTCATAATAATATTATTGAACACCTATCACCTAGCAGTCGTCGGTGAATCGATTTGCCAAGCAACGGTTTTTCAAGTACTTTACTAATATTACATTGTTTTATTTATAAAAGCAAGTATTCTAAATTAGTTATTCTCTGAAATAATTTTTTACAGTTTCACGATCTTTTTGTAATTGATCGATTAGTTCATTTATACCATTAAACTTCTTTTCATCACGTATTCTAGCATACCAAAAAATTTCAACTTCTTTTCCGTAAATATCTTCATTAAAATCAAAAATATTTACTTCAATTGTTTGTTTTTGGAACTCATGATAAAAAGTTGGTTTGTATCCAATATTACACATACCTTCATATAATTCACCATTAACAATACATTTTACAGCATAAACACCTACTGAAGGTAATGCATACGGAATGGAAACAGAAATATTAGCTGTTGGGAATCCAATTGTTCGACCACGTTTGTCACCATCTACAACGATCCCTTTAATTTGATACTGTCTGCCAAGTAAGTGGGTTGCTTCTTCCATTTCACCAGCTTTTATCGCTTCTCTAATTCGTGTTGAACTTACTTTCTCATTGTCTAAAACGAATTTTGAAATGGTTGATTGTGTAAATTCACCTCTAGAATGGAATGGTAATGATTCCATATTCCCTTTACCATATTTTCCAAATGAAAAATCAAATCCAGCTACAACATGTTTTGCATTTAAAGAAATAATGTATTGATCGACAAATTCTTGTGGTAGTAGGGAAGCAAATTCCTCTGAAAATTCAACAACAAATAATTGGTCTACACAAAGTTTCTCCATCCACTTCACTTTTAGCTCCAAAGGTGTTAAATAGGAAATCGCATCATCACGATTTCCAAGAATTGCAGATGGATGTGGATCGAATGTCATCACTGATAATAATAATCCTTTTTCATCCGCAATTTCTTTGGCAGCTTTTATGACTTGTTGATGACCTTTATGTACTCCATCAAAAAAGCCAAGTGCTAAGACCGTTTCTTTACAATCTTCTTTTTTTATTGAATGAGGATGGGTGATTTTTATTATTTTTGTCATATATATCACCTTTTCTATAATCAAGTCTCTTTTCCCATTATAGAACAATGAATAAAATTTATATAGTTTTTTCTATTGGTTATGAAATACTCTTGTCGGTTTAATTACATTATTATTTTTAGGGTTTGGAGTGTACATTGCAATAATTCTATTATTTTCGTTGTAAACTGCAATATATTCCCCTTCTTTACAGTTCATCGTATTAGGAAAAAATCCACCATTAAATACTCTTACTTCTTCTTCAGTAGTCACAGTTAGACGTGGATACTCATTAAGAGCTTGCTCCATCGATAACATTACACGATCTAAAGTAAAATCATTAGCATTTTCTTCTAATTCAGCAAAAGTAACGCAATCATCAATCGTAAATGCTCCTGCTTTTGTTCTAGTTAAATAAGACATGTGAGCAGGGAATCCTAAAATTTCACCTATTTGAACAGCTAAAGTTCTTATATATGTACCTTTACTACAGAAAACTTCAAATTTAAAAGAAATTGTATCTCCTTCAAATACTTCTCGATCATCAAGTAAAATAATTTCAAATATTGTAACGGTTCTAGTTGGACGTTCAACTTCAATTCCAGCTCTAGCGTATTCATATAGCTTTTTGCCATTTACTTTTACAGCAGAGTACATAGGAGGAGTTTGACTTATATCTCCTGTTAATTGATTTAATACATTTAAAATTTCTTCACGAGTAATAACTCGATCAACCTTCTTTTGATCAATAATTTCACCATGAGCATCCTCAGTTGTTGTAGAAAACCCTAAAGTAATTTCACCAATATATTTTTTCCGATCATCGGTTAAATATGGTATTAGCTTTGTAGCTTCACCTACACATATTGGCAAGACGCCCGTTACTTCTGGATCAAGGGTTCCTGTATGACCGACTTTTTTTGTCTTTAAAATCTTTCTTATTTTAAAGACACAATCATGAGAGGTAAGACCCGCTGGTTTATTCAGTGCAATTACACCATTCATCTTATCACCTATTGTTTATTTTTTAGCATGATGAAAAATGGATAGACGAATCACTCGCCTATCCATTCATTATCAGTTATTCTCTTTATTAATTTGAGTTAGCAATGTCTCAATTCGATTACCATAATCGACTGATTCATCAAATTCAAAAATTAATTCTGGCGTCTTACGTAAACGAATACGTTGACCAATTTCAGAACGAATAAATCCTTTTGCTTTCGCTAATCCAATTAATGTATTTTGACGTTGTTCATCGTCACCTAATACTGAAATATAGACTTTAGCTTGTTGAAGGTCACCTGTTACTTGAACATCAGTAACTGTTACGAAGCCGATTCTTGGATCTTTAATTTTTCTACCGATAATCTCACCAAGTTCTTTCTTCATTTGTTCCCCAACACGATGTGCTCTTACTTTCATACTTTCACCTCAATCTTACAAAGCAAAACAATTCGTGCTTTCATACGATTAGTTTAACTAATTGTATAAATAATTATTTATTATGCTGAACTTATTCAATTGTGATAAGTCCATTATTTATTTCCAATTATAATATCATCTTTTAAAAGAAAATATTGTAATGTCTAGTTCCAGCGACTTGCCCCTCGAGGTCATAAGCCCAATAGCAGTAAAGGTTAAAAACCAACCTTATCTGGTCCTTGGCTTACGCTTGTCGGGGCTGAGCAAACGCCTTCCACTTTTCGTTGTGTCTAGTTCCAAAAGCTAGCTCTTCGGTAATATTCCAACTACCTTCGAAGTGGACAAACCACCACTTCTTCAAGTTGTCGGAGATATTCCCTTCAGAGCTGGGCAAGCTTTTTCCACTTTTCGTTGTGTCTAGTTCCAAAAGCTAGCTCTTCGGTAATATTCCAACTACTTTCGAAGTGGACAAACCACCACTTCTTCAAGTTGTCGGAGATATTCCCTTCAGAGCTGGGCAAGCTTTTTCCACTTTTCGTTACTACTTACGTTTAATTTCTTCCATTACGTAAGCTTCGATTACGTCGCCTTCTTTAATATCATTGTATTTCTCGATCGTGATACCACATTCGTAGTTTGTCGCTACTTCTTTAACGTCATCTTTGAAACGTTTTAGTGTGTCTAATTGACCTTCGAATACAACGATACCATCACGAATTAAACGTACACCGCTGTCACGAGTGATTTTCCCATCAGTTACATAACATCCAGCAATTGTACCAACTTTTGATACTTTGAATACTTGACGAACTTCTGCTTGACCGATTACTTTTTCTTCAAACTCTGGGTCTAACATACCTTTCATCGCAGATTCAATTTCCTCAATTGCTTTGTAAATAATGCGGTGTAATCGAATATCTACATTTTCTAAGTCTGCAGTACGTTTTGCATTTACATCAGGACGTACGTTGAAACCAATAATAATCGCATTAGATGCAGAAGCTAAAATTACATCAGATTCAGTAATTGCACCAGCGCCTGTGTGGATGATTTTAACTTTTACGCCTTCTACTTCAATTTTTTGTAATGAAGCAGCCATCGCCTCAACAGAACCTTGAACGTCAGCTTTAACAATTAGATTGATTTCTTTTACATTACCTTCTTGAATTTGAGCAAATAAATCTTCAAGAGATAATTTAGAGCTTTCACTACGTTGTTGAAGAACTGCTTGTGAAGCACGTGCTTCACCAACTTGACGCGCACGTTTCTCGTCAGCAAATACCATAAAACGGTCACCTGCTTGAGGAACTTCATTTAAACCAGTAATTTCAACTGGCATTGATGGACCAGCCTCTTTAATTCGACGACCTAAGTCATTTACCATCGCACGTACACGACCAAATGAAGTACCAACTACAATTGGGTCTCCAACTTTTAATGTACCATTTTGAACTAATAAAGTTGCAACTGCACCTTTACCTTTGTCTAATTCAGCTTCAATTACAGTACCTAGTGCTTTGCGAGTAGGATTTGCTTTATATTCTTCTACTTCACTAACTAAAAGAATCATTTCAAGTAACTGATCAACACCGTTACCGTTTAATGCTGAAATAGGAACAAAGATTGTGTCTCCACCCCATGCTTCAGAAACAATACCGTGTTCAGTTAATTCCTGCATTACGCGATCTGGGTTTGCAGATTCTTTATCCATTTTATTCACAGCAATAATAATAGGTACTTCTGCTGCTTTTGCGTGATTGATCGCTTCAACTGTTTGTGGCATAACACCGTCATCAGCTGCTACAACGATAATCGTAATATCAGTAACTTGTGCTCCACGTGCACGCATTGTTGTAAATGCTGCGTGACCAGGCGTATCTAAGAACGTAATTTTCTTTCCTTCGATTTCTACTTGGTAAGCACCAATATGCTGAGTGATTCCACCTGCTTCTCCAGCAGTTACCTTTGATTTACGAATATAGTCAAGTAAAGTTGTTTTACCATGGTCAACGTGACCCATAATCGTTACAACTGGTGGACGTTCTTGTAGAGTAGCTTCATCATCAGCTTCATCAATAAAGTTTTCGAAGTCATTTTCATCAACAATAACTTCCTCTTCAACTTCAACTCCGTAATCACTAGCTAGTAATTCGATCGTATCTTTATCAAGGTCTTGGTTAATTGTCGCCATAATGCCTAGCATAAATAATTTTTTAATTAATTCTGATGGTTCTTTACCTAATTTTTTTGCAAGCTCAGATACTTTTAAAGAACCTGAGAAGATAATTTTATTTGAGGTGTTCTCGGTTGAGTTATTTTTATGATTCATATTTTGATTGCCTTTCTTTATCCCTGTCGTTTGTCGATCTTCATTTTGACTGCTTTGCTTTTGGCTATCAGTCTTTTTCTTTTTATTACTGTTCTTTTTTGATTTTTCTTTCGTATCTTCTAATTGATAGTCTACTTCAAAATCAAGCTCTTCACTAGCTTCTACATTAAATGCAGGAATTACCTTAAAAGAAGATTTGGACACAGCTTTTTGGGGTTGTTTTATCTCTACAGACTTTGGTTGAAAACTTTTATTTAATTTTTCAACAATATCCTCTGCAATTGTGGCCATATGATTCTTTACTTCGATTTTTAAATCCTTGAGTCTTTCAATAATTTCCTTACTTGAAACATTTTGCTTTTTAGCATACTCATAAATTCTAATTTTCGTCATACGTTCACCCCCAGATTAGTCCATTAATTTAATAATGTCTGAAGTTTTGTTGCAAATCCTTGATCAGTAATTGCAACGACCACTCGAGCGTCTTTCCCAATAGCGTGCCCTAATTCAAAGCGATTTTCAACATAACAAAGTGGAGTATTGTAAAAAGTTGTCTTGTCTTTTATTTTCTTCGCAGTTAAATCGGAAGCATCCTTTGACAAAATAACTAGTTTTGCTCTTTTTTGTTGGACTTCTTTTACAACTAACTCTTCGCCTGAAACCACTTTACGAGCTCTAGCTGCAAGTCCTAATAAAGACAATCCTTTGTTTGTCATGCTTTTTCCTTTTCAATATACGCTAAAAGTTCTTCATATAAACTAGCATCAATTTTAGCGTTTAATTGCTGTTCTAAAGTATTTTTTTGCTGCGCTTGTTTTACAACTTCAACAGATTTTGTTAAGTAAGCTCCACGACCTGATTTTTTTCCACTTGGATCAATGGATACTTCTCCTTCTTTAGAACGAACAATTCTGATTAATTCTTTTTTTGGTTTCATTTCTTGTGTTACAACACACTTACGTAAAGGAATTTTTCGATTCATGAGTTTACTCACTCCTCATTAAAGTCGTCAGCGTAAGCATCGAAATCATCATTAGATACAGTTACTTCTTGCGCTGGTGATGTATAGTCAATACCAATTTTATCTGCATCTGACTGTGATTTAATATCAATTTTCCAACCAGTTAAACGCGCAGCTAATCTAGCATTTTGACCTCTTTTTCCAATTGCAAGAGATAATTGGTGATCTGGTACTACAACTGTAGTTGCTTTTTCTTCTTCATTTACTAAAACTCTAATAACTTGAGATGGACTTAATGCATTTGCAACAAATTCAACTGGATCTGATGACCAACGTACAATATCAATTTTTTCACCTTTTAATTCATTAACAATTGATTGCACACGTTGACCTTTTTGACCTACACAAGCACCTACTGGATCTAAATCAGGGTTGCTTGTATATACTGAAATCTTAGAACGGTCACCCGCTTCACGCGCTACTGAACGAATTTCTACAACACCATCATAAATTTCAGGTACTTCTGTTTCAAATAAACGCTTTAATAATCCAGGGTGAGTACGTGATACAAAAATTTGTGGACCTTTTGAAGTTTTTTCAACTTTTGTAACAAATACTTTAATGCGATCATGGATTCTGTATTTCTCAGTTGGAATTTGTTCAGTTACAGGAAGTACTGCTTCAATTTTACCTAAGTTAACATAAATTGCGCGTGAATCGATACGTTGAACTGTACCTGTCATCATATCTTCTTGGCGGTCAATATATTCTGAGTAAATTACACCGCGTTCTGCTTCACGTACTCTTTGTGTTACTACTTGCTTAGCAGTAGTTGCAGCAACTCGTCCAAAATCTTTAGGAGTTACTTCTAATTCAATGATATCTCCTACCATAAAATTTGGATTATGTTGTTGTGCTTCTTCAACTGTAATTTCTAAACGTGTATCAAACACATTGCTAACTATTTCTTTTCTTGCAAAAACACGAATTGAACCATTATGTAGGTTAAAATCAACTCGAACATTTTGTGCTTGATTAAAATTACGTTTATATGCTGAAATTAAAGCTGCTTCAATCGCTTCAATTACGACATCTTTACTAATTCCTTTTTCTCTTTCAATTATTTCTAATGCTGTTAATAACTCCGAACTCATTAAAAGTACCCCCTACTTAGAAAAACGTAACAGCAAGTCTAGCACTTGCGATTTTTGGTGTTGGAATTGTAATCATTTTTTTTCTTGTTTTAATTGTTAACTCTAACTGAACTTCCTCTGACGTGTAGGAAATTAATTTCCCTTCAAATTTCTTTTCGTCAAGGATTGGTTCGTAAGTTTTAATGAAAACTTGTTTTCCAATTGCTTTTATAAAATCTTGTTCTTTCTTTAAAGGACGCTCAGCACCTGGTGATGAAACATCTAAAAAATATAGGTTTTCAATTGGATCTTTTTCATCTAAGACTTCACTTAGTTTTTCACTTACTGCAGCACATTGCTCCAAATCAATTCCAGACTCACTATCTATAAATACTCGAAGGAACCAGTCTTTTCCTTCTTTTACGTATTCTACATCAACTAACTCTAATCCTAGTTGTTCAATTATTGGTTGTGCTAATTCTGATACAACCTCTGTGACCTTCTTACTCAAGAAGTATCCTCCTTCCAAACATTACAAGATGAAAATTCCCTGCTATTTAGCAGGGAAATTATCTTTAGTATTTCCAATTTACGCAATTATTGTAACTTAAAATTCAAGTTTCAAACTACGCAAGAGATGAATTGGGTCATAAGGGTAATAAGAAAGAGCAGGTTGCCCCTGCTCTTCAAGAAAAATCCCGTGCTAAATTACATCTGTCTCTACTATACCATAATTCCCAAGTTTTGCAAACTGTTAAAAGCCATCGAAAAGTGATAATTGGTTTTGATCAGGTAAGTTTTGTAAACAGCCTTGTTTATCTAAATACTCTAATACTGTTTTTGAAATTTTACTTCTTTGTTGTAGGTCTTCTTTCGAAAGGAATTCTCCGTCTTCTCTAGATGCAACAATATTTTTAGCCGCATTCGTTCCTAATCCAGGAATCGAATTAAATGGTGGGATTAATTTGTTACCATTTACTAAAAATTCATCTGCACTTGATCGATATAAATCCATTTTTTCAAATGAAAAACCTCTTTCACACATTTCCAATGCTAACTCTAGGACAGTCATTAAACTTCGCTCTTTTACTGATGCATCTAATCCTTTTATCGCAATTTCTTCAATTTTAGCTTTAATCGTACTCGGACCAGCAATCATAGCTTCAATATCGAAATCTTCAGCTCTTACTGTAAAATATGCAGCATAATAAAGAATTGGATGGTGAACTTTGAAATATGCAATTCGTACTGCCATCAAAACATATGCAGCAGCGTGGGCTTTTGGGAACATGTACTTAATTTTTTTACATGAATCAATATACCAAGCAGGTACTTTATTATTTCTCATTTCTTCTTCCCACTCTGCTGGTACGCCCTTACCTTTACGAACAGATTCCATTATTTTAAATGCTAATGAAGGCTCTAATCCTTGATATATTAAATAAACCATGATGTCATCACGACAACCAATTACTTCAGGAAGTGTACAAGTTCCACTGTTAATTAATTCAGAAGCATTTCCTAGCCATACATCTGTACCATGTGATAAACCAGAAATTTGAACTAGTTCTGAAAATGTAGATGGCTTCGTATCTTCTAACATTTGACGAACGAATTTTGTTCCGAATTCAGGAATTCCATAAGTACCTGTCTTACAACCTATTTGTTCCTCAGATACACCTAAAGGTTCTGGTCCGGCAAATATTTTCATAACTTCAGGGTCATCAGTTGGAATCGTTTTTGGATCGATTCCACTTAAGTCTTGAAGCATACGGATAACGGTAGGATCATCGTGTCCAAGTATATCTAGTTTTAATAAATTATCATGGATTGAATGGAAATCAAAATGTGTCGTTTTCCATTCAGACTTAACATCATCAGCCGGGAATTGAATTGGTGAAAAATCATAAATGTCCATATAATCTGGAACTACTATAATTCCACCTGGATGTTGTCCAGTTGTTCTTTTAACACCCGTACATCCCATAGCTAATCGATCATATTCAGCACCACGTAAATTTAGATTATGATCATTTGCATACCCTCTTACGTAACCGTATGCTGTCTTATCAGCTACAGTACCAATTGTACCAGCACGATAGACATAGTCCTCACCAAAAAGTACTTTTGTATAATTGTGAGCAGTTGGTTGATATTCACCGCTGAAATTCAAATCGATATCGGGAACCTTATCACCTTTAAATCCAAGGAAGGTTTCAAAAGGAATATCATGACCATCTTTTTTAAATGCAGTACCACATTCTGGACAATCTTTGTTCGGTAAATCGAATCCAGAACCTACAGATCCATCATTGAAAAACTCTGAGTGTTTACAATTAGGACAGACGTAATGTGGTGGAAGTGGATTTACTTCCGTTATTTCCGTCATGGTCGCTACTAATGATGAACCTACAGATCCCCTTGAACCTACTAGATATCCATCATCTAATGATTTTTTAACCAGTTTATGCGAAATCAAGTAAATTACGGCAAAACCATGCCCAATAATACTTTTTAACTCTTTTTCAAGACGGGCTTCTACAATTTCAGGTAATTGTTCTCCGTAAATAGATCTAGCCATTTCATAGCTCATGTCACGAACTTCATCTTCAGCGCCTTCAATTTTTGGAGTATATAGGTCATCCTTAATTGGTTTAATATCTTCAATTAAACTAGCAATTTTTTGAGTATTTGTAACGACTATTTCTTTTGCTTTTTCTTCTCCTAAAAATGCGAATGAAGATAGCATCTCATTTGTTGTTCTAAAATGAACATCTGGTAATCGATGACGATTTAATGGATTTGCTCCACCTTGAGAACCAACTAATATTTTTCGATAAATTTGATCTTCTTTTTGTAAGTGATGAACGTTACCAGTTCCAACTACAATTTTTTCTACCTTTTCAGCCATTTTTACAAGCTTTGAAATGACTTCTCTTAAATGTTGTTCATTTCGAACAATTTCTAATTCCACTAAATGTAAAAGTGTCTCTGGCGGCAATACTTCGATATAATCGTAAAACTCCATTAGCTTTTCTGCTTCTTCAGGAGATTTTTGAACACTTGCTTCAAAAACTTCACCTTTATCACATGCAGATCCAACTAATATTCCTTCGCGATGTTTCACTAATAATGATCTAGGAACCCTTGCAACTCGATGATGATAATGGATATGAGAATAAGAAACAATTTTAAATAAGTTTTTTAATCCCGTTTCATTCGTAGCTAATAGTGTTGCATGTGATGGTCTTGCTCGTTTATAAGCATCACCTTTCCCCATGTTATTATTTAGCTCATCATGATAATACATATCCTGCTCTGCAGCATCTTTTAGCATTTTTAGGAGTAAGAAGCCAGTGGCCTCAGCATCGTAAATCGCTCTATGATGTTGTGTTAAGTTAATATCGAATTTTTTACAAAGTGTATTTAATCGAAAGTTTTTAAAATCTGGATACAAAGTTCTAGCTAACTCAAGCGTATCAATTACACCGTTATTTGTAATACCAATTTCATATTTTTTAAAGCCCATTTGAATAAAGCCCATATCAAAAGAGGCATTATGAGCTACTAGTATATCGTCACCCATCCACTCTTTAAACTCACGAAGTACCACATCAATATTTGGGGCATCTCTTACCATTTCGTCAGTAATTCCCGTCAATTCAATCGTAGTTGCAGATAGTGGATGATGTGGATTTGCAAATCGTTCAAATCGGTCAATGATTTCACCGTTATGGATCTTTACAGCTGCTAACTCGATGATTGTGTCATAAACTGCAGAAAGACCTGTTGTCTCTACGTCAAATACAACATAAGTTGCTTCTTCTAAAGAGACATGAGATGGATTATATGCTGTTGGTACACCATCGTTTACTAGATTTATTTCAACACCGTATAGTATTTTAACACCATGTTTTTTCCCTGCTCCAAATGCCTCTGGGAAGGATTGAACAACTGCATGATCCGTTATTGCAATTGCTTCATGTCCAAACTTACCTGCTTGTTTAACTAAATCACCTGCTGAAACGACTGAATCCATTTGGCTCATATGTGTATGAGCATGTAACTCAATTCTACGCTCTCCTTCTGGAGCTTCGTCCTTGCGTTCATCTGGAGTAATTTCATTTATATCATTTGCAATCATGACTAAATCACGTACAAATGTATCGTTTTGTACTGATCCTCTAACTTTTACCCACATACCCTTTTTAATTCTATTTAACATAGGGATATCTTCTTTATCTCTAGAGAACATTTTGACAAGTATAGAGCTCGTGTAATCAGTTATTTTAAAGGTAATTAAGACACGGCCGCTCTTAAGTTCACGAATTTCAGAATCGAATACAAATCCTTGAAGAACGACTCGTTTTTCTTCTTCAATGATAGACGAGATCGTATTAATTTCAGTTTCCTTAATATAATATCCAACAACAAGAGGCCCCTGAGGCTCATCACCTTCAGCTTCTTCAGCAGCCTCTTTCTTTTCTAATTCAACAAGTACTTCCATCGCTCGCTTGCGATCTTCTTCAGCTTTTTTCTCAAGAAACTCAGTTTTTTCTTCAACATTATCTTTAATCGTATTCTCAAAAAACAACTTAGGAAAACCTACTTTTTGATATAAATCTTGCAGCTGAGGAACATATCGATTTGTAAAGGCATTTTCTTCAATTAGACTATTTAAATTGATCATTACTTTATTATTTTCAACTGAAGGTAGTGCAGATTCAACATGTTGTAATATAGGTGATTTCGATTCAACAGATTGAATCATAAATGACCAATAATCAATTACTTTTTGTTCATCTATTTTTGGATTTTCTGTATTAATAACGACTGAAACATCTGCTATATGTTTAAAAGTTCTTAATAAACTTGTTACAAATACTTGAAACGTTGCAAAAGGTAAAACATTTTCTATTTTAAAAGTAAACTGCCACTTTTTTTCGCTTTTACTTACTTCAAGATTTACGATTTCCCCGTTTTTAAAATACAGGTCTCGCATATCTTCGGGAAATTGAAGCTGATCTAATAATAGCTGAAACCGCTCCTGACGAGTTTGTCCCATTTTTTCACCAACCTTTTTATGTGTAAAAAAATCGAAAGTACCTCTAAAAAAATAAGAGGTACTTTTTATTTGTGTGCGATTCCCTTAAGGTGTCGCTTCCACTTTTATTTTATTTTAACATATTTATTTCATTCACAAGGTTAGAAATTTCTACTTCTTTACTAACTTGTCCATCTCTTGTTTTAAGTTCTACAATTCCTTCTGCAGCTTTTTTACCAACAACTACACGAACAGGAATTCCGAAAAGATCAGCGTCTGCAAATTTTACACCTACACGTTCATTTCGGTCATCTAATAATACATCTTGTCCAATCTCTTTTAACGTTTTGTAAATATCGTCTGCTAAAGTTACTTGCTCTTCATTCTTTGTATTTACAGTAATAACATGTACATCAAAAGGAGCTAGATTTTTTGGCCATACAATACCTTTTTCATCATTATATTGCTCTACAATTGCAGCTAATGTACGAGATACACCGATTCCATAGCATCCCATAATGATTGGATTTGATTTACCATTTTCATCAAGGAATGTTGCATTCATAGACTCAGAATATTTTGTACCTAATTTGAAAACATGACCTACTTCAATACCTTTTGCAAAAGAAATAGTTCCTTTACCGTCTGGAGATATGTCACCTTCTTGAATAAATCGTAAGTCTAGGAAATCTTTAACATTATAGTCTCTATTTACAGTTACGTTAATGTAGTGATAGCCTTCTTCATTTGCTCCACAGCAACCATTTACAATACCTTTAATTGCATTATCAGCTAATACTAATAAATCAGATTTTACTCCAATTGGACCTAATGATCCGATTTCACAGTTCATTAGTTCTTTTACTTCTTCTTTAGAAGCAAGCTCTACTGAATGTGCACCTAAATAATTCTTTAATTTAATATCGTTAATTTCATGGTCACCACGAGCAAGCACTAATACGAAACTTTCATCTGCTTTGAAAATAATTGATTTAATGCTTTTTTCAATCGGTAAGTTTAAGAATTCAATTACTTCATCGATTGTTTTTTGATTTGGCGTTTCTACTTTTTGAACCTCTTCTAATTTCTCATCAGATGGTTCGTAATTCGTTACAACTGGGGCCATTTCAATATTTGCTGCATAGCTAGATTCATTTGAAAATGCGATTGTATCTTCACCAATGTCAGATAACACCATGAATTCATGCGTATCTTTTCCACCCATCGCTCCTGAATCAGCAACAACCGCTCTGAAATTTAACCCACAACGAGTAAATACGTTGCTATAGGCCGTAAATAAACGATCATATACTTCATCCAAGCTTTCTTGTGATGCATGGAAAGAATATGCATCTTTCATTAAAAATTCACGCCCGCGAAGTAGTCCAAATCGAGGACGTTTTTCATCACGGAATTTTGATTGTACTTGATAAAGTGTAATCGGTAATTTTTTATATGATTTTAATTCATCGCGAATAATAGAAGTTACAACTTCTTCATGTGTTGCTCCTAATGCAAATCCTCTACCATGTCGATCTCGTAAACGCATTAGTTCTGGACCAAAATTATCCCAACGACCTGATTCTTCCCATAATTCTTGCGCTTGCATTGATGGCATTAACATTTCCATCGCACCGGCATTATTCATTTCTTCTCGAACGATATTTGCTACTTTTTGAAGAACTTTATTTCCTAAAGGTAAGAAACTATATATACCAGATGCATTTTGTCTAATAAAACCTGCTCTTAATAATAATTGATGGCTTTTTATATCTGCATCTGATGGTACTTCACGAAGAGTTGGACTATATACGATACTTTGTTTCAAAAGGGTTCACCTCATATTTTTCTTTTATTCTTATATTCTTTTTAATAATATTTTGTAAAGTAGTTTTCGTAGTTGACTTAAAAGTCACATGTAACAATACACGATTCTAAAAAAAGAGCTTTGTAAGATAAGAATCCGCTCCCACTTAAAACGGGCTAATTGACAAATAATATGTCACTAAGCCCGTTTTATAAGCAAGTAAGTCGCGGATTCTTAAACAAAATTCATGAAATTACACGATTAAATTAAACAGAGCTTCTTATAAGAAAAATCTTTTAATATCGTTCCAAGTTACGATTATCATTAATAACATTAAAAGCGCAAAACCAATAAAGTGAACGACACCTTCTTTTTGGCGATCAATAGGTCGACCTCTTAATGCTTCTATTGCAAAAAATGTTAGTCTTCCTCCATCAAGAGCTGGTAATGGTAATAAATTCATAATACCAAGGTTGATACTTAAAAATGCTGCCCATTTCATTAAGTAGAAAATACCTGATTGTGCAGCCTGATCAGTTACTTGATAAATACCAACTGGACCAGAAAGATTATTGATTGAGAATTGACCAGATACTAAATGACCAACTGCTAATACAATTTCTTTTGTCCATCCAATTGTTTCAGTTATGCCATATTTAACTGAAGAAAAAACATTTTTTTCAACAGGGGCATAAACACCAATTAATCCATTAACTTTATGATCGATTGTTTCTGATTTTGGAGTGATTGGAATCGAAATAACTTTGCTATCTCTTTTCACTTTAAATAATAATTCTTTACTTGGGCTTTCTCTAACAATTTTAACTACTTCTGCCCATTTTGAAACATCTTTATTATCAATTGATAAAACAATGTCACCTTCTTTTAGACCAGCAGTTTGTGCTGGACCTTTTGGAAGTAATTCACCAATTTTAGCATCATTTACTGGAGTTCCTTGAAGTAATCCCAATAAGATAAAAATCACTAAAGCTAGAATAAAATTCATCATTGGGCCTGCAAAAATAGCAATCGCTCTTTTTCCTACGGATTTACTATTAAATTGTCGGTTATACGGAGCAATCTGGTGTCCTTGTCCTTCACTATAAATGAACGCTTTTTCATTCACATTGAATTTTGAAACGCCTTCAGTTCCTTCTTCGGTACCAATGATTTCTAACTTATGCTCTAAATCTATTGAATCAACTTCAACAAAACGAAGATCTTGGAAACGGTCAAACTGATCAACTGCAATTTTCGTAACTTCTCCGATTGCATTAAATTGTAAACCGATATGTGATCCAGGCTTTACTTGTACCATTTCTGGATCTTCTCCGGCATAACGAACATAACCACCAAGCGGCAATAATCTTATTGTGTATGTAGTTTCATTTCGAAAAAATGAGAAAACCTTTGGTCCAAATCCAATCGCAAATTCTCTACATAATATACCAGCACGTTTTGCAAAATATAGATGTCCTAGTTCATGAAAAAATACAAGTGCGCCAAAAATGACAACAAACGCTATAACTGTATTCATGTAATTACCACCCTTACTTTATTAGTGATGAAACGAATTGTCTTGTTTGTTCATCAATGTTACGAATTTCTTCTAATGAAGGTTTACTTAATACATTGTGTTTTTCAAGAGCGTTTTCTATTAAATTCTCAATTTGTAAGAATGATATTTTATTCTGTAAAAAAGCAGCTACCGCTTCCTCATTTGCTGCATTTAATACAGTTGGTAAACTACCGCCAACTTTTCCTGCTTGATAAGCATAATCCAAACATTTAAACCTGTTAAAATCCATCTCTTGGAAATGAAGTGTCCCAAATTTAATTAAATCTAATGGCTTATGATTATTAATTGGTTTTCTTGAAGGATAGTTTAGTGCATAGGCGATTGGTACTCTCATATCAGGTGTTCCTAATTGTGCCATTACACTTCCGTCATCGAATTCAATCATAGAGTGAATAACACTTTCTCTATGAAGTACTACATCAATTTTTTCATATGGCATATTAAAAAGCCAATGTGCTTCAATCACTTCTAATCCTTTATTCATCATTGTAGCAGAATCAATTGTAATCTTTGCACCCATTGACCAATTTGGATGGTTTAGGGCATCTTCAATTGTAACATCTTTTAATTGATCCCTTGTTTTATCTCTGAAACTACCACCTGAAGCTGTGATGACTAATTTATGTATTTCACTAGGATTTTCACCATTTAAACATTGATAGATTGCTGAATGCTCACTATCTACTGGTAAAATTGAGACACCATATTTTTCTGCTTCAGCCATTACAATATGACCTGCTGTTACTAATGTCTCTTTATTCGCCAATGCGATTGTTTTACCATTTTGGATTGCTTTCATAGTTGGAACTAAACCTACACTTCCAACAACAGCGTTTACAAGTATTGTACTGTCTTCATGGACTGCAACTTCGATAAGACCTTCTTCACCATATAAAACTTTGGTTTTCGAAGGGATCCCTAAGCTCTTCAGTTTTTCAGCTTCTTCTTTACCTGCAACTGAAACTAGTTTTGGTTTAAATTCTAAAATAATCTTATATAATTCATCAATATTTCTTCCAGCTGAACACGCGACTAATTCAAAATCATTTGATTGATTTCTAATAATATCGAGTGTTTGTATACCGATTGAACCAGTTGCCCCGAGTAAGCTGATTTTCTTCATTTTCATATGTCTCCTTAAATACAAAAACTAATACTATAACGCAAATAGTAAATAGACTATTGGCAATGTGAAAATGATACTATCAAATCTGTCTAAAATCCCACCATGACCAGGTAATAAATTTCCTGAGTCTTTAACGCCGTAGTACCTTTTATATGCAGATTGTACGAGATCACCTAATTGACCAAAAATCGAAACAAGAACAGCTACTAGTACTAAATATAGTATTGAATGATTTAAAGTTAACATAATCGATAAAATTACTGCAACTACTACACCACAAATAATTCCACCGATCGAACCTTCAATCGTTTTATTGGGACTAATATCAGGCCAAAGTTTTGTTTTACCTGTGGCTTTCCCGATAAAATATGCACCCGAATCAGTTGCCCATATTACGAATAATGGGAAGAAGAAGTATGAAATGCCCATATTTCTCATCTCGTACATATAATGAAATCCGTAACCTACATATAAACTACTTAGCACTACAAAAGAAGCATCTTCAAAAGTAAATGTATTCTTTGTAATTACCGTATATGATAAAAGTAATAGGATTAGTACAATTGAAATTTCAGTTTTACCGATTTCTATAGGAAAAAGGTTATTTGATAAAGCAGTTGGTGTAATTGCTACCCATGTTAAGATTAATCCAAGTACAGTTTGTGCACTAAATAAATTAAACTTTTTCATTCTAATCAATTCAAAATAACCGATTGTGCCAAGTGCAAATACAAGTAACCCGAATGGCCATTTACCAAATATTACTAATCCTAAAAATAATGCTCCAGCTATAACTCCTGTTATAATACGCTGTTTCAAGTTCGTTCACCGCTTTCTTAAATACCACCATATCTTCTTGCTCGATTTTGATATTCTTTTATAGCATCAATTAAACTTTCTTCGGTAAAATCGGGCCATAATACATCTGTAAAATATAGTTCTGAATAAGCAATTTGCCAAAGCATAAAATTACTAATCCTTAATTCACCACTTGTTCTAATTAACAAATCTGGATCTTTAAAATCACTAGTCATTAAATAACGATTGAACAAGTCTTCATTAATTTCTTCTTTATTTATTTTATTATCCAATACATCCGAAGAAATCTTTTTAACAGCAGAAATAATTTCGTCTCTAGATCCATAATTTAGAGCAAAATTTAATACCATACCCGTATTATTTTTTGTTTCCTCTACTGCTCTTAATACTGCTTCTGTTGTATAGCTTGGTAATTGCTCTTTATTTCCAGTTAACCTTACCTGCACATTTTCTTCGATTAATTCAGGTAAAAATGTCCCTAGAAATTCTTGTGGTAACTTCATTAAGAATTCTACTTCAGTTTTAGGTCTTTTCCAATTCTCAGTTGAAAAAGCATATAACGTTAAAGTCTTTACACCTAATTTACTAGCAGTTCTTGCTATTTTTCGAACTACTTTCATTCCCTCATAGTGTCCTTTAACCCTTGGTAGATTCCTCTTTTGTGCCCATCTACCATTACCATCCATTATTATTGCAACATGCTCAGGAATTACTCCGTCGACCCCATTTAATTGCGAACTTGGAGGTACATTTTTCTCTTCTTTTTTTCTTTTAAAAAAAGAAATTAATTTAAACATCTTTAATCCTCCGTTTAAGTATATCTAATTAAAGCATTGAGTAAAAAAACCCCCTTAAACAGAGGGTCTTTTTACTCAAAGCGCTTAGTTTATTTAATTATAATGCAATAATGAAATTATGTAATAGCATAATGTGAAAAATTCATTATTTTTCTAAGCGCTAGTAAGATATACCTTGCAATGCAGTATTAAACTTCCATTATCTCTTTTTCTTTTTCTTTTGTGATTCCATCGATTTTTTCGATATGTGAATCAGTTTGTTTTTGAATGTCTTCTACAAGACCACGTAATTCATCTTCAGTAATTTCGCCATTTTTTTCTGATTTTTTAAGATCATCATTTGCATCACGGCGGATGTTACGTACTGCTACTTTAGCATCTTCAGCAGATTTTTTAACTACTTTTACTAAATCGCGACGACGCTCTTCTGTTAATGGTGGGAAACTAATTCTGATTACAGTTCCATCATTTGAAGGATTTAAGCCTAAGTCAGCTTTTTGAATCGCTTTATCCATATCATTAATTACTGTTTTATCGTAAGGTGTAATTAATAATAATCTTGCTTCTGGTACTGAAATATTTGCCATTTGGTTGATTGGCGTTGGAGCACCATAATATTCAACTAAAACTCTATCTAAGATAGCTGGGTTCGCACGACCAGCACGTACTGTTGCTAATTCCCTAGAGAAAGCAGAAACAGCTTTTGTCATTTTTTCTTTTGCTAAAGAAATGATTTGATTAGACATTTTTATTTCCCCCTTACTATTGTTCCAATATTTTCGCCTAGTACGGCACGTTTAATATTTCCTTCTTCCATAATTGAGAATACAATTAATGGAATATCATTGTCCATACATAAAGAAGATGCCGTTGAATCCATTACACCTAAACCTTCTTTTAATACGTCTAAATATGTAAGAGTTTCGTATTTTACAGCAGTTTTATCTATAGATGGGTCAGCTGAATATACTCCGTCTACATTATTTTTTGCCATTAAAATAACATCTGCTTCAATTTCAGCAGCACGTAATGCAGCAGTAGTATCAGTTGAGAAATAAGGATTTCCTGTACCAGCAGCAAAAATTACAACACGTTTTTTCTCTAAATGACGAATTGCTTTACGACGGATATATGGTTCTGCAACTTGACGCATTTCAATTGATGATTGTACACGAGATTGTACACCAAGTGTTTCAAGACTATCTTGAAGTGCTAATGAGTTCATTACAGTACCTAACATGCCCATGTAGTCTGCTGTAGCTCGGTCCATACCCATTTCGCTACCTGTTTTACCACGCCAAATGTTACCAGCACCTACTACTACTGCTACTTCAACATCAAGTTCTGCAATTTCTTTAACTTGCTCTGCAATTGATTTAATAACTGAAGGATTAATTCCAAATCCTTGTCCGCCAGCTAGTGCTTCACCACTAAGTTTTAATACTACGCGATTATATTTTGCTTTACTCATAATACCCTCCATTTACGTACATCTATGTATTTACGTTTCTTTAAAAAATAGGGAACACATAGTGTCCCCTATTTTCATTCAAAGTAACTAAATTAGTTACCTTTTACTTGATTCATTACTTCTTCAGCAAAGTTATCTTCACGTTTTTCTAAGCCTTCTCCAACTTCATAACGAACGAATGATTTAACAGTTCCGTTAGCAGCTTTTACGAATTGACCTACTTTAACGTCTGGGTTTTTAACGAAAGATTGATCTAATAAGCAGATTTCTTCGAAGTATTTACCAATACGTCCTTCTACCATTTTAGCAACGATGTTTTCAGGTTTACCTTCATTTAATGCTTGTTGAGTTAAAATTCCACGCTCATGCTCAACTTCTTCTTGAGAAACAGCATCACGAGAGATATATTTAGGGTTGATTGCAGCGATATGCATAGATACGTCTTTAGCAACATCTTCTTTAGTTGTTCCTTCTACAACTGAAAGAACACCGATACGACCGCCACTGTGTAAGTAAGCACCAAATGCGTCAGCATCTGTTTTAGAAACTAATTCAAAACGACGTAATGAGATTTTTTCTCCGATTTTAGCAATTGCATGGTTGATGTAAGTTTCAACAGTTTCACCAGTTTCCATTGTTTGTGCTAAAGCTTCTTCAACAGTTGCAGGTTTGTTAGCAACGATGTGTTTTGCAAGAACAGATCCTAATTCTTTGAAACCTTCGTTTTTAGCAACGAAATCAGTTTCAGAGTTTACTTCGATTAGTACTGCATCGTTTCCAGCTACTTCAACGAAAGTTAAACCTTCAGCAGCGATACGGTCACCTTTTTTAGCAGCTTTAGCGATACCTTTTTCACGAAGGTAGTCGATTGCTTTGTCCATGTTACCTTCAGTTTCAGTTAACGCTTTTTTGCAATCCATCATACCAGCGCCAGTTTTTTCACGTAATTCTTTTACCATTTGTGCAGTAATTGCCATAATAATTCATCTCCTATATGTAAGCTTATTTTATTCAATCGTTTTATAAGGTAAACAATTTTCGATTATTTTAACCTTTAAAAAAGGTGATAAAAGGCTAAAACCTCTTATCACCTTTCAATTTCTCATTAAGCAGTTGTTTCTTCGCCTTGTTTCGCTTCAAGAATCGCATCTGCCATTTTTGATGTAAGAAGTTTTACAGCTCTAATAGCATCGTCGTTTGCTGGGATAACGTGATCGATTTCATCTGGATCACAGTTAGTGTCAACAATACCGATGATAGGAATGTTTAACTTACGAGCTTCAGCAACAGCGATACGCTCTTTACGAGGATCAACAACGAATAATGCATCAGGAAGTTGCTTCATGTCTTTGATTCCGCCTAAGAATTTTTCAAGACGTTCTAATTCTTTTTTAAGTTGAATAACTTCTTTCTTAGGTAACACTTCGAATGTGCCATCTTCTTGCATTCTTTCGATATCTTTTAAACGTTTAACACGTTTTTGGATTGTTTGGAAGTTTGTTAACGTTCCACCTAACCAACGTTGGTTAATGAAGTACATACCAGAACGGATTGCTTCATCTTTAATAGCTTCTTGAGCTTGTTTTTTAGTACCAACGAAAAGGATGTTTCCACCTTCAGCAGCGATACCTTTCATTACGTTGTAACATTCTTCAACCTTTTTAACTGTTTTTTGTAGGTCGATGATGTAGATACCGTTACGCTCAGTGAAGATGTAACGTTTCATTTTTGGGTTCCAACGGCGTGTTTGGTGACCGAAGTGAACACCAGCTTCTAATAATTGCTTCATAGAAATTACTGACATTTTATTTCCTCCTAATGGTTCTTTTTCCTCCGCTCACGTCTTCTTCTCCTATCACTCCCAAACTGGGTAGCACCAATAAGAAAATCGGCAAGCGTGTGTATTAACACCATGGACTACTATAGCATATACATCATTATTTTACAAGAGAAAACGAGAAATTATTGTCGAAGTTTCAACAATGATTGCTTTTCCTTTACTCTAAATAATTCTATCTTCCATTTTCATCCTACTAAATGATTAACAAATGAATGCAATAAATTTAGTGATTTGTGAATTGAGAATTCACCTGACCCAATTACTGAATCATTATCAGTATTGGGAATTTTTGTTAATTTATTCAACTTAATCGTATTCTTCTTCATATTTTATTAAATTGTAAAAAAAGAAATTGTCAATAAAGTAAGTAATGTGAGGCTGATTTCCTTTATCTAAATAAAAACATAAAATCATTAATACTGATCATTTCTAATAGAATTGCCTGTTAAAATTTCTAAATTTACAATGTAGAAATTACAAGGCTCCTATTATTTTTTACTTAAAAGGTCCCTTAATTTAAAAATAGACTTAGCATGAATCTGAGAAACCCTAGAAGTCGATAAATTAATAATTGCTCCAATTTCAGTCAATGTTAACTCTTCATGATAATACAAGCTTATTACTAGCTGTTCTTTCTCATTTAATTCAGTAACAATCGTCTTTGCAAGTAGCCTTATTTGTTCATCTTTCAGTAGCATTTCTTCTGGTGTTAATGTTTCATGATCTTTTATTGTATGAATAAAATTAACTTGTCCATCTCCTGCATCTTTGATTTGTTCATCTATAGACAACAGATTAGAGAAAAACACATCATTTATGACATTAACAACTTCCATCGAAGTATATCCAGTATACTCTGCTATTTCTTCAGGTGTAGCTTTTCTTTGAAGATCCGGTTCTAACTTTTCAATTGCAAAATCAATTTTTTTTGCCTTATCTCTAATTGATCTAGGTAACCAGTCTTCTTTACGAAGACCATCCAATATATTACCACTTATTCTAATTGAAGCATATGTTTCAAACTTTAAATCTCTTTTCGGATCAAATTTTTCTAATGCGTCATATAACCCCAACATTGCTAAACTGTGCAAATCATCTCTGCTGACATTTGAGGGTAATCTTTGAGCTATACGATTTACTTGGAAATGAACTATTGGCATATAAATCCGCATTAACGCATCTCCTGCATCTAAATCACGATCTTCAATCCACCTTTTCCAATAACTTTGTGAAACATTTTTTTGAACTTGCAACACGTCTTTCACCTCAGCGAATTACCATATTATGTTTTATACTTGATTGACAATTTGATTTAAAATAGTGAGTTTTGGTGAAAATATAATTTTTGGTCCTTCTTTTATTACTATTTAGCCTTTCAATTCCCCTAGCATTAAACGGTTAAATAGTAATAAATATGAATCTATTAATTTTATTCAATATTCGTTACGAATCAATCCAATTCGCATTCAAAAGCATCACGTTTATAATTTTATATACTAAGCCTCAAAATGCTTTTACAATGTATGTTTCGACAAAAACTCAATTGATCACTTTTCTATCCTTTTAAAAATTATATTATTAAAATTCTTTAATTTACCCACTCATTTTTTAAAATAATGTGAAATTTTATTTAGCACAATAAGAAACATTAATTTTTTTCATTTTTTCAAAATAATTGTACCTATATTCCAGAATTCTATTTTTAATATAATAGATAATTTTTTAGGATGACCTGAATTTAGTAATACTTAATAAAGAACAAATTTAAAGATTACAAAAATCATGATTTATACTATTAAAAAAGCAGCCTTTTTTGATTAATTGTTGTTTAGTAATTAACTGTTTATGACAAAAATTTATTAAAGCTAACGAGGTAGACATAAAAATAGGCTTAAGACTAAAGAAAGTAGGATAAATCTAGAAACTTTCTCTATTTGTTTGATATTGTACTTCTTTACCTTCGTCTTAAGGAGAGTATGTATCTGGAGTGGAAATAAACTGACATATACTAAAAAACAACAATATAGTTGAAAACAGTATAAAAGTAAAAACACCAGCACAATTCTATTATCTAAATCCCTCACAAAAATAATGTTTAAATTTTATCACTATAATCAAGTAAATATTTTTTAATCATACCATAATTTCCAATTCGTCTATATATCTCATTTAGACAAAAAAGGAAAATAGTCTCTATTTAGCTAATCATTTTATTCTAATATAAAAATCTGTACAATTCTAACCCTTTTTTAATTTAATAAAGACAAAAAAACCTTTTCCCAATTTTTATTGAGAAAAGGTTTAAACTTAAGTTTATCTTATAGTCTTCATTAAGAAGTGACTATACTAATTAGTTAGATTTTAATTTCTCTAACTCTAATAAGAATTTATCATTTAGTACTTTAATATAAGTACCTTTCATACCTAATGATCTAGACTCGATAACACCAGCACTTTCTAATTTACGAAGTGCATTTACGATCACTGATCTTGTAATTCCTACACGGTCAGCAATTTTACTTGCTACTAATAAACCTTCATAGCCATTTAATTCTTCAAAAATATGTTCGATTGCTTCTAATTCGCTATAAGAAAGAGATGAAATAGCCATTTGTACAACAGCTTTACTTCTAGCTTCTTCTTCAATTTCTTCAGCTTTTTCACGTAGAATTTCCATACCTACTACTGTAGCGCCATATTCAGCTAAGATTAAATCATCATTTTCAAAATCATGATTAATTCGAGCTAGAACAAGAGTACCTAAGCGCTCACCACCACCGATAATCGGTACAATAGTTGTTAAACCGCCAGAAAATAAATCTTTATTTTCAACTGGGAATGCAGTGTGCTCACTATTGATGTCTATATTTGATGATGTTTCATTAATATTAAATAGGTTTTGTGTATATTCTTCAGGGAATTGGCGATCGCTGAACATTTTTTGCATACGTTCATTTTCGATTTTTTGGTGAAGACCGTAACCTAATAATTTCCCTTTACGACTTAAAATAAATACGTTTGATTCAATAACTTCTTCTAATGTATCTGCCATTTCTTTAAAGTTAACTGGCTTCCCTGCAGATTGTTGTAATAACTTATTAATCTTTCTTGTTTTTTCTAATAATTGCATCTTTCTAAATGCCTCCTATTTAATTGTACGTTTCCTTTGAACCTCTTAGTAATCTCATGGTTGAATTCAAAAGTGTTCTTAGCTAAATCATAAAATGAATTGACTTATATCTTTATCTTTTGCAATATTTGCGAGCTTTTCATTTACATATTGTGGTGTAATCATAATTGTTCCCATTTGAATTTCAGAAGCTTCAAACGATAGGTCTTCAAGAAGTTTTTCCATAATAGTATGCAATCTTCTTGCGCCTATGTTGTCTGTTGTCTGATTAACTTCAAATGCTATTTCTGCTATTCTACGTATAGCATCGTCAGAAAATTCGATTTGTATACCTTCTGTAGACAATAAAGCTTTATATTGTTTAATAATTGAAAAATCAGGCTCAACTAAAATACCAACAAAATCTTCAACAGATAATTTCCCTAATTCTACACGAATTGGGAAGCGACCTTGTAATTCTGGTATTAAATCTGATGGTTTGGAAATATGGAATGCACCAGCTGCAATAAATAGAACATGATCCGTTTTAACCGGTCCATATTTTGTCACAACCGTACTTCCCTCAACGATTGGTAAGATATCTCTTTGTACGCCCTCTCTCGAAACATCTTGAGTAGAGTTTTGCTTACTTGCAATCTTATCAATTTCATCAATGAAAATAATCCCTAGTTGTTCAGCTCTATAAACTGCTTCTTGTGTTACTTCATCCATATCGATTAATTTCTGAGCTTCTTCATTCGTTAAAATCTTACGAGCTTCTTTAACAGGAAGCTTTCTTTTTTTAGTTTTCTTTGGAAATAGACTACCTAATGACTCTTGGAAGTTCATTCCCATTTGTTCCATTCCAGTTCCTTGCATAAAATCTAGCATCGGAGCTTGTTGTTGCTCTACTTCAATAGACACAAGATCTTCTTCTAGTTTTCCAGATAATAGTTGAAATTCTATATTTCTTCTTTTAGATGTTAATTCTGTATCATTCTCTTCTTGCTCAGCATTCGAGTTTTGTGAATCTTGATTAAAAAGCATCTCAAGTGGGTTTTTGAATGAAGCTTGTTTTTTCGTACTTGGTGCTAGAAGTTTTACTAATCTTTGATTCGCATTTTTTTCAGCTTGATCTTTCACCTTATTCATACGCTCTTCTTTTACAATTCGAATAGAAGTTTGGACTAAATCGCGAACCATTGATTCGACATCTCTTCCAACGTAACCAACTTCTGTAAATTTAGTAGCTTCAACTTTAATGAATGGCGCACCAACTAGTTTTGCCATCCTTCTAGCAATTTCAGTTTTACCAACACCTGTTGGTCCAATCATTAAAATATTTTTTGGTGAAATTTCATCACGGAATGACTCTTCAAGTAAACTTCTACGATATCGATTTCTGAGTGCAATTGCTACTGCTTTTTTCGCTTGTTGCTGTCCAACAATATATTGATCAAGTTTTTCAACAATTTGACGAGGCGTGAAAGAAGTACTCATAATACACTCTCCTATTCTAATTCTTCTAAAATTATATTTCCGTTCGTATACACACAAATATCACTTGCAGTTTTTAAACTAGCATATGCAATTTGTTTTGCTGAAAGATTTTCCCCTGCGTTTTCCTTTAATGCACGACCTGCTGCTAGAGCGTAATTCCCTCCAGAACCGATTGCAAGAATTCCATCGTCAGGCTCAATAACTTCACCAGTACCAGAAATTAATAATAATGAATTATGATCCATTACGATTAGCAATGCTTCAAGTTTATGTAATACTCGATCTGTTCTCCATTTTTTTGCTAATTCAACAGCAGCTCGTTGAATATTACCATTATATTCAACTAACTTGCCCTCAAAAAGTTCGAATAAAGTAAATGCATCCGCAACTGATCCTGCAAAACCAGCTAAAACTTTTCCATTAAAAAGCTTTCTAACTTTTCTTGCAGTGTGCTTCATTACTACTGCATTCCCAAAAGTTACTTGGCCATCACCAGCCATGGCACTTTTACCATCGTGTCTGATTGCGAAAATCGTTGTAGCATGAAAATTGGACATGTGAATCCTCCTTAGAAACGTTGATTAATTTCTAAAATTGAGCGTGTTTATGCTCTAGGATGATGTAAATTGTATACTTTTTGTAATCTTTCCTTCGTTACATGTGTATAGATTTGAGTAGATGATAAATTCTCATGTCCAAGTAATTCTTGAACACTACGAATATCAGCACCGTTATCAAGCATATGCGTAGCAAAGGTGTGCCTTAACATATGTGGATAGATTTTATTAGTCAACGAAGTATCTTTGATCATTTTTTCTAAAATACCACGGACACCTCTTGCCGTTAGTTTTGTACCACGGTGATTCAAAAAAAGATCGTCATTCATTTGCTTGTTAGCTATTATCAGTCTATTTCGGCCATCTTCTATATATGTATGAAGAGCTTTTTCTGCATAACTGCCAAAGGGAATATACCGCTGTTTATTCCCTTTGCCTGTTACTAAAATAGTCCCAATTTGAAAATCTATGTCTTTTAATTTCAAATTACAGCATTCGCTTACTCGGATTCCGGTAGCATATAGCAATTCTAAAAGAGCTTGATTTCTTTGTCCAAGTTCCGTATCTAGATTGCTAATCTTAAATAGTTTTTCAAGTTCTTCCTTGTACAAAAATCTTGGTATCATAGTTTCTTTTTTAGGAAGTGACGCTAATACAAAAGGATTCTCTTTTGCTTCATTTTCTCTCATAAGAAAACGATAGAAACTTCTTAAACAAGAAATATGCTTTGAGACTGTACGTCTTGATAGCTGTTTGTCATGCAAAGTTGTTAAATAGAGACGAACATCAGAATAAGTAACTGAAGAAAATGAAATAATGGATTGTTGCTCCATAAAAACTAGAAATTGTTCAACAATTTTTTTATAACTATTTAATGTGTATTGTGAAGAGTTTTTCTCTAATTGTAAATACTGAATGAATAATTGACACAATATTTTAATATTCAAGGTAATTTCTCCTCACAAGCCACTACATACTAACATATTAAGTAGCTATTTGCAATTTATTTTCTTAACATTCTACAAAATTCATAATTGATTCTAATGCACGGTTTGCATAAGCTTCATATCGTTCTTGTTTTCTTTTAATTTTTACATCAAGTCTTGGGAATAGACCGAAGTTAGCATTCATAGGTTGGAAGTGTTTTGCACTTGTTGTCGTAATATAATTAGCCATACTTCCAATTGCAGTTTCTGCTGGGAATACGACTAATTCTTTCTCCATTACGTATCTAGCTGCATTTATTCCCGCTACTAAACCAGATGCTGCAGATTCTACATAACCTTCCACTCCAGTCATTTGACCTGCAAAGAATAAATCTTGACGTCCTTTAAAACGATAGGTTGCCTCTAGTAGATTCGGCGAATTTATAAACGTATTTCGATGCATTACACCATATCGTACAATTTCAGCATTCTCAAGCCCAGGTATTAATTGCAATACTTCTTTTTGAGGGCCCCATTTTAAATGCGTTTGGAATCCTACTATATTATATAAAGTTCCAGCACTGTCATCCTGACGTAGTTGTACAACTGCATGTGGCGTCTTACCAGTCTTTGGATCCTCTAAGCCTACTGGTTTCATTGGACCAAATAATAACGTTTGCTTTCCACGTTTAGCCATTACTTCAACTGGCATACATCCTTCAAAGAAAATCTCTTTTTCAAATTCTTTTAAAGGAACTGTTTCTGCTGTAGTTAATGCTTCATAAAAACGATCAAATTCTTCTTCTGTCATTGGGCAATTTAAGTAAGCTGCTTCACCTTTATCATATCTTGATTTTAAATATACTTTATTTAAATCAATACTTTCTTTTTCTACGATTGGAGCCGCTGCATCATAAAAATAGAAATAATCTTCACCCGTTAATTCTTTTAATTGCTGAGATAGCTCAGGTGATGTTAAAGGACCTGTTGCGATTACTGTTGGTCCTTCAGGAATTTTAGTCATTTCTTCGTTATGCACAGTTACATTTGGATGATTTTTTACATACTCAGTTACTCGGCTAGCAAACTCATGTCGGTCTACAGCTAATGCACCACCTGCTGGTACAGCACACTCATCAGCAGATCGAATAATAACTGAATCTAATCTTCTCATTTCCTCTTTTAATACACCTACAGCGTTCGTTAATGTATTCGCTCTTAGTGAATTACTACAAACCAATTCAGCAAACTTGTCAGTATGATGAGCAGGTGTTTGTCTAACTGGTCTCATCTCGTATAAATGAACTTTAATTCCTCTTTTTGCGATTTGATAAGCGGCCTCGCTTCCTGCTAAACCTGCTCCAATTACATTAATAAATTGTTCTTTCATTGTTAACTCCTTCTACGCTGATTCAATCTAAATTACGTAATAATATTTTATAATTTTTTCTTAAAGATTTCTAAATTAAAAGTTGATATGAAAAGTAAAAGTGAGCAAATTAATTGCTCACACTTTTATTTGGACAAAGTCTCAGTAAATATGAATTTTAAGTCTGATTGAAAACGTTTGACTTTCGAGTCGCGAATCCTAACGAGGAACTAAAGTTAACCTAAACAGTAATAAGCACCTCGGCAGGCGACGAGTCAACGAGGATAGCAAGCGTTTTTGCTGGCAGTCTAAGTGCGAGAAAATTAATTGCTTACACTTGTTGATCCTCTTTGTAGTCACATGATACACATTGAACTTGAATACCTTTTTTCATTTTCTTTTCAACTAATAAGTTTTCACATTTCGGACATGGTCTCGCAATTGGCTTATCCCATGATAAGAATTCACATGCAGGATAATTCGTGCATCCATAGAATATTCGATTCTTTTTCGATTTACGTTCGATTATATTCCCATCTTTACATGTAGGACATTTGACACCAATATCTTTTACGATTGCTTTTGTATTTCTGCAATCTGGAAAGTTTGAGCATGCCATGAACTTACCGTATCTGCCCATTTTAAATACCATCGGGCTTCCACATAATTCACAGTCTTCACCAGCAGGTTCATCTCTAATTTCAACTTTTTGCATTTCTTTTTCAGCTATTTCTAAGTGCTTCTCAAAACCTCTATAAAATTGATCGATGATTTGAATCCAGTTCACATTGCCGTCTTCAATTTTATCAAGGTCACCTTCCATTTGAACCGTAAACTCAATATTAATTACTTCTGGGAAAAACTCAACGACTAAATCAAATACTATTTGACCTAGTTCAGTAGGGACAAATCTTTTATTATCTAATGAAACATATCCACGTTTTTGTATCGTTTCTAAAGTTGGTACATAAGTTGATGGACGACCAATCCCTAACTCTTCAAGAGTTTTTACTAATCTAGCTTCCGTGTAACGTGGTGGTGGCTGAGTAAAATGTTGTTCAGGTAATAGATCTTCTAATTTAACTTTCTCACCTTCAGCTAACGGTGGAAGGATACGATCTTTTTCTTCTGTGCCATCATCATTACTTTCTATATACACCTTCATAAAACCAGGGAATTTAACTACTGACCCATTGGCTCTAAATATTACATCGTTATTAATTAAGTCAACTTTTACCGTATCTAGTATTGCAGATGCCATCTGACTAGCAACAAATCGTTCCCATATTAATTTATAAAGTCGATATTGATCGCGGCTAACATGAGCTTTGATTGTATCAGGCGAACGTAAAGTTGATGTTGGTCTAATTGCTTCGTGTGCATCTTGTACTTTATCTGATTTTTTTTCGCTTTTTTTATTTGTAGCAACAAAATCTGCACCATAAGTATCAATTATATAAGATTTTGCTTCCTCAGCCGCAACATCGGATATTCTAGTTGAATCAGTTCTCATATATGTGATTAACCCGACCTGGCCTCCACTACCTAGGGAAATTCCTTCATATAATTGCTGTGCAATCATCATCGTTTTCTTTGCACGCATATTTAATTTTCTAGCTGCTTCCTGCTGTAGTAAGGAAGTAGTAAAAGCAGTTGCTGGATTACGTTTACGTTCTTTTCTAGTAACACTTAGAACTTCAAAGTGATCACCTTTAATTTGTGATAAAACATTTTTTACATCAGTTTCAGAATTCAATTCCACTTTTTTACCATTAACTCCGTAAAAAGAAGTATCAAATGTTTCTTTCTTTGTTAAAGCCTTACTTTTAATTGTCCAATATTCTTCAGGTTGGAAAATTCCAATCTCTTTTTCTCGTTCGATGATTAGTCTAAGAGCGACAGATTGAACTCGACCTGCACTTAAGCCCTTTTTCACTTTCTTCCATAGTAATGGGCTTATGTTATACCCTACTAATCGATCTAGCACACGTCTTGCTTGCTGAGCGTCTACTAAATTCATATTAATTGGTCTAGGTTTTTTAAAAGACTCTTTAATAGCATCTTTAGTAATTTCATTAAACACTACACGACAATCCGATGATGTATCGATATTAAGTGTATTCGCAATATGCCATGCTATTGCTTCACCTTCGCGATCTGGATCGGCTGCTAGATAGATTTTTTTTGCTTTTTTCGCAGCAGATCTTAAATCCTTTAAAACTGGACCTTTTCCACGGATTGTTATGTATTTTGGGTTGTAATCGTTTTCTATTTCAATCCCCATCTGGCTTTTAGGTAGATCTCGAACATGTCCCATTGATGCGATTACTTTGAATTTCTTACCTAAGTACTTTTCTATTGTTTTAGCCTTTGAAGGGGACTCCACTATAACTAAATTTTCTGCCATCTTTTAAGCCTCCCGAGAGTTTCCTATTCATTACTCTCTGTATTCCTTATTTCTTTCTTTTATTCTTATGTATTCTCAAATAGATTCATAATAAGAAGAGTTCAATTTATATTTTTGATTTTCCTTCATACAATTTCAAATTGTATAGTTTATTCTATACATTAGTCAAATTTTATTTAGATATAAAATAACACAAGTCGCCTTAGTATTGTCAATATTTTGTAATATAAACATATTTTTTTATTTTTTAGTATATTCCTAAAATTCCTCTAAAATATCATTTGTACATGTAATTAATTTCGCTCCATCCTGAATTAATCGATGATTTCCTTTATATTCTTCCATTATAATCGGACCTGGCACTGCAAATACCTCTCTATTATATTGAATTGCAAAATTTGCAGTAATCATCGTCCCGCTCTTCTCCTTAGCCTCTAAAACGATTAAACCTTTTGTTAACCCAGCAATAATTCTATTTCTTCTAGGAAAATATCTTTTTTCTGGTCCAATATAATATGGATATTCGCTAATAACTAAATGATTTAATGATATTTCATTAAATAAGTTACGGTTTTCTTTCGGATAAATATAGTCTAACCCACAACCGACAACTGCAATCGTTGTTCCGTTGTGGAAAATAGCAGAATTATGTGCAATTGAATCGCATCCAGATGCCATTCCACTTACAATAACACAATTTTCTTTTATTAGGCCTAAAATTATCGAATCACAAATAATTTTCGCAAATAAAGTTGGTTTTCTAGCTCCAATTATACTCAACATAAATTGTTCATTAAGGATATTTTGATTTCCTTTTAAATATAAAACAAACGGAGGGTCACATATTTCTCTTAACAAATCCGGATATAAATCATCATAAATTGTAATAATTTTAATATTTTTTTTATAGCTTTCTTTTAAAATATCAAAAATGGAAGTTGAATGAAGTTGACTATATAATTTTTCAGCGGCGTTTGAAGTCATTTGAAATGTAGTTTTAAATGTAGAAGATGAGTATTGATAGAGGTTTTCTAAATGTGGATCATAGAGAAGGATCTTTTTGATTGCTTGATAGTTTTCAAATAAAAAATGATGCAAATGAATAAGTCGAATTTTCTTTTCCATGTATTCTCCTTTCTTATAAGAAAGTAGCCCCCTATCGGAGGCTACTCAGACTGATAATCATATTTTTCGAACTTTTGTCTAATAATTAAGTAGCCTCCTATCGGAGGCTACTTAATTTATCATTCTTATACTAAAGCTTCATGTGTCTTACATTGTTCATATAAGCCACGCTCTTTTAATGCACCAATTAAAGTTTCGCCCATTACTGCAGGAGTAAGTGCAACTTTAATGCCACAGCTTTCCATTGTAGCCATTTTCTCTTTAGCAGTACCTTTACCGCCTGCGATGATAGCACCAGCATGTCCCATACGTTTACCTTCTGGAGCTGTTTGACCGCCAATAAATCCTACTACTGGTTTCGCCATATTAGCTTGTACCCACTCAGCAGCTTCTTCTTCTGCAGTTCCACCGATTTCACCGATCATAATAACTGCATAAGTTTCTGGATCTTCATTGAATGCTTTTAATACATCGATGAAGTTTGTTCCATTTACAGGGTCTCCACCAATACCTACAGCTGTAGATTGACCAATACCAGCTTGAGTTAATTGATGTACAGCTTCATAAGTTAATGTACCAGAACGTGATACGATTCCTACATGACCTTTTTTGTGAATGTAACCAGGCATGATACCAATTTTACACTCATCTGGAGTGATAACACCAGGACAGTTAGGACCAACTAATCTAGTCTTTTTGCCTTCCATGTACTTTTTAACTTTTACCATATCAAGTACTGGAATACCTTCTGTAATACAAATAGCGATATCTAATTCTGCATCAACTGCTTCCATGATTGCATCAGCAGCAAATGCTGGTGGTACGTAGATTACAGATGCATTAGCACCAGTAGCTTCAACTGCATCTTTAACTGTATTGAATACAGGTACGCCAGCAATGTCAGTTCCACCTTTACCAGGAGTTACACCACCAACGATTTTTGTACCATACTCTAACATTTGAGTTGTATGGAATAAGCCTTGTGAACCAGTAATACCTTGTACAATGACTTTTGTATCTTTATTAATGAATACGCTCATTTTTATCCTCCCTTTCTTAGCCTACAAGTGCAACGATTTTTTCAGCGCCATCAGCCATTGAATCTGCTGCAACAATGTTTAAGCCAGACTCATTAAGAATCTTCTTACCTAATTCAACATTCGTTCCTTCTAAACGAACAACTAATGGTAAGTGTAAACCAACTTGTTTAGTTGCTTCGATTACACCTTCAGCAATAACATCACACTTCATGATGCCACCGAAGATATTAACGAAAATACCTTTAACATTTTGGTCAGAAAGGATGATTTTAAATGCTTCTGTAACTTTCTCAGCTGTAGCACCGCCCCCAACATCAAGGAAGTTAGCCGGGTCTCCACCGTAGTGTTTAATGATATCCATTGTAGCCATTGCTAGACCAGCACCATTAACCATACATCCGATATTTCCGTATAAAGAAATATAGTTTAAGTCATACTTAGAAGCTTCGATTTCTTTTGGATCTTCTTCTTCTAAGTCACGGTAAGCTAAAATGTCTGCATGACGATATAAAGCATTTGAGTCAAAGTTTAACTTTGCATCTAATGCCATTACTTCACCATCACCAGTAACTACTAATGGGTTAATTTCAGCGATTGAGCAATCTTTTTCGATAAACGCACTATATAAGCCCATCATGAACTTAACAGCTTTGTTTACTAAGTTGCTTGGAATGTTGATATTGAACGCAATACGACGAGCTTGGAAGCCTTGTAGACCTACTGCTGGATCAATATACTCTTTAAAGATTTTTTCAGGTGTTTTTTCTGCTACTTCTTCAATTTCAGTTCCACCTTCTTCAGAAGCCATTAATACAACTTGAGAAGTAGCGCGGTCTAAAACTAAACCAACATAATATTCTTTTTTAATATCGCAGCCTTCTTCGATAAGTAAGCGCTTAACTTCCTTACCTTCTGGTCCAGTTTGATGAGTAACTAATACTTTACCTAGTATTTCACTAGCATATGTATTTACTTCATCTAAATTTTTCGCTACTTTTACGCCACCCGCTTTACCGCGGCCACCAGCGTGAATTTGAGCTTTTACTACGCATACAGCTGTACCTAATTCTTTAGCTGCTTCTACTGCTTCTTCAACTGTGAATGCAACTTTACCGTTTGGTACTTTTACGCCATAGCTTCGTAGGATTTCTTTCCCTTGATACTCATGGATATTCATGATCCATCCTCCCCTTTTAGAACAAGACAAATTAAAACACATCCCTATTGTATCTCTTACAGAATATACTGTAAATACTTTAGTAGAAAAGAATTAAATATTCTATGTTTTTTATAGAAAACCTTTTCATATACAATAGTCAATGTAGTTTATCATATTACAATATTATTTTTCCAATAATATATCCTTACCCTATAAAAAATAGATTAACGACAGTTTGAATCATTTTTGATTTTAGGTTTACATCATTTCGATTCATTGATCTACTTAATATAAACTTAGAATATTATGTAATCTTAACTGTCATTAATCTAATATATTTTAGTCCACTTCAGTAATTTGATGTATGTTAACTACCAATTATTTTTACATTCAAACTTTATCTTTTATTGGTGCAAAGGATCTTCTATGTTCATTAATAATTCCATGCTCATCAATCGCTTTTAGATGTTCCTTTGTTCCATATCCCATATGCTTTTCAAATCCGTAGTTTGGATGCTTTAAACTTAGTTCGCACATTAAAGAATCCCTTGTTTCTTTTGCAAGTACAGATGCAGCTGCTATACTGATACTTGTTGCATCGCCCTTAATGATTGATGTTTGAGAAATATCTAGCGGGAGTTTCATTGCATCAATTAATAAATGTTCAGGCGAATGAGTAAGTTGTTCAATTGCACGTCTCATCGCTAATTTAGTTGCTTCATAAATATTGATTTCATCAATTTCAGTTGAACTGGCCATTCCAACTCCATAAGAAATTGCTTCTTCCTTGATCCGCTTTACGAAGTACTGTCGTTTCTCTTTCGATAATTTTTTTGAATCATCTAATCCAATTAGCTCAGTATTTTCCGCTAAAATTACAGCTGCTGCTACAACAGGACCAGCTAATGGACCTCTACCAACTTCATCTACTCCTGCAATTAACTTTATATTTTGACTATAAAGATTCTGTTCATATTCCATCATTTTAAGAAATTTCTTTCTAGCTAAATCTTTTTTTTCTTGTTCTCTATACCATTTAGCAATTAGCTTTTGCACACCAATTCTTTGATCACTTTCTAATTCTTTTAAGAGTTCATTTGTTGGGTCAGTTAATTCACTTAGTTTATTTTTTATTTCATCTATTTTCAGAGACATAATCTAGAACTCCTTAATTTTCATTAAAAAAGAAGAAAGTACGCTTATTCTTGCGCACTTTCTTCTAATATTTCATCAGTCACTTCAAGCATTGATGGATTTTCGAAAGTTAATCTTCCTAATTTTCCCGCTCTTAGCTCACGTAAAAATAAATCAGATGTTTTATCATAATCTATAATTCCGCCTGACATAAGTAATCCACGTTTCTTTCCAATATGATCAAAAATATCAACGACTTCTTCAGAAAATAAAACTTCCTCATTCATGTCATATCTTTCTTTTAATACATTTGGATAAAACTCTCTTAAATATTTAATCGCATAAATCATTACCTCTTGAAGGTTAATGATACTATCTTTAATTGCTCCTGTAGTTGCTAAACGAAGACCTACAAGTTGGTCTTCAAATTTAGGCCACAATATACCTGGTGTATCAAGCAGTTCAATTTCTTTCCCTACTTTTATCCACTGCTGTGCTTGCGTTACGCCTGGACGGTCACCAGTTTTAGCAATATTCTTTCGTGCAAGCTTATTGATTAAAGTCGACTTACCAACATTCGGGATCCCTACAATTAACGCTCGAATTGCGCGAGGTTTAATCCCTTTAGATCTCATTTTATCAAACTTCTCTTTTACAAGTATTTCACAAGAAGAAATAATTGCTTTTAACCCTTGTCCAGATGCCGCATCGATAGCAATTGCCATTACGCCTTGTTTTTCATAATGCGCTAACCATTGCTGAGTAATTCTTGGATCCGCTAAATCCGCTTTATTTAACAAAAGTAATCTTGGTTTATTTGAAATTATTTCATCGATCATTGGATTTCTAGAAGCTGCGGGTACCCTTGCATCCGCTAATTCAATTACTACATCAATTAGTGAAAGTTTTTCTGTAACTTGTCTTCTAGCTTTTGCCATATGGCCTGGAAACCATTGAATCGTCATGTTGCCACCTTCTTATACATTGAATAATCAAGATTAATTCGGCTTTTATTTAGCCATTTCAACCTCAGATAACGGCCAAAAAACAAAACTTGCTCGGCCTAAAATTTCTTTTTGACTAACTGTTCCGATAATACGACTATCTTTACTTAATCGACGATTATCACCTAAAACGAATACTTGTCCTTTAGGTACAGTTTTTCTACCAGTAATCTCTTCTAACTTAAAGTCTTCAGTTAGAGGACCATCTGTTGTTTCTTTTTTATATTCGTTTAAATATGGTTCTTTAAACGGTTTACCGTTAACATATAGGACATCGTTTCTATATTCTACTGTGTCACCTGGTAAGCCAATAACTCGTTTAATATAATCTTTTTCCTTTGTAGCATGGAAGACCACTATATCAAAACGTCTAGGTTCATGTAGTTTGTATACGATTTTATTTACAATCATTCTACTTTGATCCTGTAGTGTTGGCATCATTGAGATACCATCAACTAAAACCGGTGTAAAAAGGAATGTTCGAATACCAAGTGCAAGTACAAGCGCAATAAAAATTGTTTTAACTAATTCCCAAATTCCACCACTATTGCTTTCTTTCAACCTAATCCCTCCATTTAATAACCATACGTTTTGCAGTTTTAAACCAGTAAAGTTAATAACTTTATTTATGTATTCTATTTTACTTTTTATTATATCCATAATCTACAAATATTGGAAAAAAAGGAGCTTGTTTTATACAAGCTCCTTTCAAAAGACTATCGAAGTTCTTTAATTCTTGCTTTTTTACCAGTAAGTGCACGTAGGTAGTAAAGTTTAGCACGACGTACTTTACCGCGACGAACAACGTCTAATTTAGCAATTTTTGGAGTGTGAATTGGGAACGTACGTTCAACACCAACTCCGTAAGAAATTTTACGAACTGTGAAAGTTTCGCTAATTCCGCCACCACGACGTTTAATAACTACACCTTCGAATAATTGGATACGCTCACGAGTACCCTCAACAACTTTAACGTGAACTCGTACAGTATCACCAGGACGGAATGCTGGTAAGTCAGTTCTTAGTTGTTCTTTTGTAATTTCGTTGATTAAATTTTGCATAATTTATGCTCTCCTTTTCCAACCGATGCTCTTACAAGATTTAGTGACTCGCAGCGGAACACCGAGAATAAAGGCTTAAGTAATTACTCAAGCCACAAGTTATATTAACATATTCTATTAGTGCGCGCAACTAGTTTTCTTGTTTTAATTCTTCTTTTACTTGATCCATCCATTGCGACTCTTTTTTAGATAGATCGTAGTTTTCAAGTAAATCTGGACGACGCGTTATCGTTCGCTTAAAAGATTGTTTTGTTCGCCATTCTTCGATTAGAGCATGATTTCCAGATAATAAAACATCTGGTACTTTATGGCCTCTAAAATCGGCAGGTCTTGTGTAATGAGGATGCTCTAATAAACCTGTACTAAATGAATCTTCAATTTTTGAAGTTGTATTACCAAGTACACCAGGTAATAACCGAACAACACTATCAGCAATTACCATAGCACCTAGTTCTCCACCTGTTAATACATAATCTCCAATTGAGATTTCATCTGTCACTACATGTTCACGAATTCGTTCATCATAACCTTCATAATGTCCACAAATAAAGATTAAATGCTCCTCTTTTGCAAGCTCTTCAGCTTTACGTTGACTAAATCGCTCTCCTTGAGGGCATAGAAGGACTACTCTCGGCTTATTTTCACTTTTTGATACTAATTCATCAACAGCATCAAAAATAGGCTGTGGGGCTAGTACCATACCAGCGCCCCCACCATATGGGTAGTCATCAACATTTGAATGTTTATTCGTAGAGAAATCTCTAAAATTTACACAACGAAACTTAACAGCCTCTTTTTCCTGTGCTTTTTTTAGAATAGAAGAATTTAAAACTCCTTCAAACATTTCTGGAAAAAGAGTTAGAAAATCTAATTTCATCATAATAGACCTTCCATTAATTCGATTTTAACTTTTTTATTCTCCACATCTATTTCTTTCACAATTTGCTCGATATAAGGAATAAGAGCATCTTTTTGACCTTTTCTTTGTATAACCCAAACATCATTTGCACCTGGAGATAAAATTTCTTTTATTTTTCCGATTTCTTCTCCATCAACTGTCTCAACAACACAACCAATGATTTCATGGTAATAGTACTCATTTTTATCTAGCTCGTGTAATTGATCTTCAGTAATCTTTAAAATCCCATTTTTAAGTGGTTCTACAGAGTTTAAAGACTCATACCCTTCAAATGTAAGTAAATCAAAATTTTTATGTACACGGTGACTTGTTACGATTAATTCAATTGGTGTTGTTTCATTTTCTTTAAAGAAATATAGTGTATTACCTTTTACGTAACGTTTTTCTGGAAAATCAGTTCTTGAAATAACACGAACCTCTCCGCGAACTCCATGTGTATTTACAATTTTTCCGACATTTAAATAATTTTTCATTCTTTTACCTCTATATTAAAATTTCTTCTATTTATTATTAGTTTGACCATTTAAATTGTATATATGTCTACCTGAGACTTCAACGGTTAAAACAGATTGCCTAATGCCAAGTATAGCATATCTTAAAGTCATTAAAGCATCAAAAGCTACCTCTTGAATAAACGACTCGTTCAATTCATAAAAAGTGGCTATCACTATATTTTGGGCTTTCTAAGTAAAACTCTGTAATGTTGAAAACGGCCCTTAGCTATAGCCAAGGACCGTTTTACATTACTGAATATCTAAGTGAATACGTTTTGCGTGTTCATTACTCGCTGCATATACAACCGTACGAATCGCTTTAGCAATTTTACCATGTTTGCCAATCACTCTACCAGCATCTTCAGGGTTTACCTGTAAATGAAAGAATAGATTGTTCTCATCTTCTTTAACTTGAAGTGAAATATCCTCTGGATGATCTACAAGACTTGAAACAATTGCATTTATGAGTGTATTCATCTTTTTTTCCATAATTACTTGCCGTTGCGAGCGTTGTGGAATTTCTCTAAGATACCAGCTTTAGAGAATAAGTTACGAACTGTATCAGATGGTTTAGCACCTGTTCCTAACCATTTTAATGCTGCTTCTTCGTTAATTTTGATTTCAGCTGGTTGAGCAACTGGATTGTAAGTTCCAATTTCCTCGATGAAACGTCCATCACGAGGAGAACGAGCGTCTGCTACTACTACACGGTAAAAAGGAGATTTTTTAGCTCCCATACGTTTTAAACGAATTTTAACTGCCATTTTTAAAGCACCTCCGAAAATATTTACAACGATTTATATATTATCAAAAACCAATACTGTTTGTAAAGTAAAATTTCTTAACAGCATAATTTTTTATTAAATGATGTTTAAATGCTGGAAAATTATACAATTAGATTAGAATAAGCCCGGAAATTTAAAACCTTTCTTCTTCCCTTTTTGCATACCGCCCATCATTTTCATCATTTTTTTCATTTCTTCAAACTGTTTTAATAAACGGTTTATTTCTTGTACAGGGCGACCAGAACCCTTAGCTATTCGCTTTCTGCGACTAGAGTTAATAATATCTGGTGTAAGCTTTTCCTGCTTTGTCATTGATTGAATAATTGCCTCTACATGAGCGATTTGTTTATCGTCAATTTGCACATCATTCAATCCTTTAATTTTGTTTGCACCTGGCATCATTTTTAAAATATCACCAAGTGGTCCCATTTTTTTAACTTGAGAAAGTTGGTCTAAGAAATCATCTAAAGTAAAAGATGCATTTCTTAATTTTTGTTCCATTTCTTTTGCTTTTTCTTGGTCAACGTTTTCTTGTGCCTTTTCAATTAAAGTAAGCACATCACCCATTCCTAGAATACGTGATGCCATTCGTTCTGGATGGAACGGCTCAATTGCATCTAGTTTTTCACCAAGTCCAACAAATTTAATTGGAGTATTCGTCACTGCACGAATTGATAATGCGGCACCACCACGAGTATCGCCATCAAGCTTCGTCAAAACGACTCCAGTTAAACCTAATTGATCATTAAAGCTTTGTGCCACATTGACTGCGTCTTGTCCTGTCATTGCATCAACAACAAGGAAGATTTCTTCAGGTTTTGAAAGTTCTTTAATTTGTGCAAGTTCTTCCATTAAACCTTCGTCAATATGTAAACGACCTGCAGTATCAATTAGGACATAGTCATGATGCTCATCCTTAGCGTGTTGAATCGCTTGTTTCGCAATTTCAACCGGACTTACTTGATCACCTAATGCAAATACAGGCAAATCTAATTGTTTACCTAATGTTTGAAGCTGTTTAATCGCGGCAGGACGATAAATATCCGCTGCAACTAAAAGTGGCTTACGATTGTACTTTTTTCGAAGTAAATTCGCTAATTTACCTGTCGTTGTTGTTTTACCAGCACCTTGTAAACCAACCATCATAATAACAGTCGGCGGGCGATTTGCAACAGCAATTTTGCTTTGTTCTCCACCCATTAAAGCGGTTAGTTCTTCTTGAACTACTTTTACAACATGTTGACCAGGCGTTAAGCTTTGTAATACTTCTTGTCCTACAGCACGTTCAGAAACACGTTTCACAAAATCTTTAACAACTTTAAAGTTAACATCCGCCTCAAGTAAAGCAAGACGTACTTCTCTCATCATTTCCTTGACATCAGATTCAGATACTTTACCTTTGCCTCGAACCTTTTGTAATGTCTTTTGAAGTCGGTCGGCTAATCCTTCAAATGCCATAAAACCGTCCTCCTTATTATTCTAATTTCTCTAACGCATCGATTACTCGAAGAAACTCGTCATCTACAACTTTACCTGTTTTGGTATAAGTTTTCAAATTATTTAAAAGTTCATTTCGTTGTTGAAATTTTTTTAGAAGTAATAATTTCTCTTCATATTCTTCTAACATAGCTTCAGTACGTTTTATATTATCATAAACCGCCTGTCTACTTATGCTAAACTCTTCCGCAATCTCACCTAAAGAATAGTCATCCAAATAATATAATGACATATAGCTTTGTTGTTTAGGAGTTAAAAGAGAATGATAAAAATCATATAGATAATTGATTCTCATCGTCTTATCTAACATTGTATGATCAGCCAAAACTATCACTCCTTTGTTAAGTGAATTGCCTTTACATATGCTAGTTTACCTAATACACAAATATCTGTCAAGTTTTTTACTTGACGATAAAATAAAAATTAAACCGTTGTTTCTTCGCACAATTTAAAAAAAGTGGATATGTCATTCAATTTAAACATATCCACGTCATTTCATAATTTTTGAATTATGCTTCTTTATTCATTAAATCTCCAAATAGACCATATATAAATTGTTCTGCTTGGAATGGTTGTAGGTCGTCCATTTTTTCTCCAAGGCCGACGAATTTTACTGGTACTTTTAGTTCATTTCGGATTGCTAAAACAATACCACCTTTAGCCGTTCCGTCTAGTTTCGTTAAGACGATACCAGAGACATTTGTTGCTTCGGAGAAGGTTTTTGCTTGAACAAGACCATTTTGGCCAGTTGTTGCATCAATTACTAGCAGTACTTCGTGTGGTGCACCAGGCACTTCTCTAGCAATGACATTGCGTACTTTTTCAAGTTCTTTCATTAAGTTTACTTTATTTTGTAGACGGCCAGCTGTGTCACAAAGTAAAACATCTACTTTACGAGCTTTTGCAGCTTGAACCGCATCAAACATTACTGCAGCTGGGTCTGAACCTTCACCTTGTTTAATTGTATCAACACCAACACGTTCTCCCCAAACTTCTAATTGATCAATAGCTCCCGCTCTAAATGTGTCTCCAGCAGCAAGTAGTACTTTTTTACCTTCAGTTTTTAGTTTATGCGCGATTTTACCAATTGAAGTTGTTTTTCCTACACCGTTAACTCCAACGAATAAAACAACTGTTAAGCCATCAGGATTTAAATTTAACTCAAATGAATCATCAGTTAAATCATCACCTTTATACAAATCAACTAGTTTTTCAGAAATAACTTCTTGTACACCTTTTGGATCTTGAATATTTTTTCGTTTAACTTCAGTTTTCAAGTCCTCTACTAGTTCCATTACTGTGTTTACACCAACATCAGCCATAATTAGAATTTCTTCAAGTTCTTCAAAAAAATCTTCATCTACTTTACGGTATCTAGCAAATAAATCGTTTAACCCTTCTGTAAGGTTATTTCTAGATTTCTCTAATCCAGATTTGAATTTTTGAGTCACTGACTCCGTTTGTTTTGAGATTGTTTCTTTTAATTTCTTAAAAAAGCTCATAATTTCAATCCTTTCTAATTACCATTCGATAATAATGCTTCGCCTTCATCCAAACGAACTGATACTAGGGTAGAAACTCCATATTCTTGCATTGTTACACCGTATAATACATCACATTCTTCCATTGTACCTTTACGGTGTGTAATAACAATAAATTGAGTTTGTTCACTAAAATATTTTAAGAATTTTGCAAATCGAGCTACATTGGCCTCATCTAGTGCAGCTTCAACCTCATCAAGTACACAGAACGGTACTGGACGTACTTGTAAAATAGCAAAAAGTAGTGCGATTGCCGTAAGCGCACGTTCCCCTCCTGATAATAAGCCTAAATTTTGAAGCTTTTTACCTGGTGGCTGTGCAACAATATCGACACCTGTTAACAATAAATTTTCCTCATCCGTTAGAACTAAATCAGCTCTTCCTCCACCAAACAACTGAGTAAAGACGACTTGGAATTTTTCACGAATTGCACTAAAACTCGTTTCGAAACGTTTTGTCATTTCTTCATCCATCTCACTAATTACATTGTAAAGTGTGATTTTTGCTTCATTTAAATCAGTTCTTTGTTCTTGAAGAAAATCATGACGTTCAGATACTCGTTCATACTCATCAATTGCACCAATATTTACAGTTCCTAATTCCTCAATTGAAAGCTTTAATAGTTTAACTCGTTTCCTTGCATCATCAACGGTCATTTCTAGAGTATATTTCATTTTTGCTGCTTCGTAAGTAGTCATATACTTCACATTCAGTTGTTCTAGACGATTTTCAAGCTCTACATCAAGTCGATTACTATTTACTTCTTGTTGTTTTAGTAAATCAGATAGCGACTTGTATTGACGTTGCTTTTCGCGTAATGATTGGGCATAATCTTCGAGCTCCGTTTGATAAGCAATTCGTTGCTCTCGACGTTTAGAAATAATTTCCGTCGTTTTTGAAAATTCAATTCGAGTATCCGAAATTATTTTCTCGAGCTCTTCCTTACCATTTTCATTCGTCATAAGTTCACTTGATAAGAAAATTATTTTTTCCTTCGTTTCTTCAAGAATTTGCTTTTGTTTTATAGAATTCTCTACAAACTGGCGAATTCGTTCGTTACTATAACTTAACTTTTGCTCTTCTTGTGCTAGAGAAATTTTCAGACTAGTTAACTTCGATTGTAATTCATCTTTAATTTCTTTTTGATTTAGTTTCCGTTCAGTTAATTCATTGATCTTCTGTTCTTTTGAAATTATCTCATTTTTCACTTTAGCATTTAACGACGATAATTCCTCTAGACGATCTTTAACATTTAGTAAATCACTTGCTGAACTTCCCATTTCTAAATCATAAATTGCTAAAGCATCGTTAATATTTTTTTCTTCAAATTCGATACTTTTTAGTTGTTCCATAATTGAAACAATTATTTGCTTAACCTTTTGAATTTCCTCATTTATTGTTTGAGCTTTAGAAGAACTTTCTAGATTTGTCGCTTTAAGAGTATCAACCTCACTCTCAAGCAAGTTAGTCTTTTCTTGCATATCTTTTAGCTTTACAGTGATTTCCTCTAACTCTCGCTGTCTTCCAATAAGTGAAGAATTCGTAGTTCGAACAGCCCCACCAGTCATCGCTCCACCAGGATTAACTACATCACCTTCAAGCGTGACAAAGCGATAGCGATGTCCAACGAGTTTAGCCAGTTCATTAGCACCTTTTAAATCTTGTGCGATTAAAACAGTTCCAAGTATGTTTTGAATCACTTGTTCATACTCGCTTGAATAACTAACAAGGGATGATGCAACTCCAATAAATGAAGGATTTCTTTTTAATCCTTCAATAACATTAGCTGGTACAAAACGAGCTTTAACAATATTCATTGGTAAAAATGTAGCTCGGCCTAGTCGTTGCTGCTTTAAAAATTGAATTGCTCTTCTAGCATGCTCGTCATTTTCAACAACAATTTGTTGTGTAGCTGCACCTAGTGCAATTTCAATCGCAATTTCGTATTGTTTGTTTGTTGTAATTAGTTCAGCAATTGCACCTTTAATACCTTCTAGTCTTGTGCCTCTTGCTTTCAATATTTCTTTAACACCTTGATTAAAACCAGCAAAATCTTCTTGAAGTTCTTCAAGTGTTTCTTTTCTTGATTTTGTTTGTTGAATAAACTGATAAGCTTTATTTAGTAATTCTTCTTTTTCCTTTAAAACTGTTGAAGTTTCATCAAGCTGCTTATTCAGCGTTTCAAATTTAACATTTAACTCATTAAATGTTAAATCAAATTGTTCTTTCTCATTAAGCAATTCAGTTTTTCTATTCTGTAATTGCTCTCTTTGACGAATGTATTTTTCATTTTCTAAATCTAATCGACTCGATTTAACTGAGTATTGTTGACTTTGCTTTTCAAGCATCGTTTTTTCATTTTTAATCGATGCTTGATTATTTAATAGCTCAATATAATCAGATTTTATTAATTCGATTTGTTCTTCAATATCACCCTCATAAGATATAATCTCATTTTGGATCTCAACAATATTAGTTTTCGTTTTGTTTACATTTTGACGAGAACATTTTTCTTGTTCTTTTTCTGCTTCGATTAATTGATTCGTCTCGTTTATTTGTTCAGTAACTTCATCAACTTGTTTTCTTAATTGTTCAGATTGAGTTGAAGTATTTCTTTTTCGCTCCTTCATTAGCTCTTTCTGACCTTCATATTTTTCCAAGTTCTTCGTAACGGTTAATAAAACTTGCTGCAATTGATCAATTGATTCATCTAATGCATTTAATTTCTCTTGTAATTCGTGTTGTTTTGATTCTTCAGTCGAAATCTCTGTCGATAACGAAATTTCTAAATCAGAGTTTTGGGCAACTTCTTGTTTAAGCTCCTCCCATTTCTGGTGAAGCGATTCAATTTCGTATACTAATAGAGCTGCCTCAACCTTTTCTAGCTCATCTCTATGTTCTATGTATTCCTTTGCAATTGAAGCTTGCATTCTTAATGGTTCAATTTGCGAGCTTAGTTCAAATAAAATATCATCAACTCGGTTTAAGTTTTCTTGTGTTTCGAATAATTTTGCTTCAGCCTTTTTCTTTCGGTTTTTATACTTTAATACTCCAGCTGCTTCTTCAAAAATTCCTCTTCGTTCTTCTGGCTTACTGCTTAATATTTCTTCAACCTTCCCTTGAGAAATAATAGAGAATGCCTCTCTTCCAAGTCCAGAATCCATAAATAAATCAACTATATCTTTTAACCGACAAGATTGTTTATTAATATAAAAATCACTATCTCCAGAACGGTAAACACGTCTAGTTACACTTACTTCATTATACTCAAGTGGTAATTGTTGATCTTCATTATCTAATGTCAGTGTAACTTCTGCATAATTTAAAGGTTTTCTTCCTTCACTACCAGCAAAAATAATATCCTCCATCTTCGCTCCTCGTAGTGATTTGACTGACTGTTCTCCTAGTACCCATCTAATGGCATCAGTAATATTACTTTTACCGCTTCCATTTGGTCCTACAACTGCTGTAACACCTTTTACAAAATCTATATTAACTCGCTGAGCGAATGATTTAAATCCAATTATATCTAGTCGTTTGAGGAACAACTGAATTCCCCCTTTTTTTGATTTAATTATATACACAAAAACTCCCCCATAAAAGGGGGATCAGACTGTTGACAAACGCTCGCTTTCTTCGTTGCTTCGCCTGTCTGCGGTGCTCATTACCCTCAAAGGTAACTCCGCTCCTCACCAGGCTTCGCGCCTCGAAAGTCAAGCGCTTGCAATCAGTCTGAAATTCAAGTTTTATCGTTTGTTTGACAAGTTTCTACTAGATTTTTTAATTAATCTATTTACTTGACTCTTTTAATTTTAATAATGCTTCTTTAGCTGCTTGTTGCTCTGCTTCTTTCTTAGATCTACCACTACCGATTCCTAATGTTTCACCATTTAATAATACTTTTGAAACAAATTCTCGGTTATGAGCTGGTCCTTTTTCTTGAAGTATTTTATACTCAATTGAACCTGTGGAGTCTCTTTGTACAAACTCTTGTAACTGACTTTTAAAATCCATCACATGCGAAAAAGCACCATCGTTTATTTTTGGGAATATATGAAGAGATAAGAAGTTAATAACTGTTTGTAATCCTTGGTCCAAATATAATGATCCAATGAATGCTTCAAAAACATCCGCAAGTAGTGCTGGACGTGTTCGACCACCTGTCATTTCTTCCCCGCGACCAAGTAATATATATCGACCAAAATCTAACTCATGCGCAAATTTCACAAGTGATGGTTCACAAACGATTGCGGCACGTAATTTTGTTAACTCGCCTTCACTCATTGTGATATATTTTTGAAATAAATATTGTGAAACGGTAAGCTCTAAAACAGCATCCCCTAAATATTCTAATCTCTCATTATCTTCATATGGTTTTTTACGATGCTCATTCACATAGGATGAATGTGTAAACGCTTGAATTAGCAAGCCCTCATTATTAAACATAATATTTATTTGTTTTTGTAATTTTACAAAATTCTCTTTTTCAACATCAGAAAGTTTAAATTCTCTTACTCTTCTTGAATGCGGCATATTTACCTCCAACTAAAAAGCAGTTTGATATGCTGCTAAACCTACTAGTCAAGAAAATGATGAGAAGTCCCGTATAAAATACGGGACTTTTCTCATTACATGTTGCTCTCTATGTAGTTCACAACATCACCAACTGTGACGATTTTTTCAGCATCTTCGTCAGAAATTTCTAATTCAAACTCATCTTCTAATTGCATTACTAATTCAACTACGTCTAATGAGTCTGCATCTAAATCTTCTTTGAAACGGCTTGTAATTTGGATCTCAGATTCTTCTACACCTAAACGGTCAACAATAATCTTTGATACGCGCTCTAATACATCTTGCATTATTATTCACCTCCCCCCAAAGATTGTCTACTTATGCATTATACATAAAAATTTGGCAAACGCCAAACTAATTCATTACAAGTCCACCATCAACATTGATTGTTTGTCCAGTAATGTATCTACTTGCATCCATTGCTAAGAATACTACTGCGTTTGCAATATCTTCTGGTTGACCAAAAGATTGCAATGGAATATTAGATAACATTTGCGTTCTAATTTGCTCATTTAATTCATTTGTCATATCAGTTTCAATAAAACCAGGCGCAATTGCATTAACTGTAATATTTCTAGTAGCTAATTCCTTTGCTGCTGTTTTTGTTAAACCTAATACGCCAGCTTTTGCAGCTACATAGTTCATTTGTCCTGGATTACCAATTTGTCCAACAACTGAACTAATATTAATGATGCGGCCATTACGTTGACGAGTCATAAACTTCGCTGCTGCTTTGATACAATTGAATACGCCTTTTAAGTTTGTATCAATTACATCATCCCAATCAGCATCTTTCATGCGTAATAAAAGACCATCTCTTGTAATACCTGCGTTGTTTACTAGTATATCAATACTACCAAATTCATCAACAGTATTTTTTACTAAAGCTGCAACTTCTTCACCATTTGATACATTTGCTTTATAGCAAATCGCTTTAACTCCAAGAGCTGTAATTTCTTCTACAACTTTAAGAGCAGCCGCTTCATTCCCAGAATAATTAACAACTACATTCGCACCATTTTTAGCTAAAGTTAATGCGATTGCTCGTCCAATACCGCGAGATCCACCTGTAACTAATGCAACTTTACCATTTAGCATGATTTTATTTCCTCCCACTCATTTAAAAATTGGTTTAATGTTTCAACATCATAAACATTTACTAATTTTGATGATGGAGAGATTGCTTTTACTAATCCAGTTAAAACTTTTCCAGGACCAATTTCAACGAATGTATCAACACCAAGGTCAACTAATTCTTGAATAGATTGGTTCCATTTTACCGGAGAATATAATTGATTAACTAATAATTCTTTAATTTCATTTGCATCTGTAACAACTTTAGCAGTAACATTTGAAATTAATGGTGTTACACAATCATTTACATTAATTTTACCAAGCTCATTTTGGAATTCTTCGCTTGCAGGTTTCATTAAAGATGAGTGGAATGGACCACTTACTTTTAAAGGTAATACACGTTTAGCTCCAGCTTCTTTTAGTAAGCCAGAAGCAATTTGTACACCTTCTGCATCTCCAGTAATAACCACTTGTGTAGGAGAATTATAGTTCGCAATACCTACAGAATGACCATTTTTATTTACTTCAGAAATAACTTCTTCAATTTTTTCTGGAGCTAAAAATAATACAGCTGCCATAGCACCTTGTCCTACTGGTACAGCTTTCTCCATTAATTGGCCACGTTTATGTACTAATTTAACACCGTCTTCAAATGAAATGCTGTTTGCTGCTACAAGCGCTGTAAACTCACCTAAACTATGACCAGCAACAAAGTCTGGTTTAATTCCAGCTGCTTTAATCTTCTCAAGCATAGCAATTGAAGTTGTTAAGATTGCTGGCTGTGCATGATATGTAGCAGTTAACTCTTCATCAGTTCCATTGAAAATAATTTCAGAAAGACTAAAACCAATTTGTTCGTTAGCAGTTTCAAAAATAGATCCACATTCATTATAGCTCTCAGCTACATCTTTACCCATTCCAACTTTTTGTGATCCTTGTCCAGGAAAAATAAACGCCACTTTACCCATTGGAGTGACCCCCTTATGCATTTGATTCGATTTTCTCCATGTGATCACTTACTAGTTTTACAACATTATGTTCAACCATCGTTTGAGTTTGCTTAATTGCACTAAAAATCCCCATCGCATCAGAACTTCCATGAGCCTTAATGACAGGTGATTTCAAGCCAAATAACGCTGCTCCACCATACTCAGAGTAATCCATTTTCTTTTTTACACCTTTTAAGTTTGGTTTTAATACAGCTGCTGCAAGCTTTGATGTGAAATTAGTAAGCATCGCATCTTTAATTAATGAAAACATTGCAAGTGCAGTACCTTCAATAGCTTTTAAAGCTACATTTCCAGTATACCCGTCTGTAACTACTACATCTGCTACTGAGTTCATTAAGTCTCTAGCTTCAACATTTCCTATAAAATTCAAATTACTTTCTTTTAGTAATTGGAATGTTTGTTTAGCAAGTTCATTACCTTTTTTATCTTCCGTACCGACATTTAGTAATCCAACAGTCGGATTATGTATACCTCTAACCTTTTCGGCATATACAGATCCCATTATTGCATATTGAAGTAAATGGTTTGCTTTTGCATCAACATTAGCACCTACATCAAGAAATACAAAGCCTTTGCCATCTAAAGTAGGCATCGTAGGTGAAAGTGCAGGTCGTTCTACACCTTCCATTCGACCAACGACTAATAAGCCCGCTGTCATCAATGCTCCAGTGTTTCCCGCAGAAATACATGCATCAGCATTGCCTTCTTTTACTTGGTTTGCCATTAAGACCATAGAAGCATTCTTTTTTCTTCTAACCGCTCTAACTGGTTCTTCAGTTCCTTCAATTACTTCATCTGTATGGATAATCGTTATATTTTTATCATTCGTTAAGAATGGTTTAATTTTTGATTCATCACCAATTAAAGTAATATGTATATCATTTAATTTTTCAACTGCAAGCATCGCACCTTCAACGATAGCTTTTGGGGCATGATCTCCACCCATTGCATCGATCGCTAATTTCATCTTGTTCACTTCCTATTCTTCAATACTTCGGTGGTACATTTCGAACAAGCCATGGAATACATGTTCTTTTTCAACATAGCCATTGATATCAACTGTAGTACGCCTCGGATCTCCTTTTTGCGGTAAAACCTTTGCCTTCGCAATTACTCGGTCATTTGTTCTTACAGGTTTAATAAAAACAAAATTGGATTTAGCTGTAAGAGCTAAATCATCATGAATAACTGCAACTGCTAAAGAATTAGCCTGGGCAAATAAGTGATGACCTCGGGCAATTCCATTTCTACTAAAAGTATGCTCTTCCTTAACGTCAAATATAGAAATGGCACTTTCGTTTAAATGAATATCAATAACTTCACCGATTATTTCATCTACTGGTAGTGATTTTACATCTTCTAATTGCTGAGTGGCAACATTTTTGATGCGCTCTCTTAACTCAGGAATTGATAATTCAAGACGATCAAGACGAATAGTTTGTATGCTCACAGATAATTGATTAGCTAAATCTTCATCTGTAATAAACGGATTTTCTTTTATAATTTTTTTTAACAATTCATGACGATCTTTTTTATTTCTTCTCATATTACATACCTCAACTACTAATTTGTGACCAGGTATTAAATACAGTTTATATTAAAAATACACGTATTACAATAGTTTTTTGACAAACTTTTAATACCTAGTACTAATCTAATTTTTCTGAATTAAATATTCCCGTTCTGTCTAAGTACATTCTTAATTCTTGATATTCATTAGCTTTCCAAAATACATCTGAATTAACAAGTAATGTTGCATCATTTCGAGCAACTTCTAATGCACGATAGTCATGTACCATATCAGCCATTTTAAATTCGGGTACACCACTTTGCTGTTTTCCAAAGAAATCTCCTGGTCCTCTAAGTTCTAAATCTTTTTCACTTAACTCAAAACCATCGTTTGTTTCTGTCATGATTGTTAGTCTTTCTTTTCCTACTTCACTTTTTGGATCGCCAACTAAAATACAATATGATTGTTCTGAACCTCGTCCAACTCGTCCTCTTAGTTGATGTAATTGTGAAAGTCCAAATCGGTCTGCATCATAAATAACCATCACAGTTGCATTCGGTACATTTACACCCACTTCTACAACTGTCGTTGATACTAATATTTGAACATCATTAGCTGCAAATGCCTTCATCACGTCATCTTTCTCTGTTGATGAAAGCTTTCCATGCATCAATCCAACCTTCGCTATATTTTGATAATGAAAAGATAGAACACTATGTAAATCCAATGCATTCTGAAGGTCTAGTTTCTCTGACTCCTCGATTAGAGGACAGATTAAATACGCTTGTCGTCCATTTTTAATTTCTTTACCGATAAAATCTAAAACACGATCAAACATTTCTTGTTTAACCCAATACGTTTCTATTTTTTTACGACCAGCCGGATATTCATCAATAATCGAGACATCCATTTCACCAAATGCCGTTATTGCCAAAGTTCTTGGGATTGGAGTTGCTGTCATAAATAAAACATCAGGGAAATAACCTTTTTCTCTTAAAACTCTTCGCTGACCAACACCAAATCGATGTTGTTCATCTGTTATTACAATGCCTAATTTATTAAATTGAACCTCATCTTGAATTAAAGCATGAGTTCCGACTAAAATATGTACCTCACCGTTTTTTAATCGTTCTAGGATTTCACGACGTTTTTTACCTTTTACAGAACTTGTAAGAAGTTCAACATTTACTTCAGTATGTTGTAGCATTTTTGCTAAAGATTCAAAATGTTGCTCAGCTAATATTTCTGTAGGCACCATTAATGCCCCTTGGTAACCATTAAGTGTACATGCATACAATGCAATGGTAGCGACAACTGTTTTTCCCGAACCAACATCACCTTGTAATAAGCGATTCATTCGATAAGGACTTTCTAAATCTGTGAATATTTCTTGTACAACTCTATTTTGAGCTGATGTCAGAGGAAATGGTAAGGATTGGATTAGTTGTTGAATTTTTTCAATGTTTAATGTTTTTGGGATACCTTTTGATTGATTACGCTGAATTTTTCGAAGTGCTTGCATTTTTAGTTGGAAAAGAAAAAACTCTTCATAAACAAAGCTTCTTCTAGCTTGTTTTAAACTATTCGCATCAATTGGATGGTGAAGTAATCTCATAGTTTCTGAACGATTTAAAAGTTTATATTTTTGAATAAGTTCTTTTGGCACTAAGTCATTTATTAAATGTCCAAATTTTTTAAAGGACTGCTCAACAAATTTACGCATTGTTTTTACAGACATTTTGCCCTTAATTGAATAGACAGGCTCAATTTCATGAATATTCGTACGAGAACCAAATACAAGGTCTGATAATGAAATGGTTTGTTTATGTTGATCCCACTTACCAGAAACAGTTACATGCTCATTTAAGTTTAACTTTGTTTTAAAATACGGTCGATTAAAACAAATAACAGTAATTAAGTATCGATCAACTAAAAGTCGAAATGTTAATCGTGATTTATTTTTGCCAAAATATTGAAGAAGAGGAGCGCTATGAACAATCCCCTCGACTGTCACGCGCTCTTCATGCTTCACTTCTGATAAATCCTTATTTCGAAAATCCTCATATCGATACGGTAAATATTCGATTAAGTCATTTATAGTAAAAATACCCATATCATTTAATTGTGTTTCAGTTTCATCGCCAACACCACTTAATACAGATACTTTTTGTTCAAGTTCAATACTCACTATTTTTTTAGCGAAACACCAAATATTTTTGCTTCTAATTCACGTCCTGTTGGCGTTGCCGCTAGTCCTCCTTCTGCAGTTTCTCTTAGCGCAGATGGCATTGTTTGTCCAATTCGATACATAGCATCAATTACTTCGTCACATGGGATACGACTTGTAATACCTGCTAATGCCATATCTGCTGCTACCATTGCGTTAGCAGCACCCATTGCATTTCGCTTAACACATGGGACTTCTACTAAACCTGCAACCGGGTCACATACTAAACCAAGCATATTTTTTAATGTAATAGCAAATGCTTCAGCACTTTGACTTGGAGTACCACCAGCCATTTCAACGATCGCTGCTGCTGCCATACCACTTGCAGATCCTACTTCCGCTTGACAGCCACCTGCAGCTCCTGAAATTGACGCATTATTGGCTACAACAAAACCGAAAGCACCTGATGCAAATAAGAATTCAATCATTTGCATTCGAGTTGGATTTAATTTCTCTTTTACAGCAAAAAGGGTTCCAGGTACTACCCCAGCAGAACCAGCTGTAGGAGTTGCACAAATCGTACCCATTGCAGCATTTACTTCATTTGTCGCAACCGCTTTACTAACAGCATCTAAAAGTAAATGGCCTGAAAGGAAATTACCTTTTGCAATATAATTTTGAAGTAATACAGCGTCTCCCCCTGTTAAACCTGTTGGCGAGTGAACACCTGCAAGTCCTCTTTCAACCGCCTTTTCCATAACAACAAGATTTTGCTCCATTTTACCGATAATCTCTTCACGGCTTCTTCCTGTAAATAACATCTCTTGTTGAATCATTATTTCCGAAATTTTAACATTTTTTGATTCAGCTAATTCAACTAATTCAGCAACATTTTTAAACATATAAGTTCCCCCTCTCCTTAATCAACCATTTTCGTAACACGAATGATATGTGGTAAAGATTCAATTTCATTAATAACTTTATTATCTAGATCTTGGTCGACCTCAATTGCCATCAAGGCAATTTGTCCGACCTCTTTACGTGAAACTTCCATATGGCCAATATTTACAGCATATTTCATAAGGACATTTGTTACACCAGCAATCGAACCAAAACGGTCATTATGAACAACAAGGATTGCAGGGTAATTACCCGAAAGTTTAAGTTCAAATCCATTCAACTCAATAATTTCAATTTTTCCACCACCGATTGAAATTCCAACTAATTCAAATGGTTGGTCATCATCGAGAATAGAAATTTTCACTGTATTTGGATGCTCTGTTACTGCATCTTCCTCAATGAAATCTACTGACATCCCTTTTTCTTGTGCAATATTTAATGATTCTGGAATACGCTCATCAAATGTATCAAAATCTAATAATCCACCAATAAGCGCAACATCTGTACCATGTCCACGATATGTCTTAGCAAATGAACCATACAATGAAATCAAAATCTTCTTTGGTTCTTTTCCATAAAGATTTCTTGCTACACGACCAATTTTTGCCGCTCCCGCTGTATGTGAACTAGAAGGACCAATCATAATTGGACCAATTATGTCAAAAACACTTTTATATTTCATCACGTTTCCCCCAATACGTTATTGTAAAAGCGTATTTTATTTAGTTTTTGTTTTGTTAGAACAAATATTTATATAAAAACTTGGTATTACGGACAAAGCATGTCCATCTTATAGTGTAATACGAAATTCTACAGAGTTCTATGTTATTTTACATTAGTCTTTAAATAAATTACAAAAAAAAAGAAGAAGTGATCCCACTTCCTCTTTTATCTTGCTATATTATATCTTATTCAATCGAAAAAATATATGAATATAAAGGCTGTTTACCGTTATGAACTTCAATTTCTAAGTGATCAAAGCTCTCTTCGGCAAATTCGACTAATTTTGAAAGTTCTTCATCCGATACATCTTGACCATATAAGATTGTTAATATTTCAGAATCTTCATCAATCATATCTTGTAGTAATTTTTTTGCAGCCTCTAATTGATTGGCATCTGTAGTAACAATTTTACTTTCAAGGATTCCCATGAAATGATCTTTTGTTATTTCTACACCATCAATTTCAGTATCTCGAACCGCATAAGTTATTTGACCTGTTTTTACTGTCTTTAAAGCATCTTGCATTCCTAATTTATTTTCATCTAATGAACCTGTAGGATTAAATGCTAATAATGCTGACATTCCTTGAGGTACTGTTTTAGACGTTACAACTGCTACATTACATTCTGCAACAGATGCAGCTTGCTCGGCAGCCATTACAATATTTCCGTTGTTAGGAAGTACAATAACATTTTCTGCGTTGCATTGTTCAATCGCTTTTACAATGTCTTCTGTACTAGGATTCATTGTTTGACCGCCTTCAATTACAACAGTTGCCCCAATACTTTCAAATAATGCTTTAATCCCTGATCCCATAGCTACCGTAACGATACCAAATTCTTGTTTTTCAGCAGATTGTATAGACTCATTTTTAGAAGGAGATTCATTTGAAACCTCTTCATGTAGTAAGTTAGTATGTTGTTCGCGCATATTTTCAGCTTTTAGTTTTAAAAAGCTTCCAAATCGTTGACCTAAATTAAATACTTCCCCAGGGTATTCAGCGTGAATATGAACTTTTACAATTTCATCATCAGCAACTACTAATAAAGAATCACCCCATGAACTTAACTCTTTACGGAAAGTATCTATGTCAAAAGGATGTTTTTTTATTTTATCTTTTTCAAATCGCACCATAAATTCAGTACAGTATCCGTAAACAATGTCTTCAGTATTTAACATACTTTGTACATTACGATGTTCTGCTTCAACTAGTTCCTCAAGTGAAAGAGCCGCCTCAGCACCTTCTAGTGAAATTTCTTCACCTTTTAATGATGCTAAGAATCCTTCATAGACAAGTACTAAACCTTGACCTCCGCTATCGACTACACCAACTTGTTTTAACACAGGTAGTAAGTCTGGCGTACGGTTTAATGATGCATTTGCTTCAATAATTGTTTCCTCAAGAAAAGGAATAAATTCTTCATGTGTTTTTGCTATGACAACTGCTTTTTTTGCAGTTTCTCTTGCAACTGTTAAGATTGTTCCTTCAATAGGCTTCATAACAGCTTTATAAGCAGTTTCTACCCCTGCTTCTAAAGCTAGAGCAAAATCAGTTGTTGAAATTGTTTCCTTTGTTTCAATTGATTTAGAAAAACCTCTAAATAATTGAGAAAGAATTACACCAGAATTACCACGCGCACCCATCAGTAAGCCTTTTGCAAAGCTTTGACCAACTTTCCCTACATGACTATTTGGTTTTTCTTTTACTTCCTTTGATCCAGAAGTAATAGAAAGATTCATATTTGTTCCAGTATCACCATCTGGTACCGGGAATACATTTAATGAATCTACAAATTTTACATTTTTCGTTAAGTTATTTGCACCTTGAATCACCATATCTGCAAATAATTTACCGTCAATACGTTTTATCGACACAAATTCTCCTCCTTAATGCGTCTTTACAGGTTTGCTACTTTCACACCTTGAACAAAAATATTAACAGAGTCAACTGACAAGCCTAATGTTTGATCAAGAGTATACTTCACTTTATTTTGTACGTTATTAGCAACTTCAGAAATCTTCGTACCATAGCTTACAATTATGTACATATCGATATTAACGTCTTCGCCTACTTGGCGAACAATAACACCTTTTGTAAAGTTATCTTTTTTTAGGATTTCTGTAAGACCATCCTTAATTTGTTTCTTAGAAGCCATTCCAACAATACCGTAACAATCAACGGCAGCTCCACCAGCAATTGTAGCGATCACATCTGTACCAATCTCGATTGTTCCATATTGAGTTTTCATTTCTAATGACATAATTTGGTCCCCCTTATTGGATAATCCAAGTATAGTTAGTTATACTACTTACTTATTATTGTATACCTTTTTCCAAAATAATTCTATTGACTCACTACTATTATTAGCATTTCAATAATATTCATGGTTAATTATAGAAAATACAATTATTAATGAATTTCTTAGGAGGTCCCTCTTTAATATTTAGTATATCATACATTTCGATGTCAAGGTTTTTTTCTTGAACAACTTACCAATAACTGTTGCATTCAGCGAAGCGGTATGATAAATTATAGTAGTGTTTGAATGAAAATAATCATTGAAATGTTATTCCGTTTTTTGTTAGGAGGGAAATAGATGGCTCGTGTTTGTGTAATCACAGGAAGAAAGTCTCGTTCTGGTAACAGTCGCTCTCACGCTATGAATGCTTCAAAACGTACTTGGGGTGCTAACCTTCAAAAAGTTCGTATTTTAGTAAACGGTAAACCAAAGCGTGTTTACGTTTCAGCGAGAGCATTAAAATCAGGTAAAATTGAGCGCGTTTAATTTATTAACGTACTAAAAAGCATAGCAATCCGCTATGCTTTTTTACTTTTTTTATGACTCCTATTGCCTTTTAACCAAAAATCCTACTCCAACTAAGTTAAGCGTCTTTTTTAAATGTACTCAGCATGGCGCGAACAAGTCCGCCAAGAAATTTAGGTAATTTAATCGTATAAAATCTCATGCTTTCCCTCCTACAAGCTTTCTAGCATTTTTAAGGAAAAGATTAATCCTATTACATTCTACTTGCGTTGAGCGAAAACTATGACATGAAATTGTTAATCTTTGCTCCTTACTACTAATGCTATGCCTTCGCTAAATGAAATAGACCCTTCACTCTCCAGCAGTTCATTGCTTACACATAGGGATGATCCAATCTCTAATAAATGATTCGTTAGTGGATATTTAAACCCCTTTAAAGTTAAATTCTCTACTTTAGCACCTAATGAAAAAAAGGATACGTATTTAAATTGTTGTAGCTTACTAATATAATGGGTCCCTTCCTTAATAACATATATTTCGTTATATTCATCAACGATTTTTATTGGAATACCTGAATTCATAAATTTTATTAATAATGTAATACTGCCAAATTCATGATCTAAACGTTTTCCAGTAACACAGTGGACGAATATCTTTTCTGGTTTTTTTGTAATTGCCCATTGAATAGCAAGTTCTAAATCAGTTTCATCTTTCTCAGGAGGGTAAATAAAAACATTTGGGACAAGTCTTTTTATCTTTTCTAAATTTTCATCGCTTAATGAATCAAAATCACCGAATATTGCCTCTGGAATTAATCCTTCTTCTATTAAGTAATGAGATCCATTATCTACACCAATCAGCACTTGGTTTTCGTCTTTTTGGGTAATTTCAGTTATTGTATTCGATTTCGGTCCTGCACCTACAATATGTATAATCAACTTTTTTCCACCTTTAAAAAAAATGCAATCGAATGTCGATTGCATTTTTTGTTTCATAATTAGATTTTCCATGCAATTTTAGATGATTACATTATCCTCTAATTTTCGCGATTGCTTCTTTTCTGTCTTCCTTATTATAAACTGCTGAACCGGCTACTAATACGGTAGCACCCGCTTCTATACAAAGTTTAGCCGTATGCTCGTCAACGCCACCGTCTATTTCGATTTCAACTGTTAAATTGCGTTCTTTAATTAAATTATCAACTTGTTTAATTTTCGGAACAACTGAATGAATAAATTTCTGTCCTCCAAAGCCTGGATTTACTGTCATTAAAAGGACCATGTCAACATCATCTATAATCTGTTCAATTGATGAAACTGGAGTCGCTGGATTAAGAACAACTCCTGCTTTAATACCAAAAGATTTAATCGTTTGAATCGTGCGGTGCAAATGCGTACACGCTTCAACATGAACAGTAATAATGTCCGCTCCAGCTTTTACAAATTGTTCTATGTATTGATCAGGTTTTTCAATCATTAAATGTACATCAAGTGGGAGCTTCGTCACTGGTCTAATTGCTTCTACAATTAGTGGGCCAATTGTAATATTTGGAACAAAATGACCATCCATTACATCAACGTGAATATAATCTGCTCCTCCACGTTCTACATCTAAAATTTCTTCTCCAAGTTTAGCGAAATTCGCTGAAAGGATTGATGGTGCAATTTTAACCATGATTAATACCTCGGCTTTCTATCTCTTATTTCTTCTATGAATGATACATAATGATCATATCGTTTAGGAGAAATTTCCCCACTTTCAACCGCAGCTTTTACAGCGCATTTTGGTTCTTTTAAGTGGGTACAACCTCTAAATTTACAATCTTGACTTTTTTCACGCATTTCCACAAAACAATACGATAAATCTTCGGATTCGATTCCCATAAAGTCCAATGAACTAAAACCAGGAGTATCCGCAACTAGCCCCTGTCCAATTTTTATTAATTCAACATGTCTAGTTGTATGTTTTCCTCGTCCTAAATGAGAGGAAATAATACCTGTTTTTAAATCTAGCTCCGGATTAATCGCATTTAGTAAAGTTGACTTACCAACGCCAGATTGTCCTGCAAATACAGATATTTTATTTGACAAATGTGGAAGTACTTTTTCTAATCCTTCCTCAGTTTTTGAAGAAGTTAAACATACTTCATATCCAATTTGGCGATAATAAGAAACGTATTCATACACTAATTTTAATTGTGTTTCAGAACATAAATCGATCTTTGTAATAACAATTAACGGTTTAATTTCATTAAACTCAATTAATACAAGGAATCGATCTAATAATATTGGAGAAAAATCGGGCTCTACGGCTGAAAAAACTAATATTGCTTGATCAACATTTGCAACAGGAGGTCGAACAAGTTCATTCTTTCGCTCTTTAATTTCAAGTAGATAACCTTCTCCACTTTTTTCGATATGATATTCTACTTCGTCTCCAACTAAAGGAGTTATTTTCTTATTACGAAAATTCCCTCTACCACGACAAGAAACAACTGTCTCATCTGTTTCGACATAATAGAATCCACTCAATGCTTTTATGATTTTGCCTTCTGGCATATACTCACTCCTACAGCTCTTTAATTCGATGGATAAGGTACATCTCTTTCTGCAATAACTTGACCATCTTTAACAATTTTATAGGAAGCAGTTTGTCCAGGATCAATTGTCACTTCTACTGGTATAGTAGTTGTTTCGGTGATCGATTTTGAAATTGCAGGTTTTTCACCATTATTATTTTTATCCCTAATAAATACCTCAATTAACTGAGGTGCACTAGGATTGGTTGGGGTATATGGTACTTGGATATTGATTGTTACTTTTTTCGTCTTTTCTTTTTGTTTTCCTGAAGAAATAACGACATTTAATGTATCCCCTTCTTTTACTGCAACGTTAGCAGATGGAGATTGAGAAATAACATGATTTTCAGCAACTGTTCCAGAATCTTCTTTCGTTACATTAAGCTTTAAGTTATTGTCACCTGCATAGGTTTCAACATCTTTTCTAGACCATCCTTTTAAGTCACGAAGAGTGATCGTAGATGCCCCTTTACTAATCCATACATTTAAATCTGTTTCTGATGGAACGACTTCAGCTCCGACATTTGGAGATTGGTCGATTATTTCACCTTCTGATTCATCACTTTCGATAAAATGCGTTGTAACAGAGCGATAATCGTCTTGTAATCTAGATTTTATTGTGTTGTATTGGAATCCTTTTAAGTCTTCCATCTCGTTACTTTTTTTACCTTTTGATTTATAAATCGTTATCGATGAATTTTCTTTAACAGTTTCCCCAATATTAGGAGAAGTTTTTACTACTTTACCTTCATCAACTTCATCATCAAAAATTTCTTTAGGATCGCTTATCTTTAAGCCTTTTGATGCAAGCAACGTAACCGCACTTTCGTATGTCATATCTTTAACATCTGGAATTTCTACGTCTTCAGGCAAAAATAACGCAGGAATCAAAGTTATCGCTAATAAACCACCAATTAAAAGTGCTATAAAAGTACCTATAATAAACTTTGCAAAAGAATTTTTCTTCTTCCGTTTTAGATTATCAGGTTCTTTTTTGACAGGTTCTTTTTTGACAGGTTCTTTTTTGATCGGTTCTTTTTCTTTAGTTGATTTTTTCTTTGTTGGTACGACAACGGTATCATCATTAGTTGATACAGGTATATCCTTTATGATCGGAATTACCTTCGTTTCATCATCATTTGTAGGAATCACAAAACGTTTTTCATTCAAACGATCACTATCTAAAGCAGTTTGTAAATCTAGCTTCATCTCATCTGCAGTATCATATCGATAAAAAATATCTTTGGCAGTAGCTTTTAAAACGATATTTTCAACGCTTTGTGGTATTTCTGGATTAAATTTTGTTGGTGGTGGAACTTCGCTTTGTAAATGTTTTAATGCGATTGCAACTGCACTCTCACCCGAAAATGGTAGTTTTCCAGTTAAAAGCTCAAACATTACAATTCCTAAAGAATAAATATCTGACTTTTTATTCGCAACTCCACCTCTTGCTTGTTCAGGTGAAAGGTAATGAACAGAACCAAGTACTGAATTTGTTTGTGTAATTGTTGCAGCTGTCGAAGCTGTTGCAATTCCAAAATCAGTTATTTTTACATTTCCTTCTTTATTGATTAAAATATTTTGCGGTTTTACATCTCTATGAACGATTTGAAAATGATGCGCATGAGCTAATGCTGATGCTAATTGTTCCATAATCCTCAATACTTCTTTTGGCTTTATTGGTGTATGATTCTGAATATACTCCTTTAAAGTCTCACCTTCAACGTATTCCATGACGATATACTGTAACCCATCTTCTTCCCCAACGTCATATGAGCTTACGATATTTGGATGAGATAGCGAAGTAACTGAATAGGCTTCACGTTGAAATCTTCTTAAGAAGTCAGGGTCGTTCGAAAAATCAGCTTTTAACATTTTTACAGCTACATCTCGATCTAATATCATATCACGGGCTAAATAAACGTTTGCCATACCGCCAACACCAATTAATTTTAAAATCTTATATCGGTCGTTTAGGCGTCTACCAATCATCACGCTCATCATCACCCTTTCTCTATATTTCTAGGCTCAAACTTAATAATGGCAAGCGTGATGTTATCTTCTCCACCAAAGTCATTTGCAAGTGAAATCAACTGGTTACCGAGAAGATCGATTGGTAGATTTTCATTTAATTTTTCATTAAAAAGTTCATTTGATATTTTATTAGATAAACCATCTGAACATAAAATGATTAAATCATCTTCTTCCCAAGTTAAAGTTTTAATATCAACATCAACTGTTTCCTCAGTACCAAGTGCTCGCGTAATAACATTTTTACGGGGATGAATTTCTGCATCCTCCATAGAAATTTGCCCAAATTTAACTAGTTCAGCTACAAAAGTATGATCTTCTGTTATTTGCTTAAACCCTTCATCATTCCTCAAATAACTTCTACTATCACCTATATGTGCAATCGTAAAAAATAAAGGAGTACAAATAATCGCTTCAAGGGTTGTCCCCATACCCTTGCACTCTTCATTTTGCTCTGAATGAACTAATAAGTTTGTATTTAATTGCGCTACAATATTTTTTAGCCATGATTCGGCTTCGATCGGTGTTTCAAAATTACTAGTATTTTTCCACTCTGCTTCAAGGAAATTGATGGCCATCATACTGGCAACCTCACCCGCTAAATGGCCACCCATTCCATCAGCAACTACAGCTAATACGATTCCAGAATCGTTCGTAAATATACCTACGCTATCTTCATTATGCTCTCGAACTTTCCCCGTATCAGTTTGAAAAAAAGTTTGCATTGTTTCACCTCGTCTCCTCTTTACGCTCCTTTGCACGCAACTGTCCACAAGCTGCATCTATATCATGGCCTTGTTCACGACGAATTGTAACATTAACTCCATTGTTTTTTAGTACTTTTTCAAATGCAAAAATTTGTTCCTTAGGAGTTCTTACGTAATCTCTTTCAGGTACATAGTTAACCGGAATTAAATTAACATGACATTTAACTCCTTTAAGTAACTTAGAAAGTTCTTCCGCATGCTCAACTTGGTCATTTTCACCACCGAATAATCCATATTCAAACGTTACACGTCTACCAGTCTTTTCAACATAGTAACGAACAGCGTCCATTAAATCCGGTAATTTGTATGCACGATTAATTGGCATTAATTTAGAACGTAACTCGCTGTTAGGAGCATGTAATGAAATCGCGAAATTAATTTGAAGACCTTCATCTGCAAAGTTATAGATTTTTGGAATGATTCCACTTGTTGATACTGTAATATGTCTTGCACCTATGTTAAGACCTTTTTCAGAATTAACAATTCTTAAGAAATCCATTAAACCATTATAGTTATCAAATGGTTCGCCTATACCCATAACTACGATTGAGCTTACTCGTTCTTCAACTTCATCAATAGCACGTTGTACTTCTAAAACTTGTGCAACGATTTCACCTGCTTCAAGATTTCGTTTTAAACCGCCAAGAGTCGATGCACAAAAAGTACATCCAATTCGACAACCTACTTGTGTCGTTACACATACAGAATTGCCATAATTATGTCTCATTAAAACAGTTTCAATCGAATATCCATCATGTAATTCAAATAAAAATTTCATAGTACCATCTGAAGAGGTTTGTTTAACTAATGTTTTTAATGTCGTTATTGTAAAATTCTCTTCAAGTAACATACGTAAATCTTTTGGAATATTTTGCATTTCTTCAAAGCTTTCAACTCGTTGTACGTATAGCCAATTATAAATTTGCTTAGCACGGAAAGCCTGCTGCTTTTGCGCCTTTAACCAATCCTCTATATCACTCACTTTTAACGAGTAAATTGAGGGTTTATGAGTTTTTTCTATTTTGACTGAATTTGTAGTATTTTCTAATTTCAACGTTACACCTTCTTCCTTAATCTTGCAATAAAAAATCCATCCGTTCCAAAATAATGTGGTAGTAGTTGTACATACCCTTTTTGAACCGATTTATTTTCATTTAATTTTTCCGGAACATGATCAATTAATGAGTGATCTAATTCATATTCATGATGCTCTTCTAAAAAAGCTTCGACCACATCAATATTTTCTTCATGTCCAACTGTACAAGTGCTATATACTAAAGTTCCACCTGGCTTAACTAACTTTGAGGCTTCGTCTAAAATAGACTTCTGAACTCTTTGTAAATTTGTTACATCAGTAGCATTCTTTTTTAATAAAATATCTGGTTTACGACGAATAACCCCTAAACCAGAACATGGAGCATCTACTAATACTTTGTCAAATAATCTTCCTTCAAACTCTTCAGGTGCTTTTCTTGCATCTAGAGCTTTCGTTTCTATATTATCTAACCCTAAACGATTAGCTTGTTCTTTAATTAACTTTACTTTATGCTTGTGTAAATCTAATGAAGTGACTGAACCAGTACCGCCTAACAACTCAGCAATATGTGTTGATTTCCCTCCAGGTGCCGCACAAGTATCTAATATATCTTCACCTTTTTCAACTCCAAGTGCTTGTGCAACTAACATCGAGCTTTCATCTTGAATTGAAAGGAAACCATCTTTAAATGCATTCGTATAAGCAACATTTCCTTTTTGGATTTCTATTGCAAATGGAGACAGTTTTCCTTCCTTGACCTGTACTCCTTCATCTTCAAGCATTTTAAGTACTTCTTCTCTTGTTGCTTTCATTGTATTTACTCTTGCAGTTTGAAACGGTGGAAGTATATTCTCTTCACAAATTTTTCTCGTTTCTTCTTCTCCGAATTCTTTTACCCATTGTTCAATTAACCAGTTTGGATGATTCGTTTCAATTGAAAGCTTTTCGATTGGGTCCTTTATTTCATCGATTGATCGTAAACCATTTCTTTGAATATTTCTTAAAACCCCATTTACTAAAGAGGCAATTCCTTTATGTCCTCGTTTTTTAGCAATATTAACAGCCTCATTTAAAACTGCGTGAGGTGGTATACGATCTAAAAAATGCAATTGATATAATGAAAGTTTTATTAATATATAAACCCATTCTTCTAATTTCTTCTGATTTTTAATGAATGGTTCTAAATAAAAATCTAATAATTGATCTCTTTGGATTGTTCCATAGATTATTTCTGTTAATAGTCCTGAATCAGCAGAAGATAAGTCATTCTTTTGAATATAGTTATTTACTAACAAATTACTATACGATTGATTTTTATAAACTGAAAGAAGAGCCTCTAAGGCAATCTCTCGTACATTTTTACTCATGTTATTCTCCTAACTTCATTCCACGTTCAATAAACGAACCTGCACCATTAATGTATTGCTTTGCTTCCATTCGCTTTTTACCAGCAGGCTGTAAATCAGTAATTTTGATAGCAGTATGATTTCCTGTTGCCACTAATAATCCATCATTTAAAACATCAATTATTTCACCTGGTGTAGAATTTTGATTCGTATTTACTTTTTCACCCCACCAAACTTTTAAAACTTCTCCGTTTAATGTAGTATAAGCTACTGGCCAAGGGTGTAAACCTCTTACGTGATTATAAATCTCTTCACCAGTTTTTGACCAATTAATTTGTTCTTCTTCACGTTTAATATTTTTTGCAAAGCTTACTTTACTTTCATCTTGCTTCACTGCAGTAATTTCACCTTTTAATAACGGTGGGATTGTTTCTGAAAGTAAATTCGCACCCGCAATACTTAATTTATCGTGTAGCGTCCCAACGTGATCTTTTTCTTCAATTGGAACAACGACTTTGGCTAACATATCACCAGCATCTAACTTTTCAACCATATACATAATTGTTACACCAGTTTCACTCTTACCTTGAATGATCGAATAGTGTATTGGAGCTCCACCTCGTAATTCTGGTAACAATGATGCATGTACATTTATACAACCAAATTTAGGAGCTTCAAGAATATCTGTAGGAAGAATTTGTCCAAAAGCAGCAGTTACAATTAAATCTGGTTTCAAAGCCAACACTTTTTCCGTTTCTTCTGGAAGTCTAATTTTTTCAGGTTGTAAAACTGGGATATTATGTTTTAAAGCCTCTACTTTAACTGGAGGTGGAGTTAGCACTCTTTTTCGACCAACAGGGCGGTCTGGCTGAGTTACTACACCAACTACATCATATCCTTCTTCGATTAATCTTCTTAAAACAGGAACAGAAAAATCTGGCGTCCCCATAAAAACAATCTTTGTCATTTTTTTGCCTACCCTTCTAATTCACTTTCTTCATAGTATTTCGAGACTTTAGAAGTGAATAAAACTCCATTTAAATGATCAATTTCATGTAATAGTGCACGAGCTAAAAATCCACGAGCTTCTATAATAAAATATTTTCCACGTTTATTTTGTGCTTTAATTTTCGCATAGCTAGGTCTTGTTACATCACCATATAAGTTAGGGAAACTTAAACAACCTTCAACATCAGTTTGCTCGCCTTTAGTTTCCATTACGATTGGATTAATTAAATCAATTCTTCCATTCTCATCTTCAACATCAACAACAGCTACTTGTTGCAGAATTCCAACTTGTGGGGCTGCTAAACCAACACCATCTGCTGCCAACATTGTCTCATACATATTATTTAAAAGTTTTACTAAATTTTTATCAAATGACGTCACTTTTTCACAAGGTGTTTCAAGTACTTCATTTGGAAATTCTACTATTTTTAATAAAGCCAATTTCACAACTCCTATCTTGATTGTTCGTTTTCATTTAATTTCTATAGAAAGACCTTCGTTTTATGTTTGTCTTGTCTAACCAGTTACACCCACTTTTCGGAATGTCTAGTTCAAGGCGTTAGCCCTTCGAGGTGTCGGGTCTAACCAGTCGCCTCCACTTTTCGTTCTGTCTAGCTCCAGGCGTTAGCCCCTCGAGGTGTCGGGGCTGAGCAAACGCCTTCCGCTTTTCGTTTTGTCTAGTTCCGGCTCCTAGCCCCTCGAGGTCATAAGCCAAAGTCCAATTAAGGTAAAAACCAACCTTAATCGGCCTTTGTCTTATGCTTGTCGGGTCTAACCAGTCGCCTCCACTTTTCGTTACATAAACATAGTAGGTTGAAAGTCGATTGTTAATTGTAGTTTACCTTTGTCCGTTTCGTCTTGGTAGTATTGTTGGATTCGGTTTAGTACGTCGTAGAGTGCAGGTTCAGATTTGTATTTTATCACACATTGATAACGGAAATGGTCTTTTATTTTTGCGATTGGTGATGCTACTGGTCCGAGTACAATTGATCCTTCTGATAAGTACTCTCTTAAATAGCCTGCAATTTGTTCACTTACTTTTACTGTTTTTATCAAATCACTATGTGCTATTGATATTAAAACTAAATAATAAAAAGGTGGGTAGCGAAATGAGCGTCTTATTTTCATTTCTTCTTCATAAAACGCAACATAGTCCTGTGTTTTAGCTAATTCAATACTATAATGCTCTGGTGAATATGTTTGTATGACTACTTCACCTGGTTTTTCATGACGACCAGCTCTTCCACTTACTTGTGTTAATAAGCTAAATGTTCGCTCACTTGCTCTGAAATCTGGTAAATGAAGTGAACTATCTGCTGCTAAAACACCAACCAATGTAACATTTGGAAAATCAAGTCCTTTTGCAATCATCTGTGTACCTAGTAATATATCAGCCTCACCGTTACCAAATTGCTTAAGCATTTTTTCGTGGGCACCTTTACGACTAGTCGTATCATTATCCATCCTAATTACTCGTGCTTCTGGATACGTTTTTGTAATAGCTTCTTCTACCTTTTGCGTCCCAGTTCCAAAAAAGCGAATATGTTCACTCTGGCACGATGGGCATTGTTTTGGCATATAGGTTTCATAGCCGCAATAATGACATTTTAGATGATGGTTATGTTTATGATATGTTAAGGAAACCTCGCAATGGGGGCACTGAATTGTGTAACCACAATCTCTACACATTACAAATGAAGAATAGCCTCGACGGTTTAAAAATAAGATGATTTGTTCCTTCTTCTCTAATCGATCAATTATTTTTTCATGTAAAGCTGTAGAAAACATCGTACGATTTCCGATTCTTAGCTGTTCTCTCATATCGACTATTTCCACTTCAGGTAATGGGCCTTGATTAACCCTTTTGGACATTGTATTTAGCTCATAAACACCTTTACCAGCTCTTGCAAATGATTCTAGAGTAGGAGTTGCACTTCCTAAAACGATAGGACAATGATGATATTCTCCTCTCCAAATTGCTATATCTCTTGCATGATATCTTGGATGTTCATCTTGTTTATAGGTTGTCTCGTGTTCTTCATCAATGATGATCATTCCAATGTTTTCAAATGGTGCAAATATAGCTGAACGGGCTCCCACTACTACCTTAACTTCTTTTCTTTGAATCTTTCTCCATTCATCATATTTCTCACCAATAGACAAACCACTATGGAGAACTGCAACATCATTTCCAAATCTACTTTTAAAACGACCTACTATCTGTGGGGTAAGTGAAATTTCTGGTACTAATACGATTGCTTCTTTACCTTCAGATAGGACCTCTTGAATGGTTTGCAAATAAACTTCTGTCTTTCCACTTCCTGTTACTCCATGTAAAAGATGAATCTTATTCTTTCTTTCATGAAATGAAGAAACGATTTGCTCAAATGCAATCTGTTGTTCTTCTATTAATGGTAAAGGCTTAGATCGTTCTATTTCCCTACCTTCATAAGGATCCCGATAAACTTCAACTGTTTTAATTGAAATTACCTCGTTTTTCTCCAATGTCTTTATAGGTGAATCTGTGATTCCAAGACATTCTTTTAACTCCTTCACACTTGTTTGACCGTTCATACGTAAGTATTCAATAATGTCTTTTTGTTGTGGAGATGAGATCGTAGGTAATTCTTCATCTAATACTTTTAATAGAGAAACTACACGTTCTGTTTTTTTATTTGCTTTATTTTTCACTTCATATTCAATTTCAAGCAGTCCTTCTTTTATAGCTCGTTGAACTAATGAAATTTTACTAACAAGACTTTCTATTTCAGTCCATTCTCTTCTTTTCACGATTGAAAATAGATTTGCTAATTCCGGAACTAATTGATCTAAAGCTTCTTCAGATGTAACTTGAACATGTTTTTTATAAACAGCTTTAATAGCTGTCGGAAGCATTGCTTGATATGCAGAAATGAAAAAACAAAGTGTTTTTTGGGATAAATAAGAACCTAAAAGAAGAAGTTCTTCTGTTAAAACTGGCATGACATCAAGAACTTCTTCAATTTCTTTAACCTTCTCTAAATTAGTTGTTTCTTTTATAGACAATACAAAACCTTGAACTTTCCTTGGCCCAAATGGCACTATTACACGCATTCCAGGTTGTATTGCTTCCTGCCACCTAGTTGGTACTTTATAATCAAAAGGACGATCTGTTTGTCTGACTGATACATCAACTAAAACTGATGCGTATGTCATCTTTCTACCTCATTTAATAAGTGATGAACTTCAAGTAGTATTTCTTCTGCTACTTCTTTTTTACTCATTTTAGGAAGTGGCTTCACTTCACCATTCCGCTTAAAAATGGTTACAATATTCGTATCAGATCCAAAACCAGCCCCTGTTTTCGTTACATCATTTGCAACAATCATATCTGCATTTTTCTTTAAAAGTTTACTTTTTGCATACTCATCTACTTGATCAGTTTCTGCAGCAAACCCTACTAAAATTTGATGTGTTTTATGTTGACCTAAAGTTAGAAGAATATCTTTCGTACGCTTAAAAGCAATTGAAAGATCACCATCAGCTTTTTTCACTTTTGAATCATAAGTAATTGAAGGTGTGTAATCAGCAACCGCTGCTGTTTTTATGACAACATCCGCTTCATTATAATAAGACCAAATCGCTTCAAACATTTGCTCCGCAGACTCAGTTTGGATCAATTTACAGCCTTCAGGTGGCGTTAAATTGGTTGGTCCAGAAACGAGGATTACGTCTGCACCTAAAGAGACTGCAACTTCTGCAATACTATAGCCCATCTTACCCGTTGAATGATTTGAAACAAAGCGAACTGGATCAATTTTTTCAACTGTTGGACCGGCAGAAATGATAATTTTTTTACCTTTTAATAAACCAACTTCTCTTTGGAAATGTTCATTCACGAATTGAACAATTTCTTCAGGCTCTGCTAATCTACCTTTTCCTACATAGCCACATGCTAAATACCCTTCATTTGGCTCAATAAATCGATGACCAATCTCTTTCAATATGTTCATATTCTTTTGAACAATCGGATGGTTATACATATTAACATTCATAGCTGGTGCGATCCAAACTGGTTTTGTTGCAGCTAGTAATGTTGCCTGAATCATTTCATCTCCAAGACCATTTGCTAATTTTCCAATTGTATTAGCAGTCGCTGGAGCAACGATTATTAAATCAGGCCAATCACCTAAATTGATATGTGCAATTTTTGCACTATCTTTTTCATCAAAAGTATCTATATAAACATCATTTCTTGATAAAGCTTGAAACGTTAAAGGTGTCACAAATTTTGTAGCGGATAAGCTCATCATTACTTTAACGTCATATCCTGCTTGTACTAGTTTACTTGTAAGTGCTGCTGCTTTATAGACTGCAATTCCACCTGAAACACATAGGAGAATCTTTTTTTGTTCCACTCACCTTCACCCTTTCAAATTTTATTCTTTCTATGTAATATGTCAAAAAATAGGTCTTTTGGACGTTCTATGTCTAAGATACCACAAATATGTTTGAAATAAATGTTATAGGATTTTTCTAAAAAAACTCACAATATTCCTAATCGTCTAACTCAGATACCTAGTTGCACTTATCCCTTTTTCTTAAATCAGCGCTTTTCGTTTATAAAACTGCTCGTCGCCATTTTATCACAAAAATAAGACTGCCCCCATTTCTAATCACCACGAAACTTTTAGGAGAGGTGTTAAACACCACGTTGTCCTTTTTAGTCATATGGAAAATTAGCAAATGTTTTGGGACAGCCTCATCACACAGTTAAATATTAATCTTCTTTAACTTCTTCAAGTTTTCTATAAGATAATAAGCCAGCATTAATTTCTTCTAATGCTTTTCCTACAAATTTATCAGATACCGGTTTTTCAACACGAGTATCTTTATTTACTTGCATTTCGCGAGCACGCTTTGAAGCAACTGTTACTAGCGTATATTTTGAGTCTAATTTTGTTAATAAACGGTCAATCGAAGGATATAACATAGTTTATTCGGCCTCCATCATTCTTTTATAATAATTTGCAACTCGTTCACGTTTTAAATGTTCACTTAAAATAATTGCTTTAATACGGTCACAAGCTAAATCAACTTGATCATTTTCAACTACATAATCGTAAGCATCCATCATTTCTATTTCTTCTTTTGCTGCATTCATACGATTCATAATCACATCTTCAGTTTCTGTACCTCTTGTTACAATTCTATTTTGTAATTCTCTCATACTCGGAGGGGCTAAGAAAATAAAAATCCCTTCAGAAAAAGCTTTTTTTACTTGCAGGGCACCTTGAACTTCAATTTCTAGGAAAATGTCTTTTCCTTCGCTTAATGTTTTTTCAACATAATCAATTGGTGTTCCATAGTAATTACCTACAAACTCTGCCCACTCAAGAAACTTATTTTCATTTATTTTCTGTTTGAAATCTTCTTTTGATGTAAAGAAATAATCTACTCCATGTACTTCACCTTCACGAGGATTTCTTGTCGTCATCGAAATACTATATTGCAGATCTAAGTCCTTATTATCAAAAATAGCTTTACGCACCGTACCTTTACCTACTCCTGATGGACCAGAAAGTACGATTAATAAGCCTCTTTCATGCCTCATTTATGACCCTACCCTTCTAATTCTAGACAGTTTTATTTATTAAAGGTCAATCTATTGTTACATCTGCGTGTTTAGAGTCAATTAATCAAAAATTAATTAGTCTTCTATTTCACATTGTTACCGGACCTTTGCAACTATAAACAAATCTTTTACATTATTCAATATTTTGAACTTGCTCTCTAATTTTTTCAAGATTATTTTTAATTTCAACAACTTGTTTAGAAATATCTAATGAATTTGCTTTAGAACCAATCGTATTCACTTCTCGATTCATTTCTTGTACGATGAAATCTAGTTTCCGCCCAATCGATTCCTTTATTTGTAAAGTTTCATTAAACAATTCTAAATGACTAGTTAGTCGAACTAATTCTTCAGATATGTCACATCGATCTGCAAAGAGCATAATTTCTGTTAATAATCTTTGCTCATCAACCGCTGTTAATTCAACTTCCGCTAATTTAGATTGAAGCTTTTCACGATATGATTTCAAAACAAGAGGAGAATGCACTGTAATCTGTTTTTTACATTCTTCAATTGCTGTTAATCTCTCTAATAAATCTTTTTTAAGTTGTCCACCTTCTTTGCACTTAACATCAAAAAATTGCTGACATGCATTTTCAGTAGTCGTTAATAATAATTCTTCAAAATTATCATTGATTTGTTCTACTTCACTTACTGTAGTAACTTCAGGTAGCTTTAATAAATCGATTGGATTATAAGAAGATTTATTTTGCTCTTCACCTGATAGATTTTCAATCGCTTTTTTATATTGTTGAATTAAGCCTTCATCTATTTGTAATGTACGTTGTAATAAGCCCTCAATTGTAACAAAAACCTCTACTCGACCTCGACTAGTATACTCAGCTACAATTTTCTTAATTGCATCTTCATATGCTAATAATTGCCTCGGCATTCGAACGATTGTCTCTAAGTATCGATGATTCACTGCTTTCATTTCAATATGTATTTTGTACTGTTCATTTGACAAAATGGCTTTACCATACCCTGTCATACTTACGACCATTGTTCCACTTCCAATACACTAATTTTCTCTCTAATTTATTTCCAAATTTTATTCAATATGTAAAAGAGAAAAGGTAATAGAGCATACCTCTACTACCTTAAGGAATTATAACATATTTTAAATTGGTTATCCATTTTGTTCGCAAATTATTTTTTCTTTGTAAATAATGCTCCTGCAAGCATAAAAGTTGGAATTGATGAAAGACCTCCAATTAAGAACCAATCTCTAGGTACGATCGGAATCGTTTTGAAAATAGGTTGTAATGGTGGGTAGTAAATAACAACAAGCATTAATAACATTGAAACGATAACAGCACCAATTAAATATAAATTTCCAAATACATTTCGATGAAAAATGGATCGTTCACTTCTACAATCAAATACATGAATTAATTGAGCTAAAACTAATGTGGAGAATGCTACTGTCTGTGCGTATTCAAGTTGATTCGGATGCTGATTATAGGAAATAATGAATGCTAATAGTGTGACAAATCCAATTAAAAATCCTCTTGAAATAATTTTCCATCCTAAACCTCTTGCAAATATCCCTTCTGATAATGAACGAGGACTTCTTTTCATTACATCATCTTCAGCTGAATCAACACCTAATGCCATTGCAGGTAAGCCATCAGTCACTAGATTTACCCATAGAATTTGTACTGGAACAAGTGGTAAAGGTAGCGCTAATAACATCGCAAACAACATAACTAAAATTTCACCTACATTTGAAGCTAATAAATAACGGATAAATTTACGAATATTACTATAAATATTACGTCCTTCTTTAATTGCAGACTTGATCGTAGCAAAATTATCATCCAGTAAAACTAATGCTGAAGCTTCCTTTGCTACATCTGTACCTGTAATCCCCATTGAAATTCCAATATCCGATGCTTTAATTGCTGGTGCATCATTTACGCCATCACCAGTCATTGCTACAATATGTCCATTCGCTTGTAGTGCTTTAACAATTTTTAATTTATGTTCAGGTGAAACTCGGGCAAATACAGCAGCATCTTCAACAAATTCCTGAATCTGCTCTACAGAAAGTGCATCTAATTCTTTTCCTTCAACTACTCTACCGTTATCTCTTAAGATTCCTAGTTTTCTAGCAATACTAGAAGCAGTTAACTTATGATCCCCAGTAATCATAATCGTCCTAATACCAGCTTCTTTACATTCTTGAACAGCTTGTGCAACTTCTGCTCTTGGTGGGTCAATCATCCCTTGTAAACCAATAAATGTTAAATTGCTTTCGAGATCCCTTTCATCTAAGATCGAATTTGGATTTAAAGGTTTAAAAGCAATCGCAATCGTACGAAGTGCATTATTTGCATAAGTTTCAATTGTACTTTCCACTGCATTTTGTCTAAACGTGTTTAATTGTTCTTCTCTTTCATGCCATAAAATTGAATTACATTTTGAAAGTAAGACGTCTGGTGCACCCTTCGTAATTACAAACTGTTCACCTGAACGATTTTTCACAACGACCGACATCATTTTCCGTGTACTATCAAAAGGAAGCTCATGTATTCTAGTAAAATTAGAATTTACGTATTCTCGGTTGATCCCAGCTTTATAACCTGCAACAACAATCGCACCTTCAGTAGGATCACCATCTAGTACGATTTCTTTTTTCTTTTGAATTAATTGTGCATCACTACATATAGAACCGAATACAAGTGTTTGAAATAATTGTTTATTTAATGTTGGATTAATGGTTCTCTCTTTATTCGTAAATTCTCCATCGATTGCATATCCATTTCCTGTTACTTCAAAACTAGACCCACCCGACCAAATATTTGTAACTGTCATTTTATTTTCCGTCATAGTCCCTGTTTTATCTGAACAAATGACTGAAGCACATCCTAATGTTTCAACAGCTTGAAGCTTTCGAACGATTGCTTTCTTTTTAATCATTCGTTGCACACCCAGTGATAAAGCAACCGTTACAATTGCTGGCAAGCCTTCAGGAATCGCAGCAACAGCAAGTGACACACCCGCTAAAAACATATGATATAATTCATTTCCTTGATATACACCGATAAATACAACTAAAGCTGTTAAAAATAATGCAAGAATAATTAATATTTTACCTAATTGTTCTAATCGTCTTTGTAAAGGTGTAACAATGGTTTCTGTATTTTGAAGTAAATTCGCAATTTGCCCCATTGCTGTTTTCATTCCTGTGGAAACAACAACTCCTTTACCATTTCCACGCGTAACGAGTGTTCCCATAAAGCCCATATTATCTTGATCACCAATACCAATATCATCGGCCTGAATTGATTCAAATCTTTTTTGAACCGGAACAGATTCACCTGTTAGCGCTGATTCTTCTATGTATAAACTTGATGCTTCGATTATGCGAATATCAGCACCAATCCGATCGCCACTTGAAAACTTAATAATATCCCCAACAACTAAATCTCTTGAAGGGAGCTTAACAAACTGCCCGTCACGTAAAACATTTACTTGTGGAGCAGCCAATTCTTTCAAAGCTTCTAATGATCTCTCTGCCTTAGCTTCTTGAAAATATCCTAAAATCCCGTTAATTAATACAATTGCCATAATCGCAACTGCATCTACTACTTCCTTTAAAAAGATTGATATAATCGTTGCGCCTAATAGAACAAATACCATAAAATCATTAAACTGATTTAAAAATAAAACGAGTTTGGAAGTTTTCTCTGATTCCTTTAATTCATTTGCCCCAAAAGTTGCTCGCCTTTGCTTTACCTCCTCATCAGTTAAACCGGAGGAAACATTTGTATTCGTTACTTGCACGACTTCTTCCGCTCTCATCCGATAAAAATTCATACCCGCGTTCACCCCTAATTAAACATTAGGTAAGTTGTCCCCCTTACCTCTCATAAAAGCATATTCAGACTCGTCCAAATAAATGATATAATGATGAAAATAAATCTAACTTTTAACCAACTAGAACTGTGACAAGACCAATCAAGATATTGTATGATTAAATTCTATGAAAAATTTCTGATTGTTTATTTAATGGATATGTCCTAGTTTATGAATTATGTTGGGACTAAATAAATTGAGTGTAGTTCGAGAAGAAATCAGGAAATACGTTTGTATGGACTTTTACATTTTTTAATTTAATATCTTTCCCGTTCCATATAATTTGATTTTCAGTAATTCGTCCATTCCAGAGTAAAAACAACGTTCTTTTTTCATGGTTATTAAGTCACTTAAGTTACTTTGAATCCCCATCATTTTATTGAACTTATAATTGAATTAGAATTGAATACAATTAGAGAAGTGATTGGAACGGAAGGGTGCTCGACTCCTATGGGAAATGCGGAAAGCCTGAGACCCCGCACAGAACGAGGAGGCTCAGGTTCCGCCCCATGGAAAGCGAGCATCCTGCAGTGGAAATCAACGTCCTTATTCTAATTGATATTTGGTCAAATTTAATAACCTCATCATTTTATTTATAATGATTAAAAATTATAATAATAAAAAAATAGTGTTTTAAAGAGTAGGACGTGATACATATGTCTTTTGACGGACTTTTTACAGGAGCTATGACAAACGAAGTAGCTCTACTAACAACTGGAAGAATATCAAAAATTGTACAACCAAGTAACTATGAAGTACTACTTACCGTGAGAGCAAATGGTGCCAATTACAAACTATTATTAAGTGCTCACCCTAGTTACGCAAGATTCCATTTTACAAATCAAAACTACGATACCCCATCAGAACCATCAATGTTTACAATGCTTTTAAGAAAACATTTAAACGGTGGGTTCATTGAAAGCATTACACAATTAGAACACGAGCGAATCGTTAACATTAAAGTTCGTAGTAGAAATGAAATTGGTGATGAACAATACCGAACATTGATCATCGAATTAATGGGTAGACATAGTAATATCATTTTAATTGATGAAGAAAGACAAATAATCTTAGACAGTATTAAGCATGTACCGATGGCAGTGAATCGTCATCGAATTGTACAACCCGGTGCAACTTATATTTCTCCTCCAAATCAAGAAAAACATGATCCATTTCAAGTTATTTCTGTAGAGGAGTTTAATCAAATTATAAACCAAGGTGAGGTGTCACCATCCGAAGCAATTGTTCAGCAGTTCTCCGGAATCTCTCCATTACTCGCAAATGAAATTGTCTATAATGGAAAAGAAGATGTATATAATTCGTTTAAAACAATCATGAATGAAATACAATTAAAAAAGTTTACTCCTTCACTTTTCCGCTTAGAATCAAGAGAAATGTTTTATTTCATAAACTTATCTCACTTACAAGCCGAACAAACTGTTTTCGCTAGCTTAAGTGAACTTTTAGATGTTTATTACTTTGGTAAAGCAGAACGTGACCGTGTAAAACAACAAAGCGGAGATTTAGAAAAACTGTTACAAAATGAACTTACAAAAAACAAGAAAAAAATTAAAAAATTACACAAAAGTCTTGAAGATACTGATAAAGCAGATAAAATTCAGTTACAAGGCGAATTGCTTACTGCAAATATGTTTGCACTACAAAAAGGTATGAAAGAAATTGAAGTAATTAATTACTATGACGAAAATGGTGCCACAATGGTCATACCGTTATCACCATTAAAAACACCTTCTGAAAATGCACAAGCTTATTTCACAAAATATACTAAGCTTAAAAATTCGGTAGCACATATTAAAGAACAAATTAAATTAACGATAGAAGAAAATGATTATTTAGAGACAGTTATTCAACAAATCGAGTCTGCTTCCCCACGTGATTTAGAAGAAATTAGAGAAGAACTAGTGGAAACGGGTTATATAAGAAAGAAAAAATCGAAAAAAGCCCAAAAGTCAAACAAACAAAAAGTTACATTAGATGAATACATCTCTACTACTGGTGAACAATTATTAGTCGGTAAAAATAATAAACAAAATGATTATCTAACCAATAAACTTGCGAGCAGGGACGAGCTTTGGTTTCATACAAAAGATATCCCGGGCTCCCATGTTGTCATTCGTGCTAAGGATCCTAGTGAAAATGCAATTAAAGAAGCAGCTATTATCGCTGCATATTTTAGTAAAGCGCGTCAATCAAGCTCGGTCCCAGTCGATTACACAGAAATTCGCCATGTTAAAAAACCAAATGGTTCCAAACCAGGTTTTGTCATTTACGAACAAAACAATACGGTGTATGTAACACCTGATGAAGAACTTGTTTTAAAATTGAAGAAATAAAAAAATGGTGCCTATAAAAATGGCACCATTTTTTTCATGACCTACTGTGCAAACCTATTTACTTTTTCATTTCAACTTTTTCATTTTTACTACTTACTATTGATCCTAAAAATAATACAAGTCCTACGCAAAATCCAAAAATTAAATTCAAGAAAATCTCATCTTCTCTTATATATTTAATGATTAAATAAGCAGCAAAAAATAGCATCGTAATGACGCCGAAATACTTTAATACATCCCTTACATTTACCATCTAAATACAATCTCCCCTCTCTTATAGATAAAAGTTTTCAAAAAGATTGTCCTTAACAACTATTCGATAATAAACAATATTAGTCCTGTATTTAAAAATAAAAAAAGATAAGCAATAGCTTATCTCGGTGTGTAGACAAAGTACGAAAAACTTGGATTTCAGACTGATTGCAAGCGCTTGTCTTTCGAGGCGCGAAGTCTGGTGAGGAGCGGAGTTACCTTAGACGGTAATGAGCACCGCAGACAGGCGAAGCAACGAAGAAAGCGAGCGTTTGTCAACAGTCTGAGATAAGCTAAATCTAGCTTATCTCTTATCTTTCATTTTGTAAGTAGCTTAACGCCTGTTTTGTCTTCTCAATATATTCTATGTCATTATTCGAACACATAAATTTGACATTTGTTTGACCAGTTTCATTTAATTGGCCATTTTCTCCAAGTAACTGGAATAATCTTTTTACAGTACCATTACTTCCATCAACAATTTGAACATCTTCAGGTAAAATCTTTTTTAAGATGTTTTTATAAAAAGGATAATGAGTACAACCCAAAACAATTGTTCCATATTGCTCAATATTAAATAATGAAAGTTTACTTTTAAAATAATCAATCATAAAGTTTTCATCAAAATTTAATTCCTCACAATAATGAACAAGCTCTGGTAAAGGCAATGAGTCTACAATACTTAGATCGTCCACCCTAGATATAAGCTCATTATACTTTGTTTGCTTTAAGGTTAGTGGCGTCGCAAAAACTAATACTCTCTTACCAGTTGTTCTGTTCATTTCAACAGCTGGTTTTACAGCCGGTTCCATACCGATAATCGGAAAATCATACATTTCTCTCAATTCATTTACTGCAATACTAGTCGCCGTATTACATGCAATTACTAATGCTTTTACATCTTCTTTAATAATCATTTCAACAGACTTTTTTACAAATGCACTTACTTCTTCCTTCGACTTTGTGCCATAAGGAACGTGAAGAGTATCAGCAAAATATAAAAAATCTTCATTTGGTAATTTTTTCAGTGCCTCATTTAAGACAGTTAACCCACCAATTCCTGAGTCAAAAAAAGCTATTCTCATTTCAATTCACCTAATAATTTTAATTTAATGAAGTCATTTGTGAAAGTGTCAACAAATCATAACATTACTCAATAGAGACAAACTTTTACAAATATATATATACTAAATTAACCTAATTACGGATGAATGTAAACTTTTCAGAAAATAGTTAACTCATGAAGGAAAAATTCTCAATTCATGTCAAGCTTGCTATACCTATATTTCTCACTATTCCCTAAACATTCAAAATGATTATTTTAGATGAAAAACTCGTTACGTGTATATTTACTACTTGTGGAACAACTTTATTCACTTATATACTTCTAGCCCTCCTTTCACCTATTCTTAAAATAATGATTTTAATATTGTTGAAACAGAAACAATATTTTATATAATATTGTTAATGAACCAACGGGTTGGAGGATTGACTATGAACAAAGAAGAACAGCTTATAATGGGTTTTAGGGACGTATTTAACAAGATGGTTTGGCTTAATAAGTTTAAGATGGAAGAGGCTCTTAAAGGGTATCAATCTTCTGAAGTACATTGCATCGAATACATTGGGAAAAATGTAGATTCCAACGTGACCAAACTTGCTGATTCCTTATATATGACAAGAGGTGCCATTACTAAAATAACAAAGAAGCTTATAAATAAGGGACTGATTGAAAGCTACCAGAAACCAGATAATAAGAAAGAAATCTATTTTAGGCTTACTGAGCAAGGAAAAGTAATAGACAATATCCATGAAGAACTACATAAAAAGTTTCGAGAGCGAGATCAAGCTGTATTTGATCAAATAACCGAAGAACAATTCGACAGTATGCTTAACTTCGTGAACAATTATTGTAATCATTTAGATGCAGAAATAAAGACACAAGGAATCGATATCGATCGTAAACCGGAATAAATTTAAATAGTAAAGATGATCCCTAAGCAGCCCAACTCTATGAGAGAATAGGCTGTTTTTTATTTTAATATTATTGTTGACAAGGAAACAATATCCTCGTACGATAAATATGTTTCCTAGGAATCAAAATTATCGTTATTGAGAGGAGAATATAATTGTTCAAATTTAGATCACTCAAAGAACAGAAACTGGAACAAACCATAGATAAAAAAGCTTTACTTTTCGGTCTAATGTCTGTCTTTCTTTGCGGAATAGGCTTTAGTATCATCACACCGGTCATACCATACTTAGTACAGCCTTATATCAGCAATCCAGGAGATCAAGCCATAGTTGTTACGTTGTTGACTTCTGTTTATGCCTTATGCGTGTTTTTTGCAGCTCCCGGACTAGGAGCATTAAGCGACAGATTTGGTCGTCGTCCAATACTTTTAATATCCCTTTTAGGTTCCGCTATCGGCTACTTAGTTTTTGGCATCGGAGGAGCTCTTTGGGTCCTTTTTGCTGGACGTATAATAGAAGGGATAACTGGCGGGAGCATAAGCACAATCTTCGCATATTTTGCAGACATCACACCTAGTGATAAGCGAACTAAATACTTCGGGTGGGTAAGTGCCGTTGCAGGTGTAGGAGCCGCAATTGGACCTACTCTTGGTGGATTACTTGCCAAGTTTGGCTATTCAGTACCAATGTATTTTGGAGCAATAATAACTTTACTAAATTTTGTTTTTGGTATCTTATATATGCCCGAGAGCCTCTGTAAAAATAATAGACTGAAAAAGATTACCTTTGTAAGGTTGAATCCATTCAGCCAGCTTGTACACGTACTTTCCATAAAAAACTTAAAATGGCTACTCATCTCAGCGTTCCTACTTTGGATACCGAACGGATCATTACAGGCGATTTTTTCACAATTTACAATCGATACATTCAATTGGAAGCCTGCACTTATTGGACTAATGTTCTCAATTATGGGTGTCCAAGACATCATTTCACAAGGTTTCATCATGCCAAAGTTGCTAATTAAATTTAGTGATTCACAAATAGCAACTCTTGGAATGGTTTCAGAAATTATAGGCTACAGTCTTATTGCTGCATCGGCTTTGTTCTCATACTATCCTCTTCTTATTGTTGGAATGTTTATATTTGGATTTGGTGATTCGATCTTTGGGCCTTCATTCAATGGGATGGTTTCCAAGACTGTTGATCCCAGTGAACAAGGCAGAATCCAAGGAGGTAGCCAATCTATTCAGGCTTTAGCAAGAATAATTGGGCCGATTATAGGAGGTCAAATCTATGTATCACTCGGTCATGCTGCACCCGCTTTTATGGGTATACTCCTTATAGCAATAGCAGCAGCAGTATTGAATAAGGGTAGGCTTAAAAATAGATAAACTACTTTTTTCAAATAGATAAAGAGTGAACATTTCTAAACATCACCAATAGGATACGGCGGACTAAGTAAGATACCGCCGTTTTTTATTCTTCAATTTCTAATGAGGTGGAATGGTAACTATGATCTTGATCAATCAAAATATTCTTCAATCTGGCAAAATTTATTTTATAATGAAGTACATGGTTCATAGATCAAATACAAGGTGGTTAGTTAAATGAAAGAAGAATTACTTAAAATTTTTGATGAATCTGGTAATCATATAGGAGAAGCCTCTCGAAGTGAAGTACATAAAGAAGGATTATGGCACGAAACATTTCATTGCTGGTTACTTAGTATAGTAGAAGACCAAGCTTCAATTTATTTTCAAATCCGTAGTCATCAAAAAAAGGATTATCCGAATTTATTTGATATTACTGCTGCTGGTCATTTATTATCTACTGAAACAGTTCAAGATGGATTAAGAGAAGTAAAAGAAGAACTTGGAATAGAAGTAAAAATTGAAGATATAATCCCTCTTGGCATCATTAAAAATTCGATTATTTTAGAAACGATTAATGATCATGAATTAAGTCATGTTTTTTTACTAAAAAGCAATAAACCTTTTACTGATTTCAACCTACAAAAAGAAGAAGTTTCAGGGATCGTGAAAGCTGATTTTAACCAATTTTATCAATTCGCACATGGATTAAGAGATACAGTTGAAGTTGATGGTTTTCAAATTACTGAAACAGAGGAAAAAATTCCAATTCAAAAATCTGTAGATAAAAATCAGTTTGTTTCACACGAAAGTAATTATCTATTAAATGTTGTTGAATTAATAAAAAAACATATACATAGTGAACTCTAATTTTAAGAGCCCTTTGTTTTTAAAGGGCTCTTAGTTATAACTATAATTTCACTAAAAGAAAACAATAATTTTTATCCTAATGGATTTTCACCAAATCTTGCCCATAATTTTGGAAACATCGCTTCTAAACCATCAGAATCTTCTTCATCCCAATCAAATTCCATCTCGTTTGCAGGCATCAGACCTTTTTGTTCCAGTTTCTCTAACAACTCATCATAACTTTCATCGTCCCACTCATTATCGCCAGTTTTTACTAACGTGTAAGCATCTTGTCCTACACTTAATAATTCTTCATTTTGAGGATAACCTTCTTCATCAAGATTTTCATCATTTATGTAATTTGCCAAAAACTCATGATTTCCCATTACTTTGTGATAAATTTCTTCCCCTTGACCAATTAGCCAACCTCTAAAATAATCAAATGTATCATCTGAACATCCACCCATTAATATATACGCAGCAGCCCATAATCTTGATTGATAACTCTCATTCATTAAACCTTGAAAATGCAAATCGAAATCCACAATTTCATTTAAGTCTTTTTTACTTAAAGCCTCAATTAACCATTCAGCTTGATCTTCTTTATTTTTAGACTCTTCAACTAAACTCCAAAAATCTTTTCTATTCACGGATTACTCCCCCTACTTCAAGTTAACAAAACAATTTTAATTTTATCATACATGTTCCTTGTCTATTTTAAATAGATAGAATAAAAAACCCTAAATCATTAGGGTTTTTTAGTTTATTCAATATCTTTACTAAAAGAATAAGAAAGCTTCTTATACTCCATTTTATTTTCATAAAAACGATGCGCATTAATTCTTTGGACACCGGATTGTAGCGTTACTAATTGACAACCATTTCTTTTTCCAAAATCAGAAATAAAATCTAGTAATTTCTTTCCGTATCCATTTGAGCGTTTACTTTCATCTGTCACTAAATCGTAAACAAATACATGTCTACCGTTATAGAAATTTGTTAAAATACTAATACCAGCGACTGCAACCGTCACTCCTTGATCTTCTAACCCAAATAATTGATAGCCTTGTTGTTTCATTTCTTCGTACAAAGTAAAAAATGATTCTTCATTTAAGTGAGTACGAAGTTGTTTTAATACCTCAAAGCCTTTTCTTAACTCTTCTTTTGTTTCGAAAAGTTTTACTGAAATGTTAGATATACTAACACTCCTTTTTAATCTTTTTACGATACACTAATGACATTTTCACCAGTTTCAGCTTCTCTTTTAAATAATCTTGAATAAACACCATCTTTTTCTAATAAAGAATGATGCGTACCTTCTTCGACTACTTTCCCATTTTCGAGTACAACGATTCTGTCCGCTGTTAATACGGTAGATAAACGATGTGAAATTACGATGACAGATTGTTTTGATTTTCGCTGTTGAATTGCTTCATTTATTTGTAACTCTGTAATCGGATCTAGAGCTGAACTTGCTTCATCTAAAATAAGAATTGGAGAGTTTTTAACTAAAGCTCTTGCTAAAGATAATCTTTGTTTTTGACCACCAGATAATAGTGCCCCTCGTTCACCAATTGATGATTCTAGACCTTCTGGTAATGAATTTAGATAGTCTGATAATCCACTATCTTTTAGTGCCTGAATCATTTCATCATTTGTCACCAATTCATTTCCTATACGAATATTATCAGCTAAACTACCATTTCTTAGCTGTACATCTTGCGAAACAAACGAGATCGCATCCCTGATCCACTTTGCATTTGCTTTTTCAATTGGTAAACCATCTACTTCAATTGTTCCATTATTTAACGGATAGAAACCTAATAATAAATCTACAATTGTTGATTTTCCAGCACCACTTGGTCCTACTACGGCCACTGCTTCCCCTGGTTTCACATGAAATGACAATCCTTTTAACACAAATTCTTCCTTCGTTGGATAGGCAAATTTAACATCTTTAAATTCAATTAATCCATTAACAGAATTTAATTTTTCACCTTCTTGTACTTCAAATTCTGAAACTTCTTCAGCTAATAATTTTTCAGAACGATCTAATGCAGGACCAGTTCTACGTACTGATAACCAGTTTCTTAGCATTCTTTGAATTTCATTAGCCGCAATGGTCACAAGTCCACCTGCCGTATACATTTGTCCCGTTGTGATTTGATCATTTGAAATCAGTAAAACACTTATAATATAGACAGCAGCTAAAGCAAATCCATTATAGCTACCGATTACGACAATTGATTGCATTCTTGCTTTTAATTCGATAATTGATTCTTTAATAAATGATTTACGAATATCTGCAACACTTTGAATTTCATAATCCGTTGCACCAAGAATTCTCGAAAGTTGGATCCCTGTTACTGATTCTCGTAATCTTTCTAAATAACGTGACGCTTCCATTCTAGCTTTAGCCGAAGCAATTCTAGTACGAGCTCCGACTTTATTGGACGTCCAATAAAATAAAACACCTAAAACAACACTAGTAATCATTAAATAAGGATTAATCCAAAGTAAAACAATACTATATATAAATACTCCTTGAACAGAAGCCATAAAAGTAGAGCCTTCCCAAGCTAAAAAGTTATGAAGTGTATCTGGGTCATCAGAAACTCGAGCTAATAATTCACCAGATTTAGATTGATGAAAATATGAATAAGGTAAAATTTGCAAGTGCTTAAATAAGCGTAGTTTTTGCCAGTTTGTAACAGATTTAGCAATATGATGGCAAAAATACTCATCAATGACCATTAAAATTAAATCAAGAATTGCAGCAATTAAAAGCAACCACATTAATCCCCATAATAGTGCATTATCATGGTTTGGAATTATATGATCAATTAACCAACCCGTTCCTAGAGTAGGTATTAATGCTGCACAAACTTGACTTAAAGCAATTACGAATGAATCTGCAAATACCCATTTTTTATGAGGCTTGAGAAAGTTTATGACTCTTTTTCCATCACCTATTTTTTTTGTATTTTTCTGCATCATACAGCATTCTCCTTTTCTAGTTCACTGTATTGTGCCATATATAATTGATAGTACTGACCTTTTAATGATAATAATTCTTCATGTGTTCCTTGTTCAGCAATACGCCCTTTATCTAATAATAAAATACAATCAGCATCCTTTACTGTTACAAGTCGATGTGCGATCGTAATTGTTGTACGACCTGGAATTAACTTTTCAAGCGATGATTGTACCTTTTCCTCTGTTTCTCCATCTAATGATGATGTAGCCTCATCGAAAATTAACACTGGAGGATGACGTAAAATTGCTCTTGCAAGAGCTACTCGTTGTCTTTGACCACCAGATAATTTTAGCCCTCTTTCACCAACAATCGTTTCAAAACCCTCTTGTAGTGACTCAACTAAATCAGATAAGTCCGCTGCTTCAACAGCAAGTTTAAGTTCTTCATCTGTTGCATTCGGTTTAGCATAAAGTAAATTTTGCTTTAATGTACTATTTAAAAGGAAAGTCTCCTGAGAAACGACTCCAATATTTTGGCGTAATGATTGATAATCATGTGAAGATAAATCTTTACGATCAACAAAAATTGAACCTGAAGAAGGCTGGTATAATCCGAGTAATAACTGAATTAAAGTACTTTTTCCTCCACCGCTGGAACCAACAATCCCAATATGTTGACCAGCTTTCATTGAGAACGAAACATCTTTTAATACTTCTTCAGTTGAATTTGGATACGTAAAACGAACATTTTTAACGTCTAGATCACCTTTCACTTCTCCAAATTTCGGTAAATCATCAGGCTGTTCTGCAGGCAAATCAAAATACTCATAAATTCTTTGAAGTGCTGGAATTGCTTGTTGAATTGTTAACGCATTTTCAGCTAAAGAGCGTACTGGCATAAACATTGTTGGGATAAATCCTAAAACGGCGATTAAAGTACCAATTGTAATTTCATGCTGCCAAATCGAATATCCACCAATCAACATAATGACCCCAGGTGCACCATTATTAATCACATTTCCTAAACGCCAATTAACCTTCCCAATTAAAGCCAAGCGAATAGCAAATCTTTTCCAAACAGACAATTTATCTTCTAATTTTTTATTTTCAATATCCTGCGTTTGAAAAGTTCTCACTAAACGAACTGACTCAATACTTTCTTGAGTATGATTATACAAATCAGCACTCATATCACGAGCTATAGCTCCCATTTTTCTTACTTTTTTACCAATCATAAAAGAAGGAACTAAATAAATTGCAAATACAACTAACATGACGACTGCAGCAGGCCAATACAACGGAAACACCGCTATAAATGCTGCAATAGCTGCAATTACTTGTTGAATAAAACGTGGTACAACTGTATTATTCAAGTTTTGAACAGATTCTACATCATGCGTTAACCTATATAACATATCTCCCCGAGGTGTTGTTGAAAAAAACGTCATTGGTGCTTTTTGAAGCTTTGTAAATGCACGTAATTGCATATCTGTAATTACATCTAGACCAATTTTTACTTGAATAAATTCTTGTAATGATTCAAAACCGACCTTAAATAAGAATGCGAGCATAATCCCTAAAATTAAATAAAAAATAATTTTTGAATCAGGACCACCAATAATCTCATCGACCAATTTACCAGTCAAAATCGGCGGAATAATCGCAAATGCGCCAGCAATTAATGAACATACAAAAGCAACTAGAAATACTTTCCAATACGGTTTAAAATGATTAATTGTTTCGATTAAAATTTTCATCTATTGCCATCCCCCTAACCTGTAACATTTTACAATATTTTCGAACTATTTTCACTATTAAAATTTTTACCAGGATTAAAGTAATGCATGTGTAAAAGAATCGTTGAGTTATTTTTATGTGGTTTAAAATGATTCTCCCAGTACCTCTTCCCTATCCTAAAATTCTTCGTTATTCCTTTTCTCTGGTCTCAAATACATTCTAATCTTTCAATTAATCTATTTCTTCATTAAATAGATTGAACATTCGTACACTATTAGTCTTTAGGGACATAAAAAAAATCTACAACTTAAGTCGTAGATTTTAAGATTTTTTATTTTTTGAAGATATATAATGTAGACTTATGAAATAATTTTTCCTTTTTCTCTTTCAATATTTTAAAATCGTATGAATGAACTGATTTCCCTTTTACTGACGACAAAATTTCATCTACTCCATTCATTTGAACTACCTTTGTTTTTTTGCCAGTTCCCAGAGAATATTGTTCAAAATAATATTTAACTTTCTTTTTTGAATCATAATTTACCACAAACATTGAATCATTTTTGAAATATGTTTGCTCTCCATAGCGATACGGACCTTTTCGTGGATTTTCAATTGTAAATTTCTTTTTGACTCTATTACTAGTTGTCTTTGTTATGCACTGATACGGCAACGAATTATAAAAAGTTCGCTAAGATAAAAGGATTACATTGAGCGACAAATACAGCGTGTAAAGAAGGGACTTTACCACATTCAACACGTTAACAACTTTCATAATCGCTTGAAAAAGTGGATAGAGCGTTTTCTAGGAGTTGCGACAAAATATTTGGATAACTACCTATTCTGGTACCGCTGGCTTGATTTGGGGAACAATGTGGCATTTGAAAATCGAGTCGAACACATGCTTATTTCAGCGTGTCAAAAATCCAATTATACTACCGTCAACATTTTAAAAGGTTTTTCATAAAGGAAAAAGCCCTCAATTGACGACTTATAATGGGTTATATTTGAAATACCAAAAAGTAAAATTCTTTTTTGTCATATCAACTTTTTAGACTGACTTATATTTAATTTTCCTGAATAAATAGAATGATAACATTCCTAATAATAGATATATGATTACTGGAGTAACTATATTTCCTATATTATACCATATTGAAATAGGTAGAATAACTGCAACAGTTGATAGCGAGAAGCCAACTATCATACTTCCTTTTGAATTTGAATAAATAATACCCTGAATAATGAATATTATTGGGAAGAGTAAATATATTCCTAAAATAATATATTTACTTTCAGGAAACATAGAATCTATCCATATAAATGCAAATAAAACTATACTTGGTAATATTATTGCAAGGAAATTCTTCATAAACATTCCTCCATTCATTTGAAATTACCCCTTAGTGTTTTTACACAAAAAAGGGTAAATTTATAAAATTATTCATTAAAAAAACAACAAATTTTACGAAAAGAGCCTTTACAATAAATGGCAAAACTCTTATTTATTAACAGTAAAATAACAACTGAAAACAACAAGTAAGCAAGTTAAACATAGTATGATAGTTTTATATTTTCTTTTCATTTTTTCTCCTAGACTATACTAAAATGCAATTATTATTTATTTATTTCAATATTTTAAAATCGTATGAATGAACTGACTTCCCTTTTACTGAAGACAAAATTTCATCTACTCCATGCATTTTAACTTCATTTGTTTTTTTGCCGGAAACTAAAGAATATTGTTCAAAGTAATATTTAACTTTCTTTTTTGAATCATACCTTACGACAAACATTGAATCATTTTTGAAATATGTTTGTTCTCCATAGCGATACGGGCCTTTTCGTGGATTTTCAATTGTAAATTTCTTTTTGACTCTATTATTAGTAGTGTCCACTGTGTAAACATCACCTAGCCCATTTGCGCAGAAAAGCTCCTTACCATAAATATAGATCGAATGATCAGTGCTGTAAGGAATTTTTGCGGTCAATTGATTGATGGTTTTATTTTTATAGGAAACAAGTGTGATCATTTCTTGCTTTAATGTTTTCTTATTTATTCGAACTAGTACTACATTTTCATCCTTCAAATTCCCTTCTTTCCTTTCCTCAAGTACCATGTAGTAATAATTTTCATCACTAATAATCTGTGAGCTAGGATTGTAACTATTATAACCAGATCGGTTTTTAAGCTGAATTAAATCTTTTATTATTAGTTTGTTGTCGTCGAAAACAACTTTACGTAAATGAGCAGTATTTTTCTCAATATCTTCTGTTAAAATATGTATTTCATTTTTATCAACACCCGATGTTGAAATAAAATGGGGGATATTTCCTTTTTCAAATCCTTTCTCATTCCCATATAATACATTTGAAGCATAACCATTTTTTACAAAACCTGAATTAAAAATAGTAAAATAAAGATTTGAACTTTTTAGATATCCTGTTAGATCTCCTGTATGTTGATACTCCATTTTAACTTCTTTATATTGATGACCAATTAAGCGTAGTGTTTCTTTATCCATTAATAAAAGACCTTTTTCTCCTAAAGCAACACTACCAAGTTCTAATCCTTTCATTTTATACCCTCTTGCTACACCGTCATCATCAACAAAGATCGCGATACTTTTCCCTCTACCATCCATATCTTGGTCCGCTGTAGAAGAATAATATAAGACGGCTTGTTTATCATTTAAAAAGTTATTCTTTCGAATGGTCTCCTCTTTTACAATAAATGGAGAAACTCTTATTTTATTAAAAATAAAATAACAACTAAAAATAACCAGTAAGCAAGTTAAACATAGTATGATAGTTTTATATCTTCTTTTCATATTTTTCTCCTTAAACTATACTAAAAGGCAATAAGTCAAACTGTTCAACTTATTGCCTTATAAAATTTATATTTTACGGACTAGCGTTGTATCTTTTGCATCACGTACATCCCTCGGATATACACCTGATCCTTTGTCTTTATCTAAATCTAAGTCCGCTTTTAACTTATAGGCAGACCAGACTAACTTTGCACAATTTTTTTTACCATAATGATCAGTTTTACGGTTAGTTGCAAAATTGTAAGAGTAGTCATCTTTACCTACTCTACTGTATGCCCAATCGGCAGCTGCATTTCGTTTAGCAGTTGTAGTGTTAACGGATTTGACTTGTGCATTTCCTTTGTCTACTAGCCTTTCTTTAAAATTTTTTTTACGAACTCCCACTTTTGGAACAGATTCGACGACAGTTTCAGCATTATAATACATTCCTACATGTCCATGATTTAAGTAAGCAGTTTGTGAAGCCGTATAGTAAATCTGGCCTTTTACTCCAGTTCCAACCGAAACAGTACCACCACTCCCCCCTCTACCTTGCAATTTTTTTTCTGACAACCCTTGAGCTTCGTCTTGTTTAAGCTCATTAAAAAGTTGTTCTAATATAGCTTCTTTCGTATCACCAGTGTTTTTAGAAATGGATTTTACGTCCTTTATCAATTCTTTTTCTGTAACATTAGGTTGCAATTCTAAAATTTCGTTTACATAAGGTAAATCATTTGTATTAGCATAGCTAATAGGTGTAGCAGATAAGACTAAACTAGCTGATAAGACACTTACTCCGATTAATTTTTTCATTTAAACATCTCCTTTTACAAATAATTTTCTATATTTGAAATAGAGAGTGATATGAAGTTTATTAGTTTTACTGTCGAATCATTCATCACAATTCTATACAAGAATATTATATATGGAAAACTTTACTAATTTTCACTAAATTTTAGTCTCTTTTGTGTCACTTTTTAATTTCTTGAAATGTGGATAAATATACTCCATTCCTATATATAGTACAGGGTAAAGCGTAAGATAAAAATAGTAATCTTTAAAGTAAAAAACTTCCTAGCTTACTTCTCACCTTTAACAAAGGGCTTAATAAACAGAAAGAAAACTCGCCGAATAGCGAGCCTTTAAGCTAAGATAGAGGAGTAGTTGCAATTATATTTTTACTAAAATTGGCTACAACGACGAGCTTACTTCACAGCTGCCAATTTATACTTTCTTAATGCGTAAAAAAATCTACAACCTAAGTCGTAGATTTTTTTGATTCATTCAGTTTGAACTCTAAGAATTCTTGAGATTTTCCTTTTGGAATACTCAAACTCTTAAATTCGTCATTTTTTATTAACTTAGCAATATAAACGATTTGACCAATATGATTTCCGTAATGACTAATTTGTCTATGTATTGCTTGTAAAACAGTATGATCTTCTCCACGAATTTTAATCGTTTTTAATACGTCATCTTCTTGTAGACTCTCTAATGTGTGAAAAACAACATTCCATCCTTTATTCCAATCTGCTAACAACTCATCCTTTGTTTGGTATATACCCTCAAATTCAACGTCACGATTTCTCCATGATTTTTCACCATCCGTCGTGAGAAAATCCGTCCATCTAGAAATCATATTACCACTTAAATGCCTTACAATTATGGAAATACTATTCGATTCACTAGATGGGTGCAAGTGTAACTCCTCATTATTTAGCTGATCCATCGAACGGTCACCAAGCTTTTTTATCCCTTTGAATTCCATTAAACTATTCGTAAGAAATTGTTTTGCGATTGACATATTTGAACCTCCAATTTTAAAGTTACTTTCAATCAATTGTATGAATAGTTTAAAAACTTATTAATTATTTATCAAATAATTTGTTTGTGACTAATGTGTAAAAGAACTGTAATTTAGTAGATTTTCAGGTGAAAGTTTATCATTTTGTATGATTTTCCATGTGGTTACCAATCATTTTAAGTGATTTTAAGTTAGGAAGCTTAGTTTGCATGAATTTTCTATTGTGAAGCAGTCATGTTGATGTGATCTATTATAGTTTATTTGCGATTTTACTATTTTTAATTGTGATTACTTAATTTTAATTGCCATTTTAGTTTTTTAATTGCTATTCTCTATATTTAATTGCGATGGCTCATTTTTATTTGCCATTTCCAGTTTTTATTTGCGATAGCCCGATTTTATTTGCCATTACCAATTGTTAATTGCGATGGCTCATTTAATTTGCGATTATCAATTTTTAATTGCGATGCCTCGTTAATTTACGTTGGCTCATTGCTATTTGCCATGATCCTCTTTTTTCATTTGAGTTCTAATTAATTTATTAGGATTTACTATTTTCACCCCTCATTTTCTTTTAAATCAAAGCTATTCAAAGACTTATTTGCACTTTTGAATTTTTTAATTGCAGTTTTGATTTTTTTATTTGCAGAATTGATCTTTTTAATTGCACTTTTGGCTTTTTTATTTGCAGTTCACTTTTTTTAATTGCACTTTTGGCTTTTTTAATTGTAGTTTCGACTTTTTTATTTGCACTTTAGGTCGATTTATTTGCAGGTCCAATTTTTATTTGCAGTCCTAATCTGTTTATCGTCACTCCACAAAAAAAAGATGACTCCAAAAAAGTCATCTTTCCTACTCTAAGTATTAAACTTCAACAGTCATCCAACTAGCGTCTTGTGGATTTTTTCTCCATGCAGTTAGTTTAGCTACATGTTCTGCTTGGATTGAACCTTGTTCTTTTGCTACTTCAACTAGTGTGTCGTAGTCAGTTAAAGAATAGTATGTTACATCGTTTGCATCGAACTTCTCTACCGCTGCTGGAAGATTGTATGTGAAGATTGAGACTACTCCTAGTACTTCGCAACCCGCTTCGCGTAGAGCTTCAACGCATGTGATTACGCTGCCGCCAGTTGAGATTAGGTCTTCTACAACTACTACTTTTTGTCCGGCTGTGATTGGGCCTTCGATTTGGTTTCCTTTGCCGTGGCCTTTTGCAGAGCTACGTACATAAACCATTGGTAATTCCATTAAATCACTTGTCCATGCTGCGTGTGGAATTCCAGCAGTTGCAGTTCCAGCGATTACATCTACGTTACCAAATTTAGTTTGGATTAGTTCAACTAAGCCTTTTGCAATGTTTTTACGAATTTCTGGATAGCCAAGAGTTAGGCGATTATCACAATAGATTGGAGATTTGATTCCTGATGCCCAAGTAAATGGAGTTTCAGGTTGTAGGCTTACTGCCCCAATGCTTAATAAGTTTGCTGCGATATTCTTTTTCATATTGTTACGCCCTCCCATTGTGCAATTACTTCTTCATATGCTTCTACTGGATTTTCGCTTTTTGTAATACTGCGTCCTACTACAATATAGCTACTTCCAAATTGTCTAGCTTTCGCTGGTGTTGTTACACGTACTTGATCATCTACACTATTATCTGCTAGTCGAATACCAGGTGTTACAGTAAGGAAGTTCTCACCTTCAACTGCTGCTTGCACTAACTCTACATCAAGTGGAGAGCAAACTACACCGTCAAGACCGCTTTCTTCTGTTATCGCAGCATATAGTTTAATCGAATCTTGTAAAGAAGATATTCCTTGTTCATGGATTACTTGTTCTTCTGAGGTACTTGTCAGTTGTGTCACAGCTATTAGTAATGGTCTTTTTTTACCAGCTGGAGTGCCTTCTTCTAGACCTTCTAATGCTGCCTTCATCATTTTCGTTCCACCAGCTGCATGAACATTAACCATGTCTACTTCTAGAGAGGCGATATTTTTCATTGCGTGTTTTACTGTATTTGGAATATCATGAAGTTTCAAATCTAGGAAGATTTGATGTCCTAATTCTTTTAATTCCTTTATGATCGCTGGACCCTCTTTGTAAAATAGCTCCATCCCTACCTTTACATATAGAGACTTTTGAAATTTTTTTACAAAATTCATTACTTCATCTTTTGATGAAAAATCAAGCGCGATGACCACTTGTGATGACATGTTGTTTCCAGCTCCTTCCAATACATTCTTCAATTGATTGATATCCGTATTTGTGTAGTACTTCAGGTAGTTCATCTATAATTGTTGGACAAACAAATGGATCAACGAAGTTTGCCGTACCTACACCGATTGCACTTGCTCCTGCTAGGAAGAACTCTAGTGCATCTTCTGCATTCATAACCCCACCCATTCCGATGATTGGGATGTTTACTACTTGACTCACATCATGAATCATACGAATCGCTACAGGTTTTATTGCAGGACCTGATAATCCACCAGTTTTATTAGCTAGTATTGGTTTACCAGTTCTTAAATCAAGTCTCATCCCAAGTAATGTATTAATCATTGTTAATCCATCTGCTCCTGCATTTTCAATTGCTTTTGCGATTTCAACAATATTCGTTACATTTGGAGATAATTTTACGTAAAGTGGAACTTCGCTTACTTCTTTTACTTTTTTTGTTACTTCAGCCGCTGTTGCAGCATCCGTTCCAAATGCAATCCCACCGCATTTTACGTTTGGACAAGAAATGTTTAATTCTAGTGCTTTTACATTACTTACTTTGGAAATCTCTTTTGCGACTGTTACATAGTCATCAATAGTTGATCCAGCAATGTTTGCAACGATTGGTACATCATAATTTGATAACCATTTTAATTCACCGTTTATTACTTTTTCTAAACCAGGATTTTGAAGTCCAATCGCATTTAACATCCCCGCCTGAGTTTCTGCTACACGAGGTGTTTCATTTCCGTACCTGGCTTCAACTGTTGTTGCTTTTATCATAATAGCTCCAAGAATACTTAGATCGTAAAGATTTGCGAACTCTCTACCAAAACCGAAGCAACCAGAAGCTGGCATAATAGGATTTTTTAAATCTAAGCCAGGAAGTTTTGTTTGTAATGAAATCATAGTACTACCTCCTCAGCTTGGAATACTGGTCCATCGCTACAAATTTTACGATATGACCCGTCTTCAGTATGGCATACACATGCGAAACAAGCTCCGATTCCACAGCCCATTCGTTCTTCAAGTGATATATAGCCATCCTTCATACCTTTATATTGCTGTTGTAAAGCCTTTAACATCACAGTTGGACCACATGCAAAGTATTGATCAAATTGAAGTTCTTTTTCACGAATTACATCAGTTACAAAACCTTTTGTACCTAGAGTTCCATCAACTGTTGCCATAAAGGTTGGTCCTAATTCTGAAAATTCTTTTTCATAAAAAGCTACATTGCTTGAAGCAAATCCTAATACATGAATTACATTTACACCACGAGCTTTAAATTGCTTTGAAAGTTCATACATCGGAGGTACACCAATTCCACCACCAACTAGTAGTGCTGTATCTCCTTCTGAAAGAGTTTCAACATCATAACCTTGACCAAGAGGACCTAATACATCAACTTGTTGTCCAACGCTTGCTTCTTTTAAAAGCTTAGTTCCTTCACCTTCTGCGCGGAATATCATCGTGAACTCACTTTTCTCTTTGTCGATCGAACATATACTGATTGGTCTTCTTAATAGTGGCGTTAGTCCACCAGTCACTTTTATATGGACAAACTGCCCAGGAGAGTGCATCTCCTGAACTAGTTCACCTTTTAATGTCATTTCGACAATTTGATGGGCAATTTCTCTGTTTGAGACAATTGTCATGAGTTCTTTTTTTATCATACTAATACGCCAGCCTTCATTTCTTTGTTTGGTAGTGCAGAAGTTGAGAATGTTAAGCTTTCAATTACTGATAATATTGCATTTGCTGTATCTAGTGAAGTTAAGCAAACTACTCCGTTTTCAACTGATTCACGACGAATTCTGAATCCATCACGAGCTGGTTTTTTACCTTTTGTTAACGTATTGATAACAAACTGTGCATCTCCACGCTTGATCATATCTAGCATATTGTCTTCATGCTCGTTAATTTTGTTTACCGCTTTTACTGGTACACCGTGGTTTTCTAAGTGATTTTTAGTTCCTTCCGTACCGAATACTGTAAATCCAATTTCATGGAAGCGTTTTGCGATATTAACTACTTCTTCTTTATCTTTATCAGCTACTGTAATGATCACTGATCCGTGAGTTGGGATTTGCATTCCAGCAGCTACTAAAGCTTTGTATAATGCTTTTTGAAGACTTACATCTTTCCCCATTACTTCTCCAGTTGATTTCATTTCAGGGCCTAATGTTATATCTACTGAGCGTAGTTTAGCGAATGAGAACACTGGTGCTTTTACATATACTTCATTTCCTTCTGGATGGTAGCCTGTAGCATATCCGAATGAAGCTAATGTTTGACCTAAGATAACTTTTGTTGCGATATTCGCCATTGGTACGTTTGTAATTTTACTTAAGAATGGTACTGTACGGCTTGATCTTGGGTTTACTTCTAGTACGAATACTTCATCTTTATCTGTAACAACAAACTGGATGTTAAGTAATCCTTTAATATTTAAACCTTTAGCTAGTTTGATTGTATAATCGATTAATTTTTGTTTCGCAGCTTCTGATACATTTTGTGTAGGATATACTGCGATTGAATCTCCTGAGTGAACTCCAGCTCGTTCGATATGCTCCATAATACCTGGGATATATACATCGATTCCGTCAGAGATTGCATCTACTTCAATTTCTTTACCAGTTAAGTAACGGTCGACTAATACTGGATGTTCTGGATTGATTTTAACTGCATTTTGCATGTAGTGAAGAATTTCTTCACGGTGGTATACAATCTCCATTGCACGTCCACCTAGTACATAAGATGGTCTTACTAATACTGGGTAACCAATTTCATCAGCGATTGCAGCTGCTTCTTCAGGTGTCATTGCTGTTTTACCAAGAGGTTGTGGTACACCTAATTTTTGAAGTGCTTCTTCAAACTTGTCTCTGTCTTCAGCACGATCTAAATCCTCAAGTGAAGTTCCAAGAATTTTTACACCACGTTCTACTAATTTACCTGCAAGGTTGATTGCTGTTTGACCACCGAATTGAACAACTACTCCCATCGGTTTTTCTAAATCGATAATGTGCATTACGTCTTCAATTGTTAATGGCTCGAAATATAGTTTGTCTGAGATACTGAAGTCAGTTGAAACTGTTTCTGGGTTGTTGTTTATAATGATTGCTTCGTATCCAGCTTCTTTAATTGCTCTTACACAATGTACTGTTGCATAGTCAAACTCGATCCCTTGACCGATTCGAATTGGACCAGATCCAAGAACTACTACGCTCTTCTTATCTGTTACAATTGATTCATTTTCGATTTCGTATGTTCCGTAGAAGTATGGTGTTGTAGATTCAAACTCTGCCGAACATGTATCAACCATTTTATATACTGGTATGATTTGATTTTGTTTTCTAAATTCGTATATTTCTTTATTTGTTGCATTCCATTCTAATGCGATGTAATCATCACTAAAGCCCATTTTCTTAGCTTTTAACAGTACATCTAGTTCAAAATGGTTTTCTTTAATTTGTTTTTCCATTTTAATGATGTTTTCAATTTTGTGTAGGAAGAAGAAATCAATTTTTGTAATATCGTGTATTTCTTCTATCGTCATACCTGTTCTCATTGCTTCAGCAACAATGTATAGTCTTTCATCGTCAGCTTTTGCCATGCGAGCAATCATTTCTTCTTTAGACAGTTCTTTTACTGCGTTAAGTTCGATGTGATTTACTCCTAATTCTAGTGAGCGAACCGCTTTTAATAATGACTCTTCAAGTGTTCTACCGATTGCCATTACTTCTCCAGTTGCTTTCATTTGAGTTCCTAACTGACGGTTTGCAGTTTCAAACTTATCAAATGGCCAACGTGGAATTTTTGATACGATATAGTCTAATGCTGGCTCGAAGCAAGCATAAGTTTTCTTAGTAACTGGGTTAATCATTTCATCTAGTGTTAAGCCTACTGCGATTTTCGCTGCTAATTTTGCAATCGGGTAGCCTGTTGCTTTTGAAGCTAACGCACTTGAACGTGATACACGTGGATTTACTTCGATTACATAGTATTGGAAGCTATCTGGATCTAGTGCAAGCTGTACGTTACATCCACCTTCAATTCCTAAAGCACGGATGATTTTTAATGATACATTTCGTAACATTTGATATTCACGATCACTTAACGTTTGAGAAGGAGCGATTACGATTGAATCTCCTGTGTGAACACCAACTGGGTCGATGTTTTCCATGTTACATACAACAATCGCATGGTCATTTGCATCACGCATTACTTCATATTCGATTTCTTTAAAACCAGCGATACTTTTTTCTAATAAACATTGTGTTACTGGGCTATTTTTTAATCCGCTTGCTACGATTTCTTTTAAATCTTCTTCATCATTACAAATTCCTCCGCCTGTTCCTCCAAGAGTAAAGGCAGGCCTTACGATAACTGGGTAGCCAATTTCTTCTACGAAGTCATATGCTTCTTCTAAAGTATGAATGATTTCACTTTCTGGTACTGGCTCGCTTAAGTCGTTCATTAATGTTCTGAATAGGTCGCGATCTTCTGCGCGGTTAATCGCTTCTAAAGTTGTTCCTAAAATTTTTACTCCACACTCTTTTAATACGCCAGATTTATCTAATTCTACCGCTAAGTTAAGTCCTGTTTGACCTCCTAATGTTGGTAAAAGAGCATCTGGTCGTTCTTTACGAATGATTCGACTAACGAAATCTACTGTTAGTGGTTCGATGTATACTTTATCTGCTGTTTGTACATCTGTCATAATTGTTGCAGGGTTTGAGTTTACAAGAATTACTTTGTATCCTTCTTCTTTCAATGCCTGACAAGCCTGTGTTCCAGCATAGTCAAATTCTGCTGCTTGACCGATTACGATTGGTCCTGATCCGATTACTAAGATTGTTTTTATGTCTACGCGTTTTGGCATTGTAAGTTCCCCTCTCGTTTCTGTGCTTCCATCATGCTAATAAATTCGTCAAATAAGTAGTTTGCATCTTCTGGTCCAGGTGAAGCCTCTGGGTGATATTGTACTGTGAATGCTGGGTATGTCTTGTGTTTAAGTCCTTCAACAGTTCCATCATTTAGTGCAACATGTGTTACTTCTAAGTCAGTTCCTTCAATTGATTCTGTTTCTACAGCATAACCATGGTTTTGTGAAGTGATTGCTACTTTTCCTGTTTCTAAATGCTTAACCGGATGGTTCGCACCACGGTGACCGAATTTAAGCTTTGAAGTATTTCCTCCATTTGCTAGAGCAAATAATTGGTGACCTAAGCAAATTCCGAATAATGGTACTTTACCTACTACTTCTTTAATCATTTCGATTGCTACTTGAACATCCTTTGGATCTCCAGGTCCATTACTTAACATAATTCCATCTGGAGCTAGTAAGAATATTTCTTTTGCTGAAACGTTATAAGGCACAACTGTAACGTCACATTTACGGTTTGTTAATTCTCTTAAAATACCATGTTTCATACCGAAATCTACTAATACTACTCGGTGTCCTCTACCTGGACTTCTATAAGGTTTTTGTGTTGAAACTCGTTCAACATGGTTTGTGAATAGTGGTGTATTTGTTAATTCTGCAACTACTTCATCAACATTTGCTTCCATGCTGCAGAATTTACCTTTCATCGTTCCAACTTCACGAAGTTTTTTCGTTAACATACGTGTATCAATTCCTGCTAAACCTGGAATTCCTTTATCTTTGCAATATTGATCCAAGCTCATTTTGTTTCGGAAATTTGATGGATGCTCAGCATATTCTTTTACAATTAAGCCATGTACTGCTGGTACGATGCTTTCAAAATCCTCTAAGTTAATACCATAGTTCCCTACTAAAGGGAAAGTGAATGTTACGATTTGTCCACAGTAAGATGGGTCAGTTAATACCTCTTGATATCCTGTCATACCTGTTGTAAATACGATTTCTCCTGTTGTTTCAACTTCGCTACCAAATCCTTCTCCTACAAAAACTGTACCGTCTTCTAATATTAATTGACGCATCATACTGTTAGTTCCTCTCTTTCATATACTAATTTGCCATTTACCATTGTCATTACTGGCCAACCTTTACAGTTCCAACCATTAAATGGTGTGTTTTTACCTTTTGAAAGGAATGTTGTTGAATCGATTTCCTCTTCTAAATCTAAGTCGATTACAGTTAGGTCTGCTACCGCTCCAACTTCAATTTTCCCTCTGTTTAAGTTAAAAACTTCAGCAGGTTTAGTTGTTAAAAAGTCTATTACTTGTTGTAAAGTCATTTTACCCGTTTCGACAAAATGAGTGTTTAATAATGGAAAAGCAGTTTCTAGCCCTACAATTCCAAACGGTGCTAATTGCATCCCCTGAGCTTTTTCCTCTTCAGTATGAGGTGCATGATCTGTTGCGATCATGTCGATTGTTCCATCAAGTAATCCTTCGATTAATGCTTCTCGATCGACTGCACTTCTTAATGGAGGATTCATTTTGAAATTTGTGTCCAAGCCTGGGATGTCATCTTCACAAAGAATTAAATGGTGTGGTGAAACCTCAGCCGTTACTTTAATTCCAGCACGTTTTGCATCGCGTACTACTCTTACTGATTCTTTTGTACTGATATGGCAAACATGATAGTGACACCCTGTAGCTTCAGCTAATAGAACATCTCGAGCAATTTGAACACTTTCACAAATTGAAGGAATTCCATTTAAACCATTTTCTTTTGAAAACTTGCCTTCGTGGACACAACCTTTTTGAATCAGTGTGTTTTCTTCACAGTGTGCAACGATTGAGACATTTAGTTCAGCTGCTTTTTGCATTGCTTTGTACATCATTTCAGCAGATTGAATGCCTACACCATCATCTGTGAATGCAAAAGCTCCATTTTCTTTTAAGACTTCAAAGTCTGTTTGCTCTTCACCAGCTTGTCGGATTGTAATTGATGCATATGGTAATACGTTTACGACTGCTGTTTCTTCTATTTTTTTATTTAATGCGCTTAGGTGCTCGAGTGTATCTGGTACTGGTCGAGTATTTGGCATTGCAGCAATTGTAGTAAATCCTCCTCTTGCCGCTGCCTTCGTACCTGTTTCGATTGTCTCTTTATGTTCACCGCCTGGCTCACGAAGATGCACATGAACATCGATTAAACCTGGTGAAAGCAATTTGCCATCTAATTCAATTTGAATCGCATCTTCATCAACGATTGTTGCAGCGATGACTGAAATTTTTCCATTAACTACTAATACGTCTCGATTTAGAAGTTCACCATTTTCTTGTAAGATGACACCGTTTTTAAACAAGTACTTCATTTTTCATCTCTCCCCATACTGTTGGTAAGGCTCTTTTTAACACAGCCATTCGTACATATACTCCGTTTTCCATTTGCTTAAAGATTCTTGATCGCTCGCATTCAACTAGTTCACTTGCAATTTCAACATCTCGATTAAATGGTGCTGGATGCATGATAATGCTTGTAGGTTTCATTTTTGCTGCTCTTTCAACCGTTAGGCCATGCTTTTGTAAGTAATTTTCCATTATGTGATTTGTCTCTTCGTCATGTCTCTCATGCTGAACTCTTAATAGCATCATGACATCAACTTCTTCGACTAATTCATCTAAATTTTTATATGTTCCATAAGTATTTTTATCATCTTTCCATTCATCAGGACTTGCGAAGTATACTTTTGCACCTAATCTAGTTAGTGCTTCAGCATTAGAGCGTGCAACTCTTGAGTGTCTTAAATCTCCAACGATTGCTACTTTTAATCCTTCAAAGCTTCCAAATTCTTGTTTGATCGTTAGTAAGTCAAGTAGGCATTGTGTTGGGTGATTTCCACATCCATCGCCGGCATTCAGGATTGGCATTCCTGCATCCTTTATTTCTTGAAAATACTCGTCTTGTGTATGACGGATTACAACTGCTTCAACACCAATTGCCTGAAGTGTTTTAACCGTATCATACAAAGTTTCACCTTTTTGAATACTTGAGCTTTCAACAGCTAAGTTAATGACTTCAAGTCCAAGTTTCTTTTGGGCTACTTCAAAGCTGAAGCGAGTTCTCGTACTATTCTCAAAAAACAAATTTGCAACAAATGTCTGACGTTTCAGGCTGCTTGTTTCTCCATTTGCAAAGCTTTGTGCTTGTTCTAGCAAATCTTGAATTTCTTCGATTGTTAAATCAGACATGGTTAATAAATGATTCATCCGTCATCCCCCTAAATGAATTTCATCTGTTTTATTTTTGGAGTCTTATCACTGTAAGAATGCCCCATTTAAATGTCGATTATGAAGTTAAGCTCTCATCCTTATTTTCTATTGTACGATCGCCACCAATGTTTTCTGGTAGGACTAAATTTAGTACAACTCCGATTAAAGCTGATAAAGCCATTCCTTCTAATGCGAATTGTTTACCAATGTGTATTGCAGCTCCACCAATTCCTAGTACTAGAATGACTGAAGCGATAACTAAGTTACGTTGTTTAGCGAAATCGATTTTGTTTTCTACTAGTACTCGTAATCCGCTTGAGGCGATGATTCCGAATAGTAGGATTGAGATCCCACCCATTACAGGTGTGGGGATTGAGCTAATGACCGCTGAGATTAATCCGCTGAATCCGAATATCGTGGCCAAGATTGCTGCACCTATGAATACGTATACGCTGTAAGCTCTTGTGATTGCTAGAACACCGATATTTTCACCGTATGTTGTTGTTGTAGGTCCACCAATTAAGCCTGCGATCATGGTTGAAACTGCATCTCCGAATAATGACTTATCTAATCCAGGATCTTTAATTAAATCTTTCTCTACGACACTTCCTAGAACGACTTGGTGTCCAATATGTTCTGAGATTGTCACGATTGCTACAGGTACAAAGATGATCAGTAGCTGGAAAGTGACATGTGGTGTGTAGTGAACAAATGGTAATGAAAAATCAGGTACTTCTATTATATGTGCGATTTTTATTCCTGAAAAATCTACTACTCCAAAGAAGATTGATGTGATATATCCACCGATAATTCCTACTAAGATTGGTATGACTGATAAAAAACCTCTTGTAAATAATGCTGTTATGATTGTGATTGCTAGTGTAATTAATGCGATAGTGATTGATGTTGAACTGTATTTTCCATCTGCTCCATTCATTGCCATTCCTACTGCTACTGATGATAAACTTAATCCGATAACGATGATTACCGGGCCAACAACGATTGGTGGTAATACTCTGAATAACCATTTGACGCCTACTTTGTTAATGATTAGTGCGATTACTGCATAAATAATACCTGTGATGAAAACTCCTACGAACGCTGCACCAGGTTCTAAATTTGTTTTCGCGTAAATCATCGGAGCGATAAAGGCGAATGATGATCCAAGGTAAGATGGTACTTTACCTCTTGTAATTAGTATGAACACGATTGTTCCAATCCCACTTGATATTAGTGCGATTGAAGGATTTATGCCGATTAAAATTGGAGCTAGCACTGTAGATCCAAACATTGCGAATAAATGCTGTAAACTTAGGAAAATCCATTGACCTAAATTCGGTTTTTCATTTATCTCTAGGACAGGTTTTTGTTTTATCATGTTGTTTCCTCCAATTTTCCCAATAAAAAAACTCTTTGTGATTTTACACAAAGAGTCCGAGTGCGTTGCTTAAGAAGGCAGCAACTAACTAGACCCTTTGTTAGCCTCTCTGGACCAAATTTAAAAGGGACTTCTATTTTTCAAATATACTTACTTTATCGTGGTCATCTGTTTCCTTTAAGGCTACGACTACTTTTTCATTACTCGAAGTTGGAATATTTTTACCAACATAGTCTGCTCTTACTGGAAGCTCACGATGTCCTCGATCTACTAAAACTGCTAATTGTATTTGTGCCGGTCTACCTAGGTCCATAACAGCGTCCATTGCGGCACGAACTGTTCTACCTGTGTAAAGCACATCATCAACTAAAATTACTTTTTTGTTTGTTAAGTCAACAGGAACATTTGAACCCTTTACTAGTGGTTCTTTGTTTTCTGTCTTTGTCGATAAATCATCTCGATAAAGAGTAATATCTAAATCGCCCATGATTACATCTTTACCTTCAATCTGTTTAATTCTTTCTGCAATTCGTTTTGCTAGATAAACACCTCTTGTTTTAATACCAACTAAAACAACATTTTCAATGCCTTTGTTATTTTCTAGCATTTCATGTGCAATTCTTGTTAACCCACGTCTGATCGCAAGTTCGTCTAAGATGATTGCTTTTTCAGTCATTTTACCTTACCTCCTACTTTTATAGTGTAGAAGCAAAAAACCCTCTTGCCCGATGGACAAGAGGGTAGCGCAAAAGGATACAATTATCCCTTTTCATTTTTCCGCTTCCTTCTCAACCTCACGGGGTTGTGTTAAAGGTTCATTCAACTGTCCTCATTATGACCTATGTTTCAATCATTGTCAACAGTTATCTGCGTAATTGTTCAATAATATTTTCTAGTACTTTTGGAATAGGTGATGAAAACTCTAAATACTCATTTGTTCTTGGATGTTTAAATCCTAAAACAGCTGCATGTAGTGCTTGACCATCTATATCTAATGTTTTACGAGGTCCATACTTAGGATCACCAGCTAACGGGTAACCTATATATTTCATATGAACACGAATTTGGTGTGTACGGCCTGTTTCAAGCTGACATTCAACTAAAGTAAACTCATCAAATCGATCTAATACTCTAAAATGAGTCACTGCCTCTTTACTATTATCTTCAGTAACCGTCATACTTTGACGATCATTTTTATCTCGTCCGATTGGCGCATCAATTGTGCCTTCTTCATGCGGAATTACCCCATGTACAATCGCAATATACTTACGTACAGAAGTTTTTTGACGTAATTGCTCTGCAAGCTTCTCATGAGCTACATCGTTTTTTGCAACCATTAATAAACCTGAAGTATCCTTATCGATTCGATGTACGATACCAGGTCTTAATACACCATTAATGCCAGATAAATCTTTACAATGATACATTAAAGCGTTCACTAAAGTACCCGTTTCATGACCTAATGCAGGATGAACTACCATACCACGTGGTTTATTTACTACAATAACATCCGCATCCTCATAGTAAACCTCTAGTGGAATATTCTCAAGCTTAACTTCTAATGGCTTTGGATCAGGTACTGAAACTGATATTTCATCGCCCTGTTTCACTTTATAATTACGTTTAATTTTTTCACCGTTCACTAATACAAAATCTTCTTTTAACCATGCTTGTACTTGTGACCTTGACCACTCATCGTTTTGAGTTGCAATAAACGTATCGATTCTTTCTAAATGTTGATCCTCTTGAACTGTAAAAGCAAATACTGTCATTTCTTAACTCCTCTTTTATCTTCCAATAAAGTAATAATAAATAATAAAATAACGCCTACACAAAGCGCTGAATCCGCGATATTAAACACAGGGAAATCATAATTAAAAATATAAACATGAATAAAATCAACTACTTCTTTACGGAAGAATCGATCAATAAAATTACCTATTGCACCACCTAAAACTAATCCTAAAGATAGACCAAGGAATCGATCTCCTTTAGCGTGCTTTTGGATAAAGTAAATCACTGCTATCACAAAGACTAAAGTAATTAAATAAAAGAAGCCCATTTTCCCTTGGAGCATTCCCCAAGCCGCTCCTTGATTGCGATGTGATGTTATGTAAAAAATATTTTTAATAATTTCAATATTTTCTCCTAAATACATCTTCTTTAATACTGCAAGTTTTGTCAGTTGATCAATTAAAATGACAATTACCGCAATAATATATGCCATATTTATCCCCTACCTTATTAGATATCTCATCAAATTTTAGCATAGGGGAAACGTTTATACAATGAATAGTATTAGTAATGATTTCTTACAAAACTAAAATCCTCTAATGTTCGACCTGTTGGAAGCACTTTTAATTTTTCAATTGGAATAGCTTGCCCGGTTACTTCACAATAACCAAATAATCCATGATCAATTTTTTGCAGGGCAATCTCAATATCATATAAATCATTTTGCATGTCTTCAACTAGAATTTGATGTTTATTTATCTCCTCGAAAATTGATTGATGCTGCTCAATATCAGAAGAACTTATTGGTTCAGAAAATAAACGATGTAGCAATTCATTTTTAATTAGTTCGAGCTCTTGTTTAATAAAGAAAATTTCATTGCTCCTCATCTTCTTCACTCCCAATTTATTTATGTAAAAATACTTTTCCCTCAATATCAAGTCGATAATAGGTGAAACTTTTTCCTTTTAAGGAAATGGCAAAAGATTTTTCCATTCATAATTGTGATGTAAAGTAATTATTGCTCTAAAGGAATGTTTCTTAAAATTGTTTGATCTCAATAAAAAAAGAAAACCCGCATAGGTTCATTTACCTGTTGCGGGTTTTCCTTCTGTATTGCAAAAATTCAATTTAAACATTAAGTAGCATGATTAGTCTGTAAATTGTTGCGTCCAGTAAGTTCCTACTTTACCTACGCCAAGTTGTTTAAAATTAGGGCTCATGATGTTCGCTCTATGACCTGTTGAATTCATCCAATCAGTCATTACTTCTTTTGCGTTTGTTTGACCATGTGCAATGTTTTCACCTTTATATCCACCATTAAAGCTTAATGTTGAATGATACATATTGTTCGCATTACTCATTGTTTGTGACCACGTTTGAGCCGTTCCGTTTAAATAGCTAGATAGTGTTAATGGCTTTAATCCGCCTTTCCCACGCTGATATTTACTAAGTCTAAAATTTGTTGTTGAGTCGAGGAATTAGAACTAGCTGGTGTAGTCGGATTTGATGGTGTTGTTGTTGGATTAGATGGTGTTGCTAGATTTGTTGTTTTTGTTGGCGGAACATATTTTACGTATTTTTTCAAAATATATCTTGTCTTACCTTTATAGCTGATCTTAACAAATGTACTATTGTAACCTGAGTAGTTAATTTTTTGGTTTTTAGCAAGGTATCCAACTGTTTTAGAACTACTCCACGGCTTTTCTTTAACTGACAATTTAGTAGCAGTTATTGCACCTGAAGTCGCTCCAGCATATGTTGCGCCTAATCCTATAAACATTGGCATTGCGATTGCAACCCCTAAAACTGTTTGAGTTACTTTTTTGAATGTTTTTTTCAATTTGTTTTCCCCCAGTCGTTTTTTGTAAGTTGTTATCGCTTACATGAATTATCATACATCAACACATACATACATACAATTCAAAAATAAAAAAAGGAAGATTATACTAATGATCATCCTTTTTCACCTTCAAATTCTTTTCTATATTCTTCTTTAAGAATTTCTTTTACATCATCTCTTTTAATAAACTCTTTTACAAATTCTCTAATTCCTTGTTTTCTCATTTCTTCGAGCATTTCATTTCTAATTCCTTCAATACTAACGGACTTATCAATTTCTTTTTTGAGGATCCCTTTAATATCTGGTTCCTTTATTCCTAAAAGATAATATGAGCGCTTGATACTTTGTTGTATACTTGAACGACTTTTCTGCTCTAAGTCAGCTATTTCTTGGTAACTATATCCCTTTTCTCTTAAATCTATTCTCTTCTTCATTAATTCAGTTAATTTTTCCCAATTTGGATTATTTTCATAATTCATTATGTATTAACCTCTTATATCTTATTTATAGTACTGTACACATACCATACACCAATACATACTTTTTTACAATTTATGAAAAAGATAATAACAAAAACGTTCAAAAAGAGCCGAAAGTTTAAACTTTCGACTCTTCTTTAATGTGCTTATACACTTTTTAATTTAAATACCTTTTACAACACTTGCACAACGTAAGCAAAGTGTAGGGTGCTCTTCATCTTTTCCTACTTCTTCAGTAACTACCCAGCATCTTTCACAAGTTTCACCTGTCGCAGGAGTTACTTCGATACTTAATGTATCAAATTTTTGAGCTGTTTCAGGAGCTTGTTCATTGCTATTTGCAATTTCAACTTGAGAAACAATTAATAATTGTTTGAAGTCTTCATTAATAGAGTTTAATAACTCTGCTACTTCTGCATTTGGATAGATTTTCACTGATGCAGTTAGAGATTTACCGATTACTTTTTCATTACGTGCAACTTCAAGTGCTTTTAATACGTCATCACGTAAATCCATGAATTTTTCCCACTTAGCTTCTAAGCTTTGTGTATCGCCGAAATCTTTAACATCTGGCATTTCAGTTAAGAAAATACTATCAACTGTAGCTCCTGCCATATGTGACCAAACTTCTTCAGCTGTATGAGGTAAAATTGGAGCAACTAAACGAGTTAGTGCTTGTAATGATTCATGTAATACTGTTTGAATTGCTAAACGATCTTTATTCGTTTTTGGCTCAATATATAAAACATCTTTTGATAAATCAAAATAGAAAGAACTTAATTCTGTTGTACAGAAGTTTTGAATTGTGTGGTAAACATTTGCAAATTCATATTTCTCGTATGATTCACGAACAGTTTTAACTACATTGTTTAACTTAACTAACATGTATTGATCTAATTCGCGTAGCTCTTCATATTTTAATGCATCTTGTTCTGCATTAAATCCATCTAAGTTACCTAGTAAGAAACGGAACGTATTACGGATTTTACGGTATACTTCAGCAACTTGTTTCATTAAAGCGTCAGAAATACGAACATCTGATTGATAATCTACAGACGCTACCCATAGACGTAAAATATCTGAACCATATTGATTCATAATTTTTGATGGTAGGACGATGTTACCAATTGATTTACTCATTTTACGACCTTCACCATCTAAAACGAAACCATGGCTTACTACAGCTTTATAAGGAGCTTGACCTGTAACAGCAACACTTGTACTTAATGAAGAGTTAAACCAACCACGGTATTGGTCAGAACCTTCTAAGTAAATGTCAGCAGGGAAAGATAATTCCTCACGAGTGTTTAATACCGCTTGATGTGAAGAACCACTATCAAACCAAACATCCATGATATCTTTCTCTTTAGTGAAGTTACCATTTGGTGAACCAGGATGTGTAAATCCTTCTGGTAATAATTCTTTCGCTTCTTTTTCAAACCAAATATTTGAACCATGCTCTTTGAATAAGTTCGAAACATGTTCAATTGTTTCTTCAGTAATAATTGCTTCGCCGTCTTCAGCATAGAATACTGGGATCGGAACTCCCCATACACGTTGACGTGAAATACACCAATCTCCACGATCACGAACCATGTTGAATAGACGAGTTTCTCCCCAAGCTGGGAACCACTTAGTATCTTGAACAGCTTGCATTAATTGCTCACGAATTGCTTCAATTGAAGCAAACCATTGTGCAGTTGCTCGGAAGATAATTGGCTTTTTCGTTCTCCAGTCATGTGGATAAGAGTGTGTGATAAATTGTAATTTTAATAAAGCACCTTTTTCTTCTAATGCTTTTGTAATTACTTTATTAGCTTCATCATAGAATAATCCTTCAAATCCAGGAGCTTCTTTCGTTAGTACACCTTTTTCATCTACTGGACAAAGTACTTCTAATCCATATTGTTGACCTACACGGAAGTCATCTTCACCATGACCTGGTGCAGTATGAACACAACCTGTTCCAGCGTCAGTTGTAACATGATCACCTAAAATAACGACTGACTGGCGATCATATAAAGGATGCTTACAAATGATTCCTTCAAGTTCTGCTCCATTATAAGTCTTTTCAACTACTGCATCTTCCCAACCTAATTCTTTTGCTACTGCATCTCTTAACTCACTAGCAACTACGAACTTGTCACCATTTACAGATACTACATCATAGCTTAAATCAGGATGTAAACATACAGCTAAGTTAGCTGGGATTGTCCATGGAGTTGTCGTCCAAATAATGAATTTTTCTCCACCGTTTAGAACATTTTTCCCATTTTCAACTGCAAATGCAACATAGATTGATGCAGAACGCTTATCTTGGTATTCAATTTCCGCTTCTGCAAGTGCAGATTCACTTGATGGAGACCAATATACTGGTTTTAGACCTTTATAGATTAATCCCTTAGTAGCCATTTTACCGAATACTTTAATTTGTTCAGCCTCATATTCTTTTTCAAGTGTGATATATGGTCGGTCCCAATCACCTAAAATTCCTAAACGTTTAAATTGTTCTTTTTGACGCTCTACTTGCTCGTAAGCATATTCTTCACATAGTTTACGGAATTCTGCCACTGACATTTCTTTACGATTTACTTTTTTATTTGCTAATGCTTGTTCAATCGGTAAACCGTGAGTATCCCAACCTGGAACGTAAGGAGAACGGTATCCATTCATATTATAAAAACGAACAATGAAATCCTTTAATACTTTATTAAGTGCATGTCCCATATGAAGGTCACCATTTGCATAAGGTGGTCCATCGTGTAAAATAAATGACGGTTTTCCTTCGTTATGTTTTTGAACAGTTGCATAAATATCTTTTTTGTTCCACTCTTCTTGAATTTGTGGCTCACGTTGAGGTAAATTCCCTCTCATAGGAAATTCAGTTTTTGGCATAAGTAACGTATCTTTGTACTCCATTTGCTTTCCTCCATTTTTAAACTTTTTAATAGATTGATCTAAAGCTAGCCGTTTCAGGCAAGTCCAACTACTCTATGCCAGCTTACTTTACATTTTTTAATTTCCACATTAACGCATTGTATCCATCTTACAAGCCTTTTATTAGTGGAGTTGTCTATTATGTATAATAAATCGTATAAGACGCAAAAAACCTTCCTCATCCCAAAAAAGGGACGAGAAAGGTTTCCCGTGGTACCACCCTAATTGACAATAAATTTCATGAAATCACTGTCCACTTAGCATTCGTAACGTGAATGAAACGGCTTTTCTTACTCATTTTCAGAAAAGCACTCTAGGGTGATTTTCCTTCTATTTTCTATATCAAGCTTTCACTATCCTTGACTCGCTACCTAGTTTTATAGAAGTACTCTTCCCTGTCACCGATTTACTATTAATATCTAATAAATTATATTTAAAACTTTACAAATCGTCAAGGCTTATACGACTAGTTTGCGATTTCTTCTGTTTCTTTATCATCTAAAATATGATCCCAATCTTCATGACCTAACATTTCTAATTGAGTTTCAATTGCCATTCTTAAACGTGTTCGGAAAACTTTGGATTGCTTCTTAAGCTCTTCAAATTCCATTGTAACTTTTCTAGATTTAATTAAAGCTTCATTGATAATACGATCAGCATTTTTCTCCGCTTCTTTAATGATCAATTTAGCTTCTTTTTGAGCACTACCTTTTACATCTTCAGCAGCTTCTTGCGCAATCAAAATTGACTTATTTAAAGTTTCTTCTATAGTAGAAAAATGCTTTAATCTTTCTTTCATATCAAGAATTTGTTCATCTAATTGTTTCTTCTCACGAATAACTAATTCATAATCTTTAATGACTTGATCTAAAAACTCGTTAACCTCATCTTCGTCATAGCCACGAAAACTTTTACCAAATTCTTTATTATGAATATCAAGTGGTGTTAAAGGCAATTAAGCCACCTCCATGTATGTATGTTCTTTATTAATAGGTTATAATAAATTTTCGACAGTTTCTACGTTTTTCCTTCTACAATTTCTGACTATTTTTTAACACCGTAGTTTATCCGCCATTTTTCTTTTTTTGATAAGCCATCAATTGACATTAACATTCCTCTACCAAAACCTTTGACAGAGAATAAATCTCCTTCTTCACATAAAAACGAAGTAGAATCAATAACTCGCTGATTTACTTTAACGTGTTCGGCCTTTATTAAACTTTGAGCTTTTTGTCTCGATATATTATAGAATTCACTCAATAAGACATCTAATCTTAGTGATGACACAGTCCCATTATTAGTTTGCCAAACATCATCTGATTCAATCAATTCTTTAAATGAAATTCTACTTAATTTAATTGGCGATTTCCCAACAGAATTTAAGTTATTTTCTACAAAACTTGCTACTTCATCAGCAACAATTACTTGGATTATATCATTTTTAAGTAGAATATCACCAAATTTTCCTCTAGTGATTCCTAAAGACATTAAAGTTCCTAAAACTTGCCGATGTGATAAAGTGTGAAATTTAGTTGCATAATCTACGTCAAATGCAACCAAAGAATAGTCTTCTTCAACTGGTGTATAAAAACTTGGATAAATAATTGCACGCTTTCGTTCACAATCTTCACGACCACCAAAAAAAGCGACAAAACACTCCGCTTGATTACCGATAATTGATTGCATAATCATTTGTTCTCTTAAATCAAGAAAATCTGTCAACTTAATAGAATAACGTTCAATTGCTTGTTCCTTCCAACTGATAACCTTGTCTACGAAAACATGTTCTTCTTTTCGAAAATGATCATAAATACTCATTGATGTAATCCTCTTTTTCATCAAACTTTCAATATTAATTAAAAAAGAGAACCTGTTAGATTCTCTTTTTAAAAGTAATGAGAAATACTTATTATTCCATATCCAGCAAATTCTAAAGCAAATAATGCAATAATAGGTGAAAAATCAAACATACCGATTGATGGAACAATTCGACGGAACGGCTCTAAATATGGTTCTGATAACCTACCAATTAAGCGACCGAAGCCTGATTGTCTTATTTGAGGGAACCAAGATAAAATGATATGAATTACGATGACGTATCTATAATACTTGATTAATTGGTATAAAATATATAAAAGTAAACCCATTTAATTACCACCTTTTAACGGAATTTTCTTCCTCAAATAACATATCTGTAATCGTTCCAGAAATATCAATATTATCAGGTGTACAAATAAAGGTATTTGTACCAATTTTTTTTATATCTCCACTTATTGCATAAACTGTACCACTTAAGAAATCAACAAAGCGTTTAGCTTGATCGATTTGCATTTGTTGTAAATTGATCACAACTGCTTTTTTTGATTTTAAATGATCTGCAACATCCTGTGCTTCTGCATATTCACGCGGCTGCGCTAATACAACTTTTGACGACAAAGAAGCTCCTCCTGGTATACTTACTAATTTTTGCTTTGATGCATTTCGCTCATGATTAATTTCTTCATTTGCATGTTTAGAAAATTGTTGTTGTTGATATTGTTTTTGTTGCTGATGTTGTTGTTGTTGCTGTTGTTGCTGTTTTTGCTCTTCGTATTCATAATCATCTTCATACTCATCTTCCATTGCAAAAAAGTTTCTTACTTTCCCAATAATACTCATCTTCTCTACCTTCCCTTTCCTACTAAATCAGTACCTATTCTTATGAATGTAGCACCTTCTTCTATTGCTATCTCAAAATCATTAGACATCCCCATTGATAATTCAGAACATGGAATATTTGCAATATGTAGATCTTTTACTTTTTCTTGTAATTCCTTTAATCCTTTGAAACTATTTCGGATCATCTTTGCATCCTCTGTAAATGGTGCCATCGTCATTAATCCTACAACTTGTACTTTATCAAATTCTGAAAGCTGTCTAGCAAATTCGACTACATCATTTGGGCTTATGCCATGCTTTGAATCTTCTCCAGATACATTGACTTGTAGGAAGCACTTTAATGGTTCAGTTGCTCTTTTTTGTATCTCTTCTGCTAAAGATAGTCGATCTAAAGAGTGTAAGTAATCTATTCTATGAATGACGTCTTTTACTTTTCTAGTTTGAAGTGAACCAATAAAATGCCAAACAACATCATTTTGGATGTGATCTTGTTTTTCCTTTAGACCTTCAAAACGGTTTTCGCCAAATTGTTGTATACCTTCAGCTAAAACTTCTTTTGCCACTTCTGTTGAAACTTGTTTAGTAACAGCTATTAAAGTGACTTCATCATTTCGATTTGCTCTTACTTTGGCTGCATTAATTTGTTCACTAATACGTTCATAATTTTGTTTGACTGTCATGATGCTAATTCCTCCAACCAATATAACTCATCATTCTTCCTGTTTTTCCGCCATCTCTACGGTGAGAAAAAAATACGTCCGGGTTACAACTTGTACAATAATTTGTCATTATTATATTTTCTTCACTAATACCCGATTTAATGAGTAATTGTTTGTTTGCTTCTTTTAAATTCAATTTGAATTTCCCGTTATGTAAAGTGGTTAAAATATTATTAGGTATTTTGTGTTCAAAAGCATCATTTAATTTATTCATCACAAAATCATCCACTTCATAACAACAATCACCAATGGATGGCCCGATTGCAACTTGGATATTTTTTAGTTGTAAGTTTTCTTCTGTAATCCATTTTTCGATTAGACGTCCGCCAATGTTTTGAACAGTACCTTTCCAACCTGCATGAGCTAAACCAATAAATTTACTTGTTGGTTCAAGGAAATACAATGGAACACAATCTGCATAACAAGAAGTTAATAATATATCTTCCTCATTCGTATAAAAACCATCTGTTGTCTCGATGCTACTTCCATAATCAATAACACCTTTGCCACAATCTTTTTTCGTTACTTTCACGACATTATTCCCATGAACTTGTTCTGAACAAACCCATTTCGTTTTTGAAAACTCTAGTTTACTCGCAAGGAGTTCTCTATTTTCTACTACAATATCCTTCGAGTCATTTACATGTAATCCAAGATTAAAAGAAGTGAAACAACCTTGGCTAACTCCATCATTTTTTGTTGTAAATCCAGCAACTAAATGTTTGTATGAGTCTTCCCAAGGTTGAATCATAAAAGTACTTTCAGTCGATTGAATGAAACTCTCTTTCATATTTATAAGACCTCACAGAAAACTAATTTAGTAAATATATGTAAACCAGTTGATGGTTTCCTATATTTTACCATAGATTTCACATTTTTGATTATTTTTGACAAAACACAATTATTTTTTTCACTTTCGAAAGTATAAATTAGTTTCAAGGAATCCTACTCGACATGGTTGCATTCTATTAATAGAGTATAAATACAACGACGCCTTTGACTTCGCCTAAAAAGCTCGTCAGTCAGCGAGTTTTCATTATGTGAATTTTACTGGACTTGCTTGATTTTCTTCCAAATCCACAGATGAACGATATTTTACCAAAATAACATCTTCGCCTATTTTCACAATATCATTCCAATAAATTGTCATTTCCTCTTCTTTACTAAAAAAATTCAAACCTTTCCCGGGCTTTGTTAAAATAATCGAAGTGATTTTTCCGTTTGATTGATCAATATCTAAATCAACAATATTTCCTAATTTCTTTCCATCAGCAACATTTACAACATCTTTAACTTGAAAATCTGAAATTCTGGCCATTTAACTTCACCATCCTTTTTATAAAATATATGAAGTAAGGGCCAAACATCATGATAAAATTCAAATAAAAATGTGTTAGACAATGTTGTTCGATGTTCATCCATTGTCTAACACATTAATATCGTATTTTCATTCTTCCAGTTTAACTATTTTGTAGTTATTGGATTATTTGGTTTTTGATTTTGTTTTTTTATAAATTTCATTCATTATAATTTGGAATTCATTATATAGGAATTGAAGCTCTAACTGAGGCTCCTAACTCCTCGAGGTCATAAGCCAATTTCCGCTAAAGGTTAAAAACCTACTTTTCTTTCTTTTGGGTAATTACTCTTTATTCAGGGAAAGAAATAGTATGATGTCTAGCTGCGGCTCCTAGCTCCTCGAGGTCATAAGTCAAAGCCCGATGAAAGTAAAAAGCAACTTTCCTCGGTCTTTGCCTTATGCTTGTCGGAGCTGACCAGTCGCCTCCGCTTTTCGTTAGCCCTGTATATTTTTGTTCATTTGTTTTATTGCTGATTTTTCTAGTCTTGATACTTGTGCTTGGGAGATTCCGATTTCTTCGGCAACTTCCATTTGTGTTTTTCCTTGGAAAAATCGTTTGCTTATGATCATTTTTTCTCGGTCGTTTAATCGTTTCATTCCTTCGCGTAGTGCTAGTTCTTCAACCCATTGCTCGTCCTTATTTTTATCATCACTTAGCTGATCCATTACAAAAATTGGATCTCCGCCATCATTATATATCGGTTCAAATAACGAAACTGGGTCTTGAATTGCATCTAATGCAAAGACGATTTCTTCATGTGTTACGCCTAATACTTCTGCGATTTGAACAGGAGTTGGTTCTTTTGAATTCTCTGCTAATAATCGCTCTCTAACTTGTAATGCTTTATAAGCAATGTCTCTTAATGATCTAGACACTCTTATTGGGTTATTATCTCTTAAATATCTTCTTATTTCACCAATAATCATAGGTACAGCATACGTCGAAAATTTTACATTTTGGCTTAAATCAAAATTATCAATAGACTTCATAAGGCCTATGCAGCCTACTTGAAATAAGTCATCCACAAATTCTCCGCGATTATTAAAACGCTGAATAACACTTAGGACAAGTCGCAAATTTCCATTTACGATTGTTTCTCTTGCGCTTCGATCACCGCTTTGCATTGCATGAAATAACTTACGCATCTCATCATTCTTTAAAACTGGAAGCTTTGATGTATCTACACCGCATATTTCTACTTTGTTTCGTGTCATGATGTTCCCTCCTACTTGGAGTTGCTGTACTATAGGTAAGTATCTCCTTCGGTGGAAAATTTATGCACAAAATAAAATATACAAAAATAATAAATTCCGGATTAAAAAAGCCTAACAAATAGAGAAAAAACAAGGATTTTTTTATAAAATTAATGAAAATTAACAGGTAGGTCTTATGAAAATATTTTTAAATATTATGTGGATATCCTTTATACATAGAAAAAACCGATTAGTATTTGAAAAAATCAAATCTAATCGGTTCTTATATTTTAAACCATTTTATTAAACTCTTTTCGAAGTCTTTTAATAATACGTTTTTCTAATCGGGATATATATGATTGCGATATTCCAAGCATATCCGCTACGTCTTTTTGAGTTTTTTCTTCAGTTCCATCTAGTCCAAATCGTAGTTCCATTATTTGCTTTTCACGATCGTTCAGTTGATCTAATGCCTTTGTTAATAATGATTTATCGACATTGGCTTCCAAGTCCTTCGTAATGATATCGTCTTCTGTTCCTAATACATCAGAAAGTAATAATTCATTACCATCCCAATCAATATTTAATGGTTCATCGAATGATACTTCAGAACGGTTTTTATTATTTCTACGTAAATGCATTAGTATTTCATTTTCAATACATCTTGAAGCATAAGTAGCCAATTTAATTTTCTTTTCCGGATTAAAGGTATTAACGGCTTTTATCAATCCGATTGTACCAATGCTAATCAGATCTTCAATATTAATCCCCGTATTTTCAAACTTTCTAGCGATATAAACTACTAATCGTAGATTTCTCTCAATTAATAGCGATCTAGCACCTAAATCTCCATTTGGTAGTTTCTGTAAAAGCTTTTCTTCTTCTTCCCTTGTCAAAGGAGGCGGTAATGCTTCACTTCCCCCAATGTAGTATACTTCATCGGCTTTCAAACCAAGCTTTACTAATAGCTTATACAAACCTAACTTTAGTTTTAAGAAAAATCGATTCATTTTCTACCTCCTATGCAATTTCATTAATTGTTCCCTGCATCATTTTTGGATGAAGGATACATTCATATAAATTGTCTGAAGACAAAGTAACATGACTCAATCCAACTAAAACCGAACTCGATGAATACCATTTCCCATTAATTTTTAATTTAACTACAGTAGGTTTTATTGCGACGAGGAATTGATTACTTTGACCAATACTTTTATAAGGTATATACGTTCCTTGAAAAAAACTTAAGACATCGAGTGCTTCAGTATTATGTAATGTATTTTCTGAGTCCCTTACTAACTTTACTAGTTCTATTGGTAATCCATAGTCACTAGTGGAACAATCTAAAATAATGACTGGTTTCCTAGAAAGAGGCTCATGAAGTGAGTTACCACTATCCATTAATCCTCTAATTTTAATCGAAGTGTTTCGCCACACAATTTCCATTTCGTACATTTCATTCAATTTCCATTTTGTAAACGAAATCTGATTGATCGATTTTCTAGCGTAAAATATAACGATTGGTAGCATTCCAATAACAAAATACCAGCTAACAGGGTCCCCATAAAAGGATGATTTCGTTAAATTTGATTCATTCGTAGCAAATAAATAATGTAAGCCTAGTAATGCCCCACCTAAAACGAATGTTGAAAAATAGAAGATACTTAATAGCTGTAAAAAAGTGATAATCCGTTGACGTCCAAATGCAAAAAATACGATGAAAAACGATAATAATATTTTCATAAAGGGTGAGCCAACAACATATGCATAAGGAGTAAACGTCATTAAAACAACGATTGAACCTAATAATGCCCCTAACAATGACCGCAAAATAGATACATTTCTTTTTAGAATTAAGCCTGTCAACTGAATAATCAAGAAGTCCATTAACAAGTTTAATAACCAAACAAGATCGCCATATATCACCAATTTTGTTCGCCATCCTCTATAGAATATTCATTTATATGTAAGTATAGGATGAGCACGGTAAGAAGTCTGTCAAAAAAAGGTATCTTTATTGAAGAGTTTTTCGACAATACATTTTCGAAATATGGATTGGACAGGTCAATATTTAATAGAAAACTTCCTTTTGTTTCTATTAAATCCGTCTAATAAGGAGTGAGGATTTGGATAACTGGATATTTCATTCACCCATTTTTGAGTTTGACGGAACTAAACCAACAATAAGACAACACTCTGCCTGGAAAGGTCACGCTAAATTTGCTTATGATTTAGTTCAATTCGTGAAACCAAAAAAAATTGTAGAATTAGGTACTCACTTTGGCTTTTCTTTTTTTTGTTTTTGTCAAAGTGTGAAAGATCATAATCTGTCATGTGAATGTTTTGCAGTTGATACTTGGCAAGGTGATCTGCATAGTGGATTGTATAGTAATGAAGTTTTTGATACGGTACGAGAAGTTGTTCAAAAACATTATCAAAAAGAAGCTAAAATGTTACGCAATTCTTTTGACGAAGCTATTAAGAATTTCGAAGATCATACGATCGACATACTTCATATTGATGGATTTCATACTTTTGAAGCTGTGCTACATGATTACACTACTTGGCTACCAAAAGTATCAAAAGAAGGAATTGTTTTAATCCATGATACTGAAGTAAGAATACAAGACTTTGGCGTTTATAAATTTTGGGAAGGCATTAAACAACAACTCCCATCTTTTGAATTTACTCACTCACATGGGTTAGGTGTATTATTCCCTAAAGGCTGTAACGAAAAGTTCAAGAGTGTTTTCAGTGATCTAGCTAATTTACAAAATCACTATTCGAAAGAATGAAAAAAACCAAGATAAGAGATTCTCTTATCTTGGTTTTTTTACATTTATTAGCGTCTTTTACGATTACGTAAGAACGCCGGAATATCTAAGTCATCAAGACTAGTTACATTTTTAGTCGTTTCTACAACCGGAACTTCTTCGCGAATTGGTTCGCGTTTAATAGTTGGTTGTGGTGTTTGAGTAGGTGTTGAAATTGTTTGTCTTGCCATTGGTTTTGGAGTAGGTGGTGCTGTAATAACACCTTCAAATCCAGTCGCAATAACCGTTACAATAATTTCATCCTTTAAGTTTTCATTGATAACAGAACCGAAAATCATATTTACTTCTGCATCACATGCAGTCGATACGATATCTGCAGCTTCTTGAACTTCATATAAGCTTAAGTTAGTTCCACCAGTGATATTCATAAGTACACCTTGCGCACCATTAATTGAAGTTTCTAATAATGGACTAGAAATAGCTTTTTTAGCTGCTTCAGCTGCACGGTTTTCTCCACCAGCAACACCAATACCCATTAATGCAGAACCTTTATTAGACATAATTGTCTTAACATCTGCAAAGTCAAGATTAATTAATCCCGGAACAGCGATTAAATCAGAAATACCTTGAACCCCTTGACGAAGTACATTATCTGCTTCGCGGAATGCTTCTAGCATTGGAGTATTACGATCAACGATTTCTAATAATCGGTCATTAGGAATAACAATTAAAGTATCAACGCTTTCCTTCATTGCAGCGATTCCTGTTGCTGCTTGAGTTGAACGCTTTCTACCTTCAAATGTAAATGGACGAGTAACTACACCTACAGTTAATGCACCTAATTCTTTTGCTACTTGTGCAATTACTGGAGCTGCACCTGTTCCTGTACCGCCGCCCATTCCAGCAGTTACGAATACCATGTCTGCTCCTTTAAGAGCTTCTTGTAATTGTTCTCTACTTTCTTCTGCTGCTTTTTTACCTACCTCTGGATTAGCTCCTGCCCCTAAACCACGAGTTAGTTTGCCACCGATTTGCATTTTAACTTCTGCTTTTGATAGATTAAGAGCTTGTGCATCAGTATTCACAGCAATAAAATCTACACCCTGTACTCCATGTTCAATCATTCGGTTAACGGCATTATTTCCTCCGCCACCTACACCAATTACTTTTATCTTCGCTAATGCATCTACATTTGTATCAAAATCTAACATGATTGATCCCCCTACTATTCAAATTCATCACAAATTTAATCCCATAAATATTTAAAAATGCTTTTAACTTTACTCATGACGCGCTCTTCATCCTGCTGTTTTGGTTTTGGTTTTGTATTTGAATTTGAAACAGCCACAGGTTTTCGTTCATTTGACTCGAATGCAATATTAGAGCTAAGTTTTTTTCCACGCATTTTTGATTTATAAAAAGCATACTTGATTAGACCTACACCAGTAATGTATTGAGGTTCTCTTACACCAATATAATCTGGTGTTGCAACCCTTACATTATTTTTAAATACCCTTTGAGCTAAATCGATTACACCAGTCATTGTTACTGTACCACCAGTTAGAACAAATCCACCTGGCAAATTGCTGCCCCTCATTCTTACAAGCTCATTTTGAACCATAATGAAGATTTCTTCTAATCTAGCTTCAATAATATCGGAAATTTCTTGCTGACTGTATTGTTGATGTTGTTCACTACCCATTATTGGAACACTTAATACTTCTTCAGGTAATGCAGTATCATAAAAAGCATGTCCAAATTTCACTTTAATTTTTTCTGCATCTTCTGTTGAAGTTTTCAGTCCAATTGATATGTCTTTTGTAATATGGTCCCCTCCAACTGGTAGGACTGAAGTGGCCATAAGTACACCCTCTCTAAAAAGAGAAATTGTAGTTGAGCCTCCACCCATGTCAACAAGTGCTACACCTAAGTTTTTTTCATCCTGCTTTAGTCCTATCGTACTTGCAGCCATAGGTTGTAGACAGATATCCGTTACTTCTAACCCCGCTCTTTCAACACAACGAAGTATATTATGTACTAGAGTTCTTGAACCAGTGATTAATGTACCTTCCATTTCCAATCGTACACCAATCATTCCTCTTGGGTCTTTTACCTCAGAAAGGCCATCAACAATGTATTCATGTGGAACAACATCGATAATTTCTCTTTCCGGTGGTATAGAAATTACTTGAGCCTGATCCATTACCCTTAAAACATCTTCATTGTCAATTTCTTTATTTTCTTTAGAAACTGCTACTACGCCGTTCGTACTAATCAATTGCACTTGATTCGCACTAACCCCTACAATTACTTTGTCAATATGAATGCCAACCATTCTTTCTGCTTGATCAATTGCTTTTTTGATTGATTTGACTGTTTCATCTATATCAACTATTGACCCACGTTTTAAGCCCGAAGATTTAACATTACCAACACCGATAATGTTAAGTGTGTCGTTAACTAGTTCTCCTATGATTACTTTAATTGTTGAAGTTCCAACGTCAAGACTCACATAGATCTCATTGCTGTTCATGATGGCACCTCCTTTTTCTCTATCTATTATAATCGAGCATCAATTCATTCTTAAATATCATATATGACAACTATTCAACATTTACGGGGTTTTTCCTCTTTTTTTAAGTTTGATTTTTCATAATCTTTTTAATTTTTTTCAATATTTCTATTTAACTACTAGTCTACACTAACATGTAAAGTTAAAAAAGACTTGAAAGTACTGTTTACTAATGTATATCGGCTATTTAGTATCCGTACTATAAGGAGAAAAATACGCACCAACTTCTAAATGGATAACCCCTTTTTGATCTTTAGGTATTGACTTTAAAATTAATGGGTAATTTGACATCTTATTTGAGAATTTTCGAATCGTTGTCCTAACTTCATACCCTTCATTCGTAAAAACCGTTATTAACAAAGGATCATCCTTACTTGGAGTATAATCTATTTCAGAAATTGAATGAAATATACTTTGTGGCATTTTTTTCAACTCTGCAGCCATTTCCTGCAACTCGTCTCCTTGTTTCCAACCAATTAAATCAGGTGCTGTAGTATTTCCTAGTGATTTTTTCTCTTTAATAAGGACTCCGCTTTCTAACAATAGATACTTTTTCCCGCTGAATAGACCTTGTCCAACAGGCTGAAATTCTTTTACATCGATTTCTACTTTATTAGGAAATCTTTTACGTACTATTGCAGATTGAATTGTATTTTGACTTTCAAGCTGATCTACTACCCTTTTTGACCTTATTGTCAAAAAGCTTTTATTAACGTTTACACCGGCTAATTTTTGAATTTCTTTATCAGAGTACAGTTGGTTTCCATTAATTACTAAGTGAATTTTTGAACCAATTGATGTTTGGAAATATAATACACATAAAAGCAAAGAAAAAAACACAAGAATTGTAACCAGTAACCGCAAATTTGTTTTTTTACGTTTTTTATTACGTAAAACAGGTACACGGTCTTCTAAACTAATAATCTTATTTTCCTGCATAAATATGCCTCCATTATCAATGTTCAACTAAAAATACCTTTTTAATTTACTTTTGCTTAAGAAGTAATTTAAGAATAATGAACTACTCATGACTAAAGTTACGAGTTACTTGGGAACAAAGCATACTTGCTAGCGTATTTCTTTCCTAGCAGAGGTTTCTTTTATTTACCAAGCTATCCCCGTAGTCCCTACGGTTAAGTTTTCCTAACGCTAGGTAAAACGCACTCAGCTTGATTTTATACTGAGGGATATTACGGTTGTTCTTTTTGCGACTTCCGAGAGGTATTGGCGAACGACAGCCACCAAACAAGTTCTATTCACGCAACAAGCACCATACTTGAATTCGTTCTAGTTCAAGTGTCCGATATGATTTTATCTTATACTTCATGTCGAATACTAGTATAGTAAAATAATATGACGTTTTTTTAATACTATATTGCATCCGAAGTCGACTCATCTCATAATTTAAATCACGAGTGTTCTTGACTTAATAATAGAATAATAAAAAATAGAATAGCAAATGAATGCCATTCTATCTTGGACATCATATGCTATGTAAATTATAGCATATAATATGGTTAGTTTAGAAGAAACTTACATTTTTTTCCCAACAATTTCAACTTCTGTTTCAAGTTGCACATTAAATTTTTCTAATATAGTTTTCTTTATAAATGCTATTAAGTCTAGTACATCTTTTGAAGTGGCATTTCCAGCATTTACAATAAAGTTTCCATGCATTTCTGAAACCTTCGCACCACCAATTTGATATCCTTTTAAATCAGCACGTTCAATTAAATTACCAGCATACTGTGGTAATGGATTACGGAAAATACTTCCAGCACATGGATAATTCCAAGGTTGTGTTTCTCTTCGATAATCTTTGTTTTTTTGCATTAATGCAGTTGAAGCTTCTTTTGATCCCTCTTGAAGCTGAAGTTCTGCTTCTAATACAAATCCTTTACGTTTATGTTGTAAAACTGAAGTTCGATAAGAAAAATCTAATTCTTCATTTGATAACCATTCCATTGTTCCATCAGGAAATAGAATGTGTGCTCTAGAAGTAATATTTGAAAAATCTGATTGATGGGCACCCGCATTCATATATACACCGCCACCAACACTACCAGGAATTCCACTAGCAAACTCTAGACCGGATAATCCTTTTCTACTTAATTGAGTAGCTAATCGAATAACTGAATAACCTGCACCTACAACTACTTTAGTACCTTCTACTTCAATGTGATCTAAGCAATCACTAATTTTAATTACGACACCTTCAATTCCTTGATCCGATACAAGTAAATTTGACCCTCTTCCGATTACCGTCACATCTACGTTATTTTCATTTGCAAGGTTAATAATCTCTTTAATTTCATTTACAGTTTTAGGAATGACCAAATACTCAGCTGGTCCTCCAATTTTCATTGTCGTATGGTTTGCTAAAGGCTCATTTATTAGAAGACTCGAGTCATTTAATATTTCCTTTAATTTTGATTCAAACATTCGATCTATATCCCCCTTTAGCTTATAGTATCTTCTATTACATTTTTATTTTATTTCAAACTTGTTCGTGCAAGTTCATTTACTTATTTTCTCTAATACATTTACTAGTTTTTTTGCAGCATCTGGTACACCGATTTTTAATGATGCATTTTTCATCTCTTCAAGTTTAATAGGATTTAGTAATACTTTTTCAATTTCAGTTACTAAATATTCACTATTGAAGTTTTTTTCCAATATAACAATTGCCGCACCATTTTTCTCAAGTGATCTAGCATTAACTTCTTGATGATTATTCGTTACATATGGGCTTGGTATTAAAATACTAGGTTTCCCTAATGCAGTTAATTCTGCTAATGTAGTTGCCCCCGCTCTTGATACAACTAAATCCACTTCTCTTAATACTTCAGGCATATTATGTAAAAATGGCTTAACCACTACATTTTCTGGGTTACCGACTTTATTTATTTCCTCGATAACAGAATCGTAATGTACTTCGCCTGTTACATAAATCATTTGGTAATCTTTTTCACCTAATTGATTGACACTTTTTAAAAAGGCTTGATGAATCGGTCTTGCTCCCCTTGAACCACCAACAATTAGTACTGTGCGTTTACCTGATTTTAATCCTAATGATTCTAATACGGCTGGATTTGATTCTCCAAGTACTTCAGAAGCCCTTGGGTTTCCAGTAAACACTACTTTCTCTTTATTAAAATATTCAGCAACTTCTTCAAAACAAATTGCAACTTTTGTTACATAGCGATTTAAGAACTTATTTGTTAGACCAGGTATACTATTTTGTTCATGGATAACTGTCGGAATCCCTAGTTTTGCTGCTGCATAAACAACAGGGCCACAAACATATCCACCAGTTCCAACGACTACATCTGGCTTAAATTCACGAATTATTTTCTTACTATCTGATACACCCTTTAAGAATCGATAGACTGTTTTAAAATTCTCTAATGATATGCTTCTCTTGAATCCTGTAATAACAATAGATTTAAAAGGTATGTTTGCTTTAGATACAATCCCTTTTTCTAATCCATTTTCTGTACCAACATATAAACATTCTACATTGGAATCTTGTTTTTTTAACTCTTTAATTAGCGCAAGTGCTGGATAAATATGACCACCAGTACCCCCACCACTAACTAAAATTTTCATAAAGATCCTCCTAAATTACAATACATAAATAACTTTAAGCAGTTTAAGTAGTTATTATACCAATTTTATCACTATCATTCTAATTGTTTTTTCTATAAAAATAAAGAAAACTTACCAAGAGGCGAGTATTTTGGTAAGCCCAGGGCGCGTTTTCTTCTCTTAAAATATAAAAAAGACCGACTCATCTTTGAAAAATTCAAGTACATCATGTACTTGTTTCAATTTGAGTCGGTCTTTTTATGTACGTGCATGTCTACTAATATTTAATAATACACCTACTGCTAATAGCATTAATGTTAAAGATGAACCACCATAGCTTAAAAATGGTAATGTGATCCCTGTAACAGGCATTAAGCCTATGACAACGCCTATATTAATCATTACTTGTATTGCAATCATTGAGACAATTCCTACTGCTAAAAAAGTACCGAATAAATCAGGAGCACTTAAGGCAATTCGGATCCCTCTCCAAAGTAATAAAGAGAATAATAAAATGACAAAAGTTCCGCCAATAAATCCTAGTTCTTCTGAAAGAATAGCGAAAATGAAATCAGTTTGTGGTTCCGGCAAATACATAAACTTTTGTCTACTTTGTCCCAATCCTAAACCAAATAATCCACCTGGACCAATTGCATAGAGTGATTGAATAATTTGGAATCCAGTTCCTAATGGATCAGACCATGGATCTAGAAATGATGTAATCCTTTTAATTCGGTATGGAGCAGAAGCTATTAGGCCAACAAATCCTGCAACCCCAACAATTCCTAACCCCATAAAATGAGAAATTCTTGCTCCAGCTACGAATATGATGATTACACAAGTACCTACCATTACTGTACCTGTTCCTAAATCAGGTTGAAGCATAATTAAACCAAATGCCAAAAAGACAAGACCTAATGTTGGTACCAGACCCTTTTTAAAAGACGTAATATTTTTCTGATTATCTGCTAAGTATTTTGATAGAAATACCATCATTCCAAGTTTCATAAACTCAGAGGGCTGGATCGAGAATGCACCGATACCAATCCAACTTCGTGCACCCCCTCGTACTAGACCAACTCCTGGTACAAGTACAAGTACCAACAAGATAAAACAAGCGATTAATATTTTTTTTGCATGTGTTTTGAAAAGCCAGTAGTCAATATTTGAAACTACAAACATCCCAACTACTCCAACCCCAGCAAATAATAATTGCCGTTTAGCAAAAAAGAACGAATCATGAAACTTATACGATGCCCATATTGCACTAGCACTGTAAACCATAATCATACCTACTGTTAATAATGATAGCGTAACGAGAACAAGAATCATGTCAGGACTATTTTTCTTTGTTGGCACTTAAATACACCTCAACTTTTGAATTAAACAAGCCTTACATTAATTTATGCACTGCTTGTATAAATTTATTACCACGTTCTTCAAAAGTCTTAAATTGATCCCAGCTTGCACAAGCAGGTGACAATAAAATAATATCTCCAACTTCTGAATGAGCGAATGCTTCATTTACAGCATCTTCAACATTATCTACCGATTTTACTGCTTTCATTCCTGCTTTTTCTGCTGATTCAATTAATTTATCTGCTGTTTGACCATAAGTGACCATTTTTTTTACATTTTTAAAATAAGGAATTAAATCGTCAAAGCCATTTCCTCGATCTAATCCACCAGCTAATAAAATGACTGGTTTTTGGAAAGAAGAAATTGCTTTTTGTGTTGCTAAAATATTAGTAGCTTTTGAATCGTTATAAAACTTTCTATTATTTATTTCAGTAACAAACTGAAGTCGGTGCTCTACACCAGTGAAAGTTGTTAATACCTTTTCAATCGCATCATTTTCAACATCAAGTAGCTTAGAAATCGCTACTGCTGCTAATATATTTTCTAAGTTATGTTTACCCGGTAAGACAATTTTTTCAACTTCAATAACTTTTTTCTCTTTAAAGTAAACAAAGCCATTTTGAACATATGCACCATCTTGCACAATTTTAGTTGTAGAGAATGGAATAATTTTAGCTCTAATTTGAGTAGCCATTGCCATTACATTCTCATCATCAAAATTAACGACAGCAAAATCATTTTCTGTTTGATTTTTAAATATATTGGCTTTTGCCCTAATATACTCATCCTTTGTACCGTGATAGTCTAAATGAGCTTCAAAAATATTTGTGATTAATGAAATTTTTGGACGGAAACTTTGGATTCCCATCAATTGAAATGAAGAAAGTTCAGTTACAATAATATTTTCTTCATTTGCACTTTCAGCAACTTCACATGCAACAGTACCAATATTTCCTGCAACAAGTGGTTTTTTATTGCCTTCTTGTAACATATTTAATGCTAAAGTTGTGGTTGTTGTTTTCCCATTTGATCCTGTAATTCCGATAAATGGTGCTTCACTTATTAAATAGGCAAGCTCTATTTCCGTATAAATCGGAATATTACGCTTTACAGCTTCGATTAATAAAGGATTCGTATATGGAATTCCTGGATTTTTAACGATACAAAATGGTTGATTATCTAATAATGATAGTGGATGATCACCACAAACTACGTTAAAACCTTCACTTTTTAACTTTTGTGCAATTTCATTTTGTTCAAATGGAGTTCGATCATTTACAGTTACAGTCGCACCTAATTTTTTTAATAATTTACTGGCTGCATAACCGCTCTTTGCCATTCCTAATACTAATACATTTTTATTTTGAAAGTTCGATACGTTATTCAATTACATCCACACCTCAATATAGATTCCTAATAATGCAAAAAGTAATCCTACAAACCAAAATGTTACAACTACACGCCATTCTGTCCATCCAGATAATTCATAATGATGGTGCAAAGGACTCATTTTAAATACCCTTTTACCTGTTGCTTTAAAAGATGCAACTTGAATCATTACTGATAATGTTTCAATTACAAATATACCACCAATAATAACAAGTAAAATTTCTAAGTGTGTTACGATTGCAATGGCAGCTAACGCTCCACCTAATGCTAATGAGCCCGTATCTCCCATAAAGACTTTTGCAGGGTGTGCATTAAATACTAAGAAACCTAATACAGCTCCTACAACTGCGATTGAAAATATTGCAACATCAAGCTGGTGTTGGTTATAAGCAAGAACTGCATATGCACCAAATGCGATTGCTGCTGTACCTGACACAAGTCCATCTAATCCATCTGTTAAGTTTACAGCGTTAGAAGTACCAACAAGCATAAAGATAATTAATAATACATAGATAAAGCCTAAATCAAATGAATAATTTGTTCCTGGTATAGAAATAGATGTAGAGATTCCCATAGCACGGATTGCAAAAAAGACAATGATTGAAACAATAACTTGGCAAATGAATTTTTGTTTAGATGTTAGTCCTAGGTTTCTTTTTTTAACAACCTTTATATAGTCATCTAAAAATCCAATTACTCCAAAACAAATTGTGACAAATAATAATACATATGTACGTGTTGATAAAACATCAAAATACATAGAAATTAAAAGTGCAGATAAACTTAAAGCAATTAATATGATAATCCCACCCATTGTTGGGGTTCCTGATTTCTTTTTATGAGATTGTGGACCTTCGTCTCGAATACTCTGTCCAAATTTAAGTTTTCTTAAGTACGGTATAAAAATAGGCGATAAAATGACTGCAATGATAAATGCTGTAATCATAGCAACTAAAATTGACGGTTCTAGCATTATACGCCCTCCTTTCTAAGTTCTCTTCTTTGTTGTTTACTTAATAGTTTAATTCTTTTAAAAAGAATTATGAAATCAATTTTTCACATTACAAAGAAGAGGATATTATCCTCTTCTTTGCAAAATAGCTTCTTTAGCTTCTTCAACATCATCAAAATGTGAAACATTCGTTCCTACAATCTGATATGTCTCATGACCTTTACCTGCAATAACAATAATATCATGTTTTTTTGCATTTTGAATCGCAAATGTTATAGCTTTTTTACGATCTTCTATTACCGTAATATTATTATGCTCTAATCCGCGTTTCATGTCTTCTAAAATTAAGGTTGGGTCTTCTGTTCTTGGGTTATCAGATGTAAAGATCGCTTTAGTTGAAAGATCCGCTGCAATCTTACCCATTAGTGGACGTTTTGTTCGATCACGATCTCCACCACAACCAACAACAGTAAATATATCATTTTTTGCAAATTGCTTAACAGTATTTAATACATTTTCTAAACTATCTGGTGTATGGGCATAGTCTACAATAACTGTAAAATCTTGACCAGCATTAACTGCTTGGAAACGTCCTGGTACACCTTCAATTGTTGCTACAGCGTCTAGGATTGTCTCCATTTCGATATTTAATGCGATTCCTGCACCGATTGCAGCTAACACATTATATACGTTAAATGTTCCAATTAGATTCATTACTACAACATATTGTTTATTTAAGAAATGTAAAGTGAATCTAGTACCAGCATTCGTTAATTCAATTTCATCAGCAAACAAGTCAGCTTCTTGACTTAAACCATAAGTAATTAAATTAGCTTGCGTAAACTTCATATATTCATCAGAAGCAGGATCATCATTATTTAGGATTGCAAATTTAGGTTTTTGCGTTGAGAAGCTATTACCTAATTGAGAGAATAATATACCTTTAGCTTTTTTATATTCTTCCATCGTTCCATGATAATCTAAGTGATCTTGTGATAGATTTGTAAAAACAGCAATATCATATTCACAACCATGAACACGCCCTAAATGTAATGCATGTGAAGAAACTTCCATAACTGCAGTATCCACATTTGCATCAACCATTTTTGCAAACATTGATTGTAAAGTTAAACTATCAGGAGTTGTATTTTTTGTTTCAAAAATCTCTTCTCCAATTTTCATTCCAATTGTGCCAATAACACCAGTTTTTTTCTTATTGTGTTTAACAATCTCTTCAATAATATATGAAGTTGTGGTCTTACCATTCGTACCAGTAATACCAACTAGATTTAGTTTGTGAGTTGGGTTTTCATAAAAGGCATTACCAATAACAGCCATCGAACGATTTGTGTCTTTCACATAAGCTACTGGAACATTCGATTCAATTGGTTTTTGTGCAAGTATTGCTACTGCGCCGTTTTCAATCGCTTGATTTACGTACTTGTGGCCATCAACTGTATACCCCTCGATACAGATAAATAAATAACCTGGTTTTACATTTCTTGAATCCATTTCAACCCCAGTGATTTCCGGATTTTCAACTGGAAGATTCACTAAAGGCTTTAATCTTGATAGTAAAGTATAAAGTTTCATAGTAATTCCTTTCGTTTACACTAAATCATTTTTTATCTTTAGTCTTAGATTTAGTTTCTTCTTTCGTTCCTAAATAAATTCTAATTTTAGAACCTTCTTTTAGTTTAACACCTGCTTTTGGTGCTTGGTCAACGACAATATTTCCACTGCCACTATATTCAATAGTAAAAGTATCTAGCAAAGGTTGCAAATCTTTTTTCTCCAAACCAATTAAATTTGGTACTTCATATGTTGGTGTATCACCATATACGAATTTTTTTGGGATTTGATTTTTTCTTGGTGGTACGCCTAAAACTTGCATACTATCACGAATAATATTCCCTACTATTGGGGCAGCTACAACTCCCCCAAATTGAACAGTGCCTTTTGGATTATCAACTGCAATATATACCACTATTTGAGGATTGTCTGCCGGTGCAAAGCCTACAAACGAAACGATAAAGCTACTATCATCATATCGTCCATCTTTAACTTTTTGAGCTGTTCCAGTTTTACCTCCAACACGATACCCTTCCACAAATGCACCTTTACCAGTACCTTGTGCAACAACACTTTCTAGAGCTAATCGTACCTTTTTAGATGTATCAGGAGAGATCACTCGTCTTTTTGATATTGGTGTTTTACGACTTACTACTTCGTTTGTAACCGGATCTACAAACTCTTTAGCGATATAAGGTTGGTAAAGAATTCCCCCATTAATAGCAGCTGATACTGCTGCAACTTGCTGAATTGGTGTAACTGATACACCTTGACCAAAAGCAGTTGTTGCTGCTTCAACTGGACCGACTCGATCCATACTGAATAAAATTCCTGAGCCTTCACCTTGTAAATCAATTCCTGTTTTTTGGCCGAAACCAAAATTACGAATATATTTAAATAGACGATCTTCTCCTAAGCGATTACCTAATTCTACAAATCCTGGATTACATGAATTTTGAACTACCTCTAAGAATGTCTGGGAGCCATGTCCACCTCTTTTATGACAACGCAAACGAGCTCCAGCTACTTCAGCAGCCCCATCATCATAAAAAGTGTCTTTATTCAAATCTACTAACCCTTCATTTAATGCTGCTGCGAGTGTGATAATCTTAAAGGTTGAACCTGGCTCATAATTTGACCAAACAGGTAAATTTCGATTATATACTTCAGGAGAAACATTTTTAAAATTAGTAGGATTGAAGCTTGGACGACTACTCATTGCCAGTATTTCTCCCGTATTCGGATTCATCGCAATTCCAATCATTGAATCAGGATTATATTGAGCTGTCGCATTATTCATTTCTCGTTCAAGAATTGTTTGTATACGCGAATCTACAGTTAATTTTAAGTTTAAACCATTAATCGGCGGAATATAGTCGTCTGCAATATTGGGCATTCTTTGTCCCTTAGCGTCAGAATAAAATTGTACACTACCTTTTTCACCACTTAATTGCTTGTCATAATAAAGTTCTAATCCATTTAAACCTTGATTATCAATTCCTGCAAAACCTAAAACATGAGAAAGATAGTCACCAAATGGATAATATCTTTTAGAATCCTCTGCTATGTAAACACCAGCTATGTTAAGATCTCGGATTTGTTTAGCTTTCTCATTTGTAATTTTAATACCTTCTGTACGAATGTGTTCCATACTAGATCTTTTCGTTAAAATCTTATAAAGTTTTACTTCGGAGATTTTTAAAATTGGGGCAAGTTTCTCAGTCGCTGCTTTAGGATCTTTAATTTGCCTAGGAACGACTAATACAGATGGAGCACTTTTATTAGTAGCAAGAGCAACACCATTACGATCTAAAATTTCACCACGCTTCGGTTCAAATGGAATGTCTCGACTCCACGAGTTTTTCGCTCGCTCAGTTAAAAGATCACCCATCGCAAATTGTACATAACCAAGCCTTGTTGCAATAATAGAAAAAATCAATAAACCACCAATGAATACAAAAAATAATCGTTTTCGAACTGTTACATTAGATACTCGCATCGAAACGAACACTCCTCTACATTATGTTCGTTTCAATATATGCTTGTACCAATTACAATAGACCTCCTAGCTTTGTATTGTCCTAGGAAGGCCTATTATAATTTTTATTTAATTGATTCTTACTTCAACCTTTTTACTCTTGCCCATCTCCATTTACATCAGTGCCATCTTTTACATCAGTATTTTCTTTGGTAGATCCATTCGGTTTCGCTAATTCAATTGTTAAATAATCATTATCCCGTAGCTCTGAATCCTCTTTAATACTCTGACTCGTTACGAAACCAGATCCTTTTGAAGAGATTTTCAGCTTAAATAATTTACCTAAACGATTAACATCCGATTTTGACCAACCAACGATTGACGGCATCGTATTTGTACCATTTGTCTTGAGATAGATTTTAGTACCTCTAACAACTTGAGTTTTGGACTTAATTGATTGTCCAGTAACTTCTAACCCATTACCTAATAATACTGGTTTCAATCCTTCAGATACAGCTAAAGATTTTGCTTCATCTAAGGTTAGACCTTTCAAATTCGGAATCTCAATACTTTCTTTATCGATTAATTTATCTACCTTTGCATTTTCAACTGGCTCAACCTTCATATACTCTAATGCGCCTTTAGTCACAGTTCTAAATATTTCAGAAACACCGTCTGAACCGATTTCAGTCGCTTCAAGTTTTGGACGAAGCATTGCTACATAAACAACCAATTTAGGATTATCTGCTGGTGCCATACCGATAAATGAAAATAGATTTTGACCACGTCCTTTAAGATATTTCCCGTGATCGTCAACAACTTGGGCAGTACCAGTTTTACCTGCTACTGAGTAGCCTTCAATCGCATAGTTATGCCCTGTTCCGTGTGGCGCAGTAATAACTGTTTCTAATAACGCTCTCTCTCTTTTTGCTGTTTCTTCTGTAATTGGATTACCAGCAACCTGAGATTTATAGTCTTTAATAACTTTATTCGTATCATGCTCGACAATTTTGTCAACAAGATAAGGCTTCATCATTTTCCCATTGTTAGCAATAGCACTTGCAGCTTGGATAATTTGAACTCCAGTTACTGTAGATCCTTGTCCAAAAGCAGTTGTAGTTTTTTCAAGTGGATAATTAAATACTAATTTACCACTTGATTCACCTGGAAGATTAATATTAGTTTTTTGTGTAAATCCAAAGTTTTTATAATATTGTAAAAATCGATCTGCACCTATTTTTTCATTAAGTAGAATCGAAATTCCTACGTTTGAAGACCTTTGAATCCCCTCATCAAAAGTAATTGATCCCCATCCGTTTCGATTTACGTCATGGACAGTGCCTCCACCTGGTACTTTATATCGACCTGATTGGAAATATTCATTTCCATTATAAACTCCTTCATTCATTGCAGCACCTAAAGTGAATATTTTCATCGTAGAACCTGCTTCAAATGCATATGAAATCGGGTCATTCGTATAGTTTGTAATGTCATGAAGATTCGGATTGAAGCTAGGACGATTACTCATCGCAAGGATTTTACCTGTTTTTGGGTCAGAAACGATTGCCATAATTTTTTCTGGCTCATATTTTTTTTCAACGCTCGTCATTGCGTCTTCTAGTAAACTTTGAATCTTTGTATCTATTGTTAAATACACATCATCACCGTTGTGCGGAGGAATAACCTTTTCATTTACATATGGTAATATATTGCCTTTTCGATCACGTAAAAAGCTTCTTTTACCATCCTGTTCAGTTAACTCAGTATTTAATGATTTTTCTAATCCCATTTCTCCAATTAATTCGCCATTATCATTTATATTTGTGTAACCCAAAGTATGGGATGCAAAAACACCATTTGGATAATAACGTTGCTGTGAAGGAGTAAAAACAATACCAGGTAGCTTTAATTTCTCAATTTGTTCTTTTTTGCTTTGAGAAATATTTCTTCCACCTGGTCCTAATTCAACTTGATATTTTGGTTTACCTAATTTCGCTAAAAGATCCGATTCATCAATACCTAAAATTGGTGCTAATTCACTTGCGGTTTTTTCTTTGTCTACGACATGTCTTTTCACTTTAGAGTTTTTTGATGCACTTGGATCTAGAACGGCCGAAACAGTGTATGCTGTCACCTCTTCCGCTAGTGGAACCCCATTTGAGTCATATATTGTTCCTCTTTTAGCAGGAATTTTTTGAGATGTATTGTAATTCTCATCAGCATATACTTTTAAATTTTTACCTTCTACTGTGTTTGATAATTGAATATAAGAAAGTCTAGCAACAAGGGAGATAAAAAAGACTAAAGTAGCAATAAAAAACCAACGAATACCATAATTTGTGTATTTATTTTTTTTCTTACTCATATCATAATCTCCTACTTGCTAGTGTCGGTAAACTTTACGTTATTACTATCAATATTTAAACCTAACTCTTTTGCTTTTTGCCATATTCTCTCATATGTGCTTAATTCATCAATCTTCATTTTCAGCTCAGAGTTACGCTGTTTTCCATTTGCAATTTCATTTTTCACATTTTGAATTTTTAAGTTTGTATCATATATTTCCGCTTGGGTTTTAATGATTTTTGTCCCCATAAAGAAGCATGCAAAAAGAAATACTAAGTAAAGTATTTTTTCAAAAGGTGTAATTTTTGATACTTTCTTATGTTTTTTCTTGTTAGAAGGTCTTTGTTGTAAATCAGTAACTTGTGTTTGTTGTAGCTTTCTAGCCAAATTACTCATTATTTTCCCTCCTTATAATTTTTCTGCAACCCTTAGCTTTGCAGATCTTGCTCGTTTATTAAATTCGACTTCTTCATCTGTTGGTAAAAGCGGCTTTCTTGTCACTAGTTTTAACTTAGGTTTAAACTCATCTGGAATAATTGGTAAACCTGGTGGTAACGGTGGAAGCGAACTAGCTTCTTTAAAAATCGTTTTACAAATACGATCCTCTAATGAATGGAATGTTATTACACTAATTCTTCCTTTTGGTTTTATAAGCGTAATTGCATCTTTTAGAGCTTCTTCAAATACACCTAGTTCATCATTTACAGCTATACGAATTGCTTGAAAAATTCTTTTAGCAGGATGTCCACCTGTTCTTCTTGCAGGTGCAGGTATTGCATCTTTAATGATTTCAACTAACTCAAAAGTGGTTTCAATCGGCTTCTTAGCTCTTAACTCTTCAATCCTTCTAGCAACTTGTTTAGAGAATTTCTCTTCTCCATATCGGAAAAATATTTTCACAAGTTGCTCATATGGCCAGTCATTTACGACTTCATATGCTGATAATGTTTGTTCTTGATTCATACGCATATCAAGAGGTGCGTCTTGATGAAAACTAAATCCGCGTTCAGCTACATCTAATTGTGGCGAAGAAACACCTAAGTCAAATAAGATGCCATCAACTTCATAAATTCCTAAATTATGGAGTTCTTCTTTTATATGTTTAAAATTACTTTTTACAATTGTTAATTGTTTCTCATATTTATTCAATCGCTCTTTTGCATGTCTTATTGCTGTTTCATCTTGGTCAAAAGCAATTAATTTGCCCTTAGATGAAAGTTGAGATAGTAAGTATTCACTATGACCTCCACCGCCAAGAGTACAATCTACATAAATGCCGTCTTCCTTAATATCTAAAGAATCAACAGTTTCTTTTAATAAAACCGTAATATGTTCAAACATGATGCTTTCACTACTTTCAATTTGTTAATTTTTAAAAGTCAAATCCGATTAAGTTTTCGGCTAACTCACCAAATGACTCTTCTGATTCATTCATATATGTATTCCAAGTTGATAAATCCCAAATCTCAATACGATTTGTAACACCAACTACTACACATTCTTTTTCTAATTTTGCATAACTGCGTAAGTTAGGTGTTATATTAATTCTCCCCATCTTATCCATCTCACATTCCATTGCCCCTGAGAAGAAAAAACGGGTAAATGCTCTCGCATCTTTTTTAGTTAGTGGTAGTGTGCGCAGTTTGTCTTCAATTAAACTCCATTCGGCCATTGAATAACCAAATAAGCATTGATCCAAACCTCTTGTAACAATGAAGTTTTCACCAAGCTTGTCTCGAAATTTAGAAGGTATAATAAGACGTCCTTTTACATCGATATTATGTTGATATTCACCGATAAACATCCTATTCCCCCACTTTCTAACACAAACTTACCACATTCCCCCACTTCTTACCACCTTTTCTAAAAAATTCTTTAAAAAACGAAAAAATCCTGCTAGCAGTGCAGCAGGATTTCATTTTTATTATAAAATTCAGCTTATTTCAATGTTTGTTCCCTATAAAAAACAACTATCTATATTAATAAAAGCAATATTTTTGATTATAGGCTTAAATTTTTACGATTTGATGAGCGTAATCCCATGATAGTTCTAAATCACAAAGTTCATGAACAAAATCAAAACCATATTTATTAATATAGTAGAGAATATTTAGTGTTCTTTCTTGAGGTCTCCCATTTGGAGAAATTGAACAGATGATTCGATTCCACTTTGTGATCTGCTCTTCATTTTGCTTTAAAATTGATTCTTCTATTTTTCGTTCTAAAAGTAGAATTTGTTCTTCTATCTTTATATAATTCTTAATAGAAAAATCCTTTAAATTAGGTGTAACTTTTTTCGTTACATCTTGAAGAGGTTTATGCAGTTCTTCTAAAGATTTTTTTGCATGACTAAACACTTCTTTATAGTCTAGTTTCACTTGATTTTTAATCCATTCAACCTTCTTTTCTTCTAATGAAGTTTTCAGTACATCATTAATATCTAATGAAAAATCTTTTAAAGCTGATACGATATTTCTTTCAAAAATAGTAAACATATGTCTTAAAAACACAGGTGGCATTTCAAGGTCAAATAAATTAAAAATGTCCTTTAGCTCCGCCCAATAAGCAATTTCACCTGGGCCCCCGACAAATGCTAATGTAGGAAATAAATACTCTTGCATGACTGGTCTAGTAACAACATTATTACTTAATAACTCTGGCTGTTCATTCGCTATTTTGATCAACTCATGCTTAGAAAATTGATAATTTTTATTTTTCGTTTGAAAAACCTCTTCATTTTCAGACACTTCAAGTAACTGTCTACCTTCATTACTATGGTAAAAAAGATGAATGCTCTGTTCCGAAATTTGAAGTGTTTCGTGGTACCCAGATTTTATTAACCTGCTTTTTGTATCCTTTAAAACCCCTCTTACGATATCTTGCTTTTGAACCATTTCACTAAACAAAGATGACTCCAACTCTCGGACATTCGGATCATCGGCATCAACTAAGACAAGTCCTTCTTTTTGGAACAATTTAAAAATAATCTTCGCAAAAAAATCTACGTAAGTAGTAGATTGCTCAATCATCGAATATAGTTCTTCAAGTAATTCCTTCGAATAATTCGTTTCATCAAACGTTTTAACGATTTTATCAATCCACTTTTTCATCTCCTGTTGATCTAATTCTGTTTTAGAAGCAGCATGAGAATAAGTCGTTTTTTGATAAAAGGTCTGTTTTTTCACTGTATTGTTCTCAATTGTATGAATATGGTTTATTTCATCTATATCGTGGTCTTCACCAGCAATCCAAAATACCGGGACAACTGTTAGACCATGATCTTTTTCATATTTCTTTGCCAATTGAATAATTGAAATAATTTTATTTATGGAATACAATGGGCCAGTTAATAAGCCAGCTTGTTGTCCACCAATTACAACAAATGAATCTTTATTAAGTAATTTTTTCACATTTTCTAGTGATTCATTACTTGCATGATGCTTATGATGAAACTTCTCGAGTGCATTAACTAATCCTGTGCGATTATAAGAACGTTCCATTACATTTTTAATTCTATATTCCATTTCTTCCTTTACTAATGGATTTTCACCAAAGAAAGAAGAAATTACTTCATTTCCATTTACAAAATCATTAAGCAATTTATTTTGCCCGTCTAAATGGACTGTACTAATTTGCATTACGAACTTCCTCTCTCGCTCTTCAATTAGGCATTATACTCAGTTATTTTTAAAACTAAACCAGCCAATACAGTAATACAATGAAGAATAATAAACAGAATACATGACATTCTCCAAAAACCTTTTAGTAGCTTAGTAAACCGAATATCTCTTTTTGCTTTCCATTGAAGAATAATACTAATAAATAAGATAACCAATAATAAATTAATTAATATCCAACCTGTTGCAGTTGGAAAAATCATATTTAATACAAAATAAAATGAACTAATATATAGAATTGTAGATAAATCTAACGTAAAAAGCAAAAGTTTACGCTTGTTATTTTTAAAAAATAATTTTAAAAACATATAGATAAATATTGTAGAAAAAATCGGAAATTCAATTAATAGCGAAATAAAGAAAATGAAAAATTTTTCCAAAAAGAATTACCCCTTTTTCTTCTCAAGTCCTTTTATACTATTGTACACAAGTTCAATTGTCGGTACATTTATATTTTTATTAATTGCCAATTTTTTAACAAATCCTAGCATACTTTCAATTTCTGTTTGTCTACCGTGAAATAAATCTCGATTCATTGATGAGTAGTTCTCTTTAGTTTTCTCACATATTTCTACTACTTTATCCCACTCACTTTGGTTATTTAAATCTAGGATCGTTGCAACCTCATTAAATAATAATTTACAAATTGGTTTAAAATACTCATTAGTGATTAATTCACCATTTCGAACGTTCAATATAGACGTTAAGGGGTTAATAATACAATTTATTAAACACTTTTGTTTTATTATATATTCCCAATCATCTTGGCTTTTGATTGGAAACTCAACTGTATGTAGACTCGATAAATGATTTAGTGCATCTATTTCCCCTTTTATTTGTCCAATTCGAATAATACCTTTACCTGTATGTGTTATTTCATTTGGAGAAGTTTTTAATGCACCATGTTCAACTATTCCTATAAAGCAATTTGAAATTGGTAAATTTTTAACGATTTCAATATGAGACATTCCATTTTGGAGAAATAATATATTCTCCCCCTCATATTGATTTAACGTGTTTACGATTTCATTTAAATGATATTGCTTAACACAAACAATTAAGAGATCGAACGTGTTTATTTTAGGTAATAATTTTTTTGCTGTTATACACATTTGTTTCGTTTTTTCATCTACTGAAAGTATAACACCTAAGTTATTTATAAGATCTGCCTGTTCTTCTGTTCTCGTAAACAATGTAACATTATGTTTATTTTGATACAAATACGATGCTGTAAGAAGACCGACGGCACCACCACCAATTATTCCTATTTTCATTGATTTCTCCATTCGAAAAATTATTTTTCCATTATTATCTTTTTGATAATAAATTTACACCTAATCTATCTTTTTTTAAATTTAATTGTACGATATAATTATATTTAAAATATTAAAAATTTACATTCTTTTTAAGGGGGAGCTTTTTTGAACATCAAGATAGAACGTTTACAAATAAATTTTAAAACACTTGAACAATTTCAGCAATTTTCCGGTTACGGTTTACAAGAGCTATCAATGCTTGAAGATCTTGAATCAAATTTAATTGACAACGAGTTTCAATCTCCTTTCTATGGTATATATTTAGGCAAGGCACTTATTGCCCGAATGAGTTTATATACACATAGTGAAAATAATGAAGAAATAATTGAAATAAATAAGATGGAAGTTCTACCTTATTATCAAAAGAATGGGTACGGAAAAGAATTAGTAAATTTCGCTAAATCCTTTAAGAAAACAATTAAAACTATACCAAGAGCAAATTCAAATGAATTTTGGAAAAAGCAACGTTTCATTGAGGCAGATTCTGAATTCGTCATTTGGAAACCTGAAAATAAATAAAGACAAAAAACTCAACACCCCTTTTGGAGATGTTGAGTTTTTTCTTTTTATTTTACCTTCGTGTCATTTTTAGAACTAACATTTACAATTTTTCGTTTTTGATCTAGAAAATCAAATAAATGTTCATATTCATTTTGCAGCTCATTTAGTTTTTCAACTAGTTGTTGCTTTTCAATTTTCAATTGTTCGTTTTCTTGCTTATATTTCAATAGCTTTTTTTCTAGAGATTGTATATCTTTAATTCGTCCACCGGCATCAACTTTTAATCTCAAATATTCAAGGAATTTATATACTGACTCAAAAGTTATTTCGGAATGACCTTTTTCTGTTGTAGCATCTTCATGAGTCTGATTCGTAATTGTTTCCAAATCACGCGTTGGTTCTACTTCATTAGAAGGAACAGCTTGTTTTTTACTACTATTTTTTGCTTTTTCAATCTCTTCTTTATAGAACTTTCTAACAAAAGAATTCCATCTGTAACCACAAGCAGCAGCTGTCCTTGATAGGTTCTTTGCTACAACTTTAAATGCCATTAATTGAGTTGACCCTTCATTTATGGTTTTTAAAACTACTTCAGCTAAGTAGTTATCTTCATCTTTTGTCCATGCATCCTGGCGATTTGCAACCATTTGCAATCCCCTCCAATTTTCTTATGCAATAAGCAGATTTTACTAATTCATATGCACAAAAAAATGAAGGTAGAAGATTACTTTTCCAATTTTTTTGTAAATTGTTCGATATTTTTTATATGTTCATCTGAAAACCAAAGTGGCATAGCTGAAAAAACTTCTTCTTCCATTCTTCTCTTAAGATTTTGCTCGGTCCATTTGCGAATAAGTATTTTTTTATTTTGATGATGGATTTGTGCTGGAATACTTCGAGCTAAACTTATAAAACTTTCATTATGTAAACTTGTTAAATCTTTTGATAGTTCATGTATAAAGCCGATCTTCTTAGCTTGAAATGCGGTGTAAATATTAGAGGATGATAGTAAAGTAATCCAATCTTGATGACTCATTTTTTCTTGAAGTATGGTACCTCCACCCCATGAAGTTGGGATTCCCATTCTACCTTGAATAAATCCTATTTTTGCATTATGACTCGCGTATCTAAAATCGAATGCACTAGCGAGTTCGCAGCCACCACCTAAAGCATAACCATTAATAAAACAGATTGTAATTTGAGGTAACATCGCTATTTGATATATCAATTCACACATTTTTAGATTAAAAGATTCCAATCCACTTAAATTATTTTTAAACTTTAAGATTGTGTTTAAATCCCCACCGGTACAAAAATATTTCATACCTTCCCCAGTTAAAACAACTAGTTTACTTTGGGATTTCATTCGGATTTCCCGGATAATTTCAGAAAGTTTTTCTACAGTATTTTCATCAATACAATTCCCGTAATTAGGCCTATTTAAAAATATATAATCTATTTCATCTCTTTGATAAGTAATTACTTCAGACATTGGAATCCCTCTCTCTTTACCTAGTTTCCTATTAGTTTTTATTATACTATACAGGAATTGAAATGGGCAGAGGTAAGAGGAAGCATGACTTTAGAGGATTTGATCGTATAAAGACAGACAAACGAGGTTTAAAGGCAAAAGGAAAAGCACATAGTTTCCTATGTGCTCATTCAAAGACTAGCTTATTTGCTAAGTACTTGTTTTCCTTTGTAGTGTCCGCATGATTTACATACGCGGTGTGCTAATGTTAATTCGCTACAGTTTGGGCATTCAACCATTCCAGGTACCGCTAATTTAAAATGCGTACGACGCTTTCTTTTTACAGTTTTGGACGTTCTTCTTGCAGGTACTGCCATTGATCCCACCTCCTTAAAGTGAGTGTTTGTTATGAAGCCGGTTATCCGGTACTTCTCAATTATCTTGTTTGTCAAAAAATTTTGCTAATCCAGCAAGTCGAGGGTCAATTTTTTGCTCTACTTCGACATGTTCCCTAACTTCCCAATCTGTTCCTGACGTTGGAGCTGTTTCTTTCCCCTCAATATCCTCTGCATAAACCTGCATTGGAATCTCAGCTAAAATACATTCCTCAATCACTGGGGTTAAGTCTAACACGTCACCCTCTAGGATGTGAAAATTCTCATCTTCACTTTTCCATTCTGATGTTGTAAAAAATGTTTCTGTTGTGGTAATCGACAAAGGATATTTTACATCAACTAATGTTCTTACACAAGGTAAAATTAAATATCCAGTTATTGTTAAATGAAACGTATATCGGTTCGTTCCAAAATCAACTCGTCCAGTAACTCGAATTGGAGCAACCTCTCGAATATCAGTATTACGTTCCTTTATTTGACTTACATCAATTGTCTCATCTAAATTTAAACCTTTATGTCTTAATTTCTGCAACTGGTGCACTGACCATTTCATAAATAAACCACCTCAAGGCAACAATGAAAATTATATATTCTTTATAATCACTTGTCAATATTTTTTCTTTACACTATTGAAATGTGGAACAAGCTTGCCCAGCTCTGAAGGGAATATCTCCATTCAGCTGAAGAAGTGGCGCTCTTTCCACTTCGAAGATTAATGGAATATTACCGAAGAGCTAGCTTGTGCAACTAGACATCACAACATACTTCTTTGACCTAA
>NZ_JBHXLC010000003.1:312621-339467 GCF_042721555.1 Gottfriedia sp. NPDC058432
AATCTTAGACGAAAATTGGCTTATGACCTCGAGGAGTTAGGAGCCGGAGCTAGACATCTTTTCTGCTTCTTTTTGGGGAATATCTCCATTCAGCTGAAGAAGTGGCGCTCTTTCCACTTCGAAGATTAATGGAATATTACCGAAGAGCTAGCTTGTGGAACTAGACATCATAATCTACTGCTTCGATGTAATTTCCGACAAGCATAAGTCGAAAAATTTACTAAAAGTTTTAGACTTGGTTACTAGCTTTCCCCTAAAATCCTTGACCTTGCTTCTTATATGTAACCTATCTAATATATTATTTTCCACAATAAAATTCAATACAATTCACACTAGGTTGCGAATTATTTCTCAATACTGGTATTCTAAATGTATAAATTCGTGAAATCAGTAAATATTGGAGGTGCATTTCCCTGCGTTCGGTTGGTGTGGTAGTAGAGTATAACCCATTACATAATGGTCATGTTTTTCACTTAACTAGTTCTAAAATAAGTACAAATGCTGATGTTGTTATTGCAGTAATGAGTGGTCAATTTTTACAAAGAGGCGAGCCAGCAGTCGTTCCAAAGCATGTACGAACAAAGTTGGCTTTACAAGCAGGTGCAGATCTTGTTATTGAATTACCTTATAGCTATTCGACTCAACACGCTAGCATCTTTGCCAAAGGAGCTATTTCAATCCTAGATTCTTTAAAATGTGATTATGTTTGTTTTGGAAGTGAAGAGGGTAAAATTGAGACATTTTACGAGTTAATCAAACAAAAGAAGCAGCTTACTTCTTCAATCAATTCAAGTATACGTACTTTTCTTGATGAAGGGCTAAGTTATCCTGCTGCATATAGCACTGCTTTACAAAAAAATCTTGAAACATCAAAGCTAGATGTTTCACTTCCAAATAATATTTTAGGAATACATTATTTAGAAGCTATTGAACATTTTGATAGTAAAATGGAAGGTCGAACGATTCAGCGAATAGCTGCAAATTATCATGATGAAGATACCAATCATCAAAGTATCGCTAGCGCTACAGCAATTAGAAAAATTTTAAAAGGCGACAATCAATCGATTTCTGACTTTGTTCCAAGTTTTACGAAAGATTCAATTGAGGAATACATAAACGAGTATGGTACCCTTCATTCTTGGAATGAATATTTACCTTTTTTGAAATATAAATTAATGACTTCAACTAAAGAAGAACTGGAAGAAATTTACGAAGCTGTCGAAGGTTTAGAAAGAAGAGTCTTACATTCTGTATTAAACTGTCTTAATTTTGAAGAGTTAATGACAACAATAAAAACAAAGAGATATACTTGGACTCGAATTCAAAGATTGCTGACACATATCTTAACAAATACATCAAAAAAGGAAATGTCAGCAATATTAGAGAAAGATCGAGTTCCATATATTCGTTTACTTGGTATGAGTTCAATGGGTAAAACTTATTTAAATAGCAAAAAAAAATTAATTGAATTACCAATTTACACGACTATTAATCAGCAAAATCAAAAAGAACTAAGTACTGATTTGAAAGCAACTCATACTTATACTTCGATGCTTTCATTAAACAATCAACAAAAATTAATAAAAACCGAATATTCGCTTTATCCAATTATTTATGATGAAAAAAGTAGTCAATTTAGTAGATCTTAAGTATTTTCCAGAAGCATTAGAAAGAAAAAATGGCAGGTATAGGTATTCTCACCCTATATCCTGCCATTTTTTATCATTTACCTTATTCTAATCAAATTTATTTTTTTGTCTTTAACTTTTCAAGATAATGAATTGCTTGGTCATATGTATCAATTGGTATTATTTTCATTTTCAAGTCATGTTTTTTCGCACTTTTTACAGCCTCATTATAATTTGATTTCTTTTTACCGTTCTCATTTGGTGCAAAGAAAATCTCTGCCCCCGAATCAGATGCTGCAATTATTTTTTGAGATATTCCTCCGATCGGACCAACGACTCCATTTATATCAATTGTTCCAGTACCAGCTATTTCATGACCTTTTGCTAAATTTTCTTCTTTTAATTGATCATAAATTTCTAGTGCAAACATAAGCCCCGCTGAAGGTCCACCTATCTCTTCTGAATTTATTTTAACTTTTGGATTTGTAGTTAGATCTAAATTTTCTGCAATAGAAACACCAATTCCTGCACGATTAGGTTCGTCTTTAAAAGCTTTTGTTTTAATATTAAAGTTTTTAATTTTTCCTTTTCTACTTACTTCTAAATTAAAATTTGTACCAGGTTTTCTACTTTTTATTGTATTGGTAAAATCATTTAATGTACGGATTTCTTTCCCGTCGATTTTAGTGATGACGTCACCTAGCATTAATACGTTATGGGCTGGCATATCCTTTAAAACAGATACGACTACTATTCCATTTTCCGTTACTTTATAAGATTTTTTAGCTTGCTTATATGCGTTTAAAATCGCAGCTTGCTTTGACTCTTCCATGTATCTTAATTGGCGGAATTGATAATCTTCATCACTTTCACCTTTTACTTTTATTTCATCTATTTTGTATAGATGGTAATTGTCATTAATTTTCGTCGCAATATATGAGTAGATATTTGCCTTTCCCATTGCTACGGTCGTTAGCATAAATTCGCCTTTATCTTTTTTTGCTCCTTCAACTTTTACATATGGCCTTAATGGCTCGGCTAAGCCTGGTTTTGTAATATAGTATGGTAATGGAATGAAATATAAAAGAATTAGCGTAATACCAAGTACTAATAGTACATTAAGAATTCTGATCCTTTTTATCACTATTTTTCTCCTTCCATTGCTCAATCTTTTCAAGAATCTCTGGTATTAATTTTTCTGTAGCTTCTTCACCTATTTTGATAACATTTTCAAGGTTAGTAAAGTTTCTAGAATTAACATGGTCTAATTTAGGTCTTATCATAACATTAGATGCAATTTCTCTATTTCTAACGAGTTCATGCTGCATTATTTCAATACTTTGCATAATTACGTCATAGATCGTCGAAACTTCACCACTAACTTGAATCGGAGAGGCATCTACTCCAATAATAAAATCCGCCCCCATCTCTTTTACAACTGATACAGGGATACGATCGATGACTCCACCATCAACTAAAAGTCTTCCATTCCATGTTTCTGGTACAAAAATTCCCGGTATTGAAATACTCGCTCGGACTGCAGTAGCAATATCTCCTTTTTGAAAAACAATTTTTTCTCCTGTTAATAAATCAGTAGCAATTACCGACACTGGCAAATCCAATTCTTCAAGCTTTCTACCAAATGATAGTACTTTAATCAACTCTTTAACTCTGTTCCCGGAAATCAAACCCATTTTTGGAACAACATAGTCAATATAGTATTTAGATTGAAATACTTTTGCAATTTTATATAGACGATCCACATCTGCTCCAGCACCGTATAAAACAGCAACTAAAGCACCTATACTACTTCCTGCAATCAGATCTATAGAAATATTATGCTTTTTTAAAACAGAAATTACACCAACATGTGCAAATCCTCTTGCACCTCCTGAACCTAATGCTAAACCAATTTTCGGTTCCAAGTTGTTTCCCCTCCAATTAAACTCTTTGGTCTAAAATTGAATTCCAACAACGTATATTTAATTGTACAAGTTTTTTTTATACATATATTACTATCTTATTTCCTACTCAATGGTCTTACTACAATTAGACAAAAATCTATATGTTTTTTAAGTTTATCTTTGGAGGTTTATATGTGAAAAAAAATTACTTCATTACTTTACTAATTTTTTTAATACTCATATTTCTGACATCAACGATTATTTTGCATCCAGAGGTAGCATTTAAAGGTTCAATAAGAGGATTAAATATGTGGTGGGGAATCGTATTTCCTTCGCTCCTTCCTTTTTTCATTTTAAGTGAACTTCTAATCTGCTTTGGAATTGTTCAATTTATTGGTGTATTTTTAGAGCCAATTATGCGACCTTTATTTAGAGTTCCGGGTGTTGGGGCATTCGTTTGGGCAATGGGGATGGCATCGGGATTCCCATCAGGTGCAAAACTTTCTGCTAAACTATATAAAGATGGGGAATTAACAAAATTAGAAGCCGAACGACTTAATTCATTTACAAATTCGTCTAATCCATTGTTCATTTTCGTTGCAATATCTGTTGGTTTTTTTCATAACCCAAAAGTCGGTCTCGTACTTGCCCTCAGTCATTATTTATCTAATGCTATTGTAGGCCTCATTATGAGGTTTTATGGAAGAAACCAACCTAACTACTCTCGTAGAGAAAGAATCCATTCTAACCGCTTTAAATACGCATTTAAAGTTATGCATGAAAAACGATTAAGTGAAAGAAGACCGATTGGAAAAATATTAGGGGACGCAATAGCTTCTTCCGTACAGACATTATTAATGATTGGTGGATTTATTATCGTTTTTTCTGTTCTTAATATGCTTTTGATTGAAATTGGATTTATATCTAATGTTGGAAAAATAATTGCATATTGTTTTTCAAATTTAAGTGTTAATCAGAATTTATCTACACCTTTTTTATCTGGGTTATTTGAAATTACTTTAGGATCTAAATTGGTCAGTGAACTAGGCAATAGTACATTATTGCAGCAAGTGGCTTTAACTAGCTTTATTTTAGGATTTGGTGGTTTTTCAATACAAGCTCAAGTAGCAAGTATTATTTCTGAAGTGAAATTAAGTATTAAACCTTATTTAATCGGTCGTTTATTGCAATCTGGAATTGCTCCTATTTTAGCAATTATCTTTTGGAAGCCACTATATCTTAATCAGTTAACTTCTAATGCTACTTATAATACTTTACCTGTCATAAAGATTTTTACAGAGAAACAGTTTAATCTCGAATCTTTGGTTTCAACAGGTTCATTCATCACATTAATTTCTCTCTACATTTATGTAATCATCTTAATTTATAAACTGTATATAAAAAAGTTATCTTCTTAAACCTTCCGAATATAAAAAAAAAACCTCAGTTTTAATAACAATTGAGGTTTCTTTCGCTGTAATAATCAAATTTTCGTAAAGGGAGTTTAGTGAGGTTGATTTCCGCTACAGGATGCTCGCTTTCCATGGGGCGAGATTCTTTAGCCTCCTCGGCGAGCTTGCGGGGTCTCAGGCTTCCCGCATATCCCATAGGAGTCGAGCACCCCTTTTGCTCCAATCAACTTTTTCATCATAAAAAATGATTACACTAAAAATCTAATTTAATATCCTTTACTTAGAGTAGCGTAACAGCTTGTTAATCAGTTTGTAGGTCAACTATTAAAGAATTTTTATAATATCAATAATCTCTAGTAATTATTTATTCTTGAGAAATTAAAAAATATTTAAGAGCTAAATAAAAAAATTTCTAAAACAAGTTCCAAGTATTATTGTGATTAGTTGATGTTCATAGATTAACATTTAAAATCATTATTAGGTCATTAAAAAATGAATTCTAATGACAATATGGTTTACTTAATATAAGTGACTGTTTATATTTTCAACAATAAAAAAACCTCAGTTTAAATTAAACTTGAGGTTTCAAAAATTTTTCTGTTAATGCGCTATTTACACAATCTGGTACTAAATCTTTTACATTTCCACCGTATTTCGCGACTTCTTTTACAATTGAAGAACTTAAGAATGAATATTGATTATTTGTCATAACAAAAAATGTGTCAATTTCATCTACTAATTTTTTGTTCATTGCTGTAATTTGCATTTCATATTCAAAGTCTGATACTGCTCTTAGGCCTCTTAATATTGCAGAAGCGTTAATTTTTTTCGCGTAATCCATTAATAGACCACTAAATGAATCTACGCGTACATTTGGAATTGTACTAGTAGCTTCTGTAATTAATTCTTTTCTTTCCTCTAAAGTAAATAAAGAATTTTTGGCAGAGTTATTTAATACGACAACAATTACCTCATCAAACACTCTTGCTCCACGTTTAATAATATCTAAATGTCCTAAAGTAATTGGATCAAAACTCCCAGGACAAACAGCAATACGTTTCATCTTGTACCCCCTAAAAATTACTCCATACAAATATGATACACTGATACGCCACAAATTCCATATTTTTCTGCTTTTGTTCGTGCAAATTTCCCTATTTTTTCAGGTAATTCGACATCAGTAGCATGTTCTACTAAAATTGTTCCATCTGATGCAAGTAGATTTTTTTCATCAAAAGTTTCAATTAATGATACGATTTGTTGTTTTTTATAAGGAGGATCTAAAATAATTAAATCAAATTGGATCTCTCTTTTAATAATCGCTTTAACAGCCCTCTCAGCGTCATTTCGATATACTTCAGCACAATCAGTTAGATTACATGTTGCTAAGTTTTCTTTAATCGTCTTAATCGCCTTCATTTCACGATCTACAATAATCGCTTTTTCAATCCCTCTACTTAAAGCCTCAATTGATAGTCCACCACTACCACCGAATAAATCTAATACAATACCACCTTCAAAGTATGGTCCAATTATATTAAACATCGCTTCTTTTACTTTATCAGTTGTCGGTCTAGTACTCATTCCAGGTACTGCCTTTAAACTTAATCCTTTATTTTTTCCTGACACTACTCTCATTTAATTCACACCTACTATATATTTCAATTTACGAAAATATCCTATCATAATTTCACTAAAACAAAAACATTTCTTTCCATATTCTTCTACTAATGTATAAAATCATCCACTTTGGAAATAATTAATTTTAACAACATCTCAGTTGATGTTGTTGCCAACCGCGGAGAAGACTTACGTTTCCCCATAAGTTCTTCCTCCGGTTTCTCCTCTCCCTTTGCCTTCTTTTAAGTGATTACACTTTAATAAGAGGGGCCCTGCAAATGCGGGGTTTTTTTTTATGCCTTTATCCTGTAGAATAAATGTTGCATTTATTACCATACTTTTTTTTGGAATACACGTAAAGTATTTACGTTTTAAGGGGGAACACTCATGATCCAACGCATGATTGAAATTGGAGAAGGATACTCAGATTTATATGAACTATTTGAAATTGCTAAATCGCAAAAAGATAGAGTTAAATTTTTACTAAAATTAACATCTGAAAATAAAGGCTCAAACTGCTGTTCTTTTGCTGTTATATTAAGCCCTACTTCTATTGGTGAATTCCAGCCAATATATTATTGTAGAGAAGGCATTACATTAAAAGAAGATTCAATTACAAAACGTGAAGTGTTGTTTGAAGAATTAGCTACAACTTTAAACAAAGAAATCATCACATTGCAAATAAGACATTCAAGCTCATTTCATGAAAACGATTTATTTCACCAATATATAATCGGAATTTTACGCTTAAATCATTTAATTCCACCAATGAAATAACTATATTTCCTAATCTTACTCATAAAATAAAAAGAAAACAAAGGGATAGTTTTTCCCTATCCCCTTTCCTTTCAACCATACCACAAGAAAAACGATTGAACGGTTTTTAATTCAGATAGGTTACCCCTTCTAAATTAATTAGCCATTCAATCGTTTTTAATCTACTTGATAATCATATTCCTTTGCTTCGTCTGGTTTTGCATTTTCGTACTCAGTCTTAATAAAAGGTTTATATGACAATTCGATTCGTTTTACAAAATGAAATTTTTTCAATCTCTCTATTGTTCGATCTATATCATCCATATTGCAGTATAGGACTACGTATTTCAAACGTTTAGAGACAAAGTGAATATTTCCAAATTTACGTAACATTTTTGCTTGTTTTAATGATTGTAAATAAATAATAATACCTTGTCTTTGCACGAACATAGCTTTCTCCTTTAAAAATCCGTTAGAAATAGAATATCATATCCCAAATTTCTTTTGCAACGAAACTTTCATAAATAGTTTTTAGAAAGGATTGAAAATTATGTTAGACGATGTTTGGGAGCAATTTTTTAACTGTATTTCAAATTATAAACAAATTAATCATTTTTCAAACAAACAAATTTGCGGTGCCAATTTTCTATATATTCAGATAGATTGTCAACAGAACGAAGAGGCGATCAAAAAACTTCTAATTGATTGCTCTAGAACCATTACTGAACAGTTTAAACTAATTTACCGAGTTGAATTTATTCGTAGTGAAAATAATAATTTCGTATTTAAACATCGATTTTACGTTCCGAATAAAAAAATGTTTTGTTGTGGAAATAATTGCGCTAACTGTACTAGGTTCAGAAAATGAATTTTATTAAAAAAAGACTCATTATTAAATAATGAGCCTTTCAATATGTTCTATTACCTCGTTTTACATCCACACTTTCCACCTGTGCCACATCCACCAGTACTACATCCTCCACCTGTATTTACGAAGAATGGATTACCCGCTGGAACTTTCACTGAAGGTGAAACAGCTTGAGCAATTAAATAGCTAGTCTCATCTAAAAGTAATTGGACCTGATCTTCCGCTTGCTTAAAAGCAGCGATAGTATCGTTTAATTGAAGTTCTCTTTTAACTTCACTCATTTTTTTTCGAATTTCTTTATAATCGGGATGATATTTTCCAAATCGTTGAACATCCTCATATAAATCCTTCGTCTTCATAAAACGGCTAATAATTTCTTGAGCAGTTTTATCATTATTTAATGCAATATATGAAGTTCGATACTGATCTGCAACATCTGATTGCGCGATCATTGAAGCAAGTTCTTCTGAGACTGTTATAAGTTGCAAGGTTTCCATTGTTGCATACATTTCCTTACACCTCCAAGAATAAACTATACCACATTTAATTCGGTAAATAAAAGAACTTGTCCTATGCTTTTATATGATCAGAAATATTAAATTCATTTATCTTCCATTTACCATCTTTAAATTCAATAAAATTTGCACAAGCATTTTTTAATTTTGTCCTAAAATTAACTTTCTCAGGATCAATTGCATGTAGAATTGCCTTAATCGTATGAGAATGTGCAACAATTACAATTCGTTTACCTTCATAATTTTGAGCAATGTCTTTTAATGCACTAAAAGCTCGATCAATTAATTCTTCATCTGTTTCCATACCTTCTACATTATTATTATAAATGTTTTCATGAACATCGGAAATAGGTTTTCCACTAGCTTCACCAAATTCTCTTTCTAGAAATCGTTCATCCTCTAGGATCTCATCAATTTTAGAAAAATCTGCAATTGCCTGTGCAGTTTGTCTCGCCCTAACTAATGGACTTGTAATAATCCGATCCCACTTTTGATCACTTAAAAACAATGCACTATCATTCGCCTGTTGTTTACCAATCGTATTTAAAGGAATATCTTCTCTACCTTGAATTATATTGTTAAAATTCCAATCAGTTTGTCCATGTCTTACTAAACAAATTTCTGTCATAACTACTACTCCTTTTTAAAAATTACTTTCTTCATTGTAGCAAAAAGCTATGACAGATTAAATTATTATCCTTTTTTTAATCTTCCTTTGATTCAGTATCAGAGGATTCTTCACTACTAGTACTTTGTTGATCTTTTAATACATGGAACATGTCAATCATAAACGATGCCATTTGAACTTGATTTGACAATTTATCAACTCGTTGTGGAATAGTTTTACCAAAAAACTCAAGGGAAGCCAGTCTAAACTCATCAGTAAGCTCAGGATTTCTAGAAAGTTTACGATACCATTTTGGTTGTTGTCTTAAAAATTTTAAATAATCTTCTTCACTCTGTAGAAATTCCAAAACATCTTTTCTCAATTTAGATCTCCTCAATCCTGTCTAAAATTAAATTGTTGTGCCGCTGGCTTTTCTTCTCTTTGATTAGTTGAAGTAGCTGGAGATTTAAATTGTGATATAAGCTGTTGAATATTGGTTAAAGTAGAGTTTACATTTGTTAAATGGCCTTGAATTTGATCTGGATCTAAATTTTTTACAAAAGAAATTACTTTTCCAACGTATCCTTCTTCTGATTGTTCTGTTTTGGCAGTTTTCTTTTGAGACCTTGTATTATTCTCATTTCTGTATTCATCCCACATTTCATGGTCTTCACCTTTGTAATACCAATCTTCAAAATATTGTTGCCATGTTTTTTTACCCGTTTTTACTTCCTCTCGAAGTTTTGGGTGTTCCATAACGAATTGCCTAAATTGTTCGATAGATGGACGACTATTTTCATTTCCCATTCATATCACTCCAATTAAAAGCATTTACTACAAAATTATGTCTTTCGAATAATTTTGTGCTTGTATGGAAATAAAAAAATCAAGCACAAACTTTCGCTTTTGCTTGATTTCGCGATTATTTTATAAAATTTTGGGTGTAATATTTATTAAAGGCTCCTACTCCAAGTGTGGTATATTCTTTTTTATACATATTTACTCGGTGACCTTTACTATTAATCCATCCATATACTGATGCTATACCATCTACATAATTAGCCGAAATATTTTCGCCAGCGATTCTGTATGGAACATTTGCATCATTTAAACGATCAGCTAGACTACCATATAAATTAGAATAGTGATCAAAATATTTATTTTGAACCATATCTTTACTATGTCCTAAAGCTACTTTAGCAGCATCAGCATTCCAATTTAAAGTACTTAAATTCATTCTTTTACGATATACATTCGTTAAATTAAAGATTTGTCTTTCTTCTTCACGATCAACAATTGCTTCTTGTAATGTATTTAATTTTTTTGCATTGATTAAATTTCCACTATAAATTAGCTCGTACGGTTTTTGCTTAACTAGCGTTTCTGGTGATAAATATCGAATACCTAATAAACTTCCGGTAAATCGGTCAAAATAAAGTTGAGCATAACAATTATCTAAAGAAACAAGTGGACGTTCATGTAAATCTGTTGTCGATAATTTAAAAGTATATTGATTACGTAATATCGAAAATGAAACTTTATCGTGTACAGTTACATTATCCATTGTTTCTTCGTAGTGACTACCCATCACAAATGGAGAGATATCAACTTTATTACCAGCAACAAAAATAGTTACGACTTTGCCATTTAGTACACCAAATTGAGTATACTTTGTAGCATCCTTATCATAAACAAGCCAATCATAGTCATATTGAGAAGGAACTTTTCTTGACGGTTTACCAAAGGTTTTTAAAATTTCTTGTTCACTTTTACCAATATACTGAGAAACGGAGAATGTCGCATTTGTAGTGCTTGCATTTTCGATCATTGGCTTATTCACTTTTTCAACTCTTTCATATGGTTTAAACGTTTGTATATTACTGATCCAATCTTTAATAAGTGGACTGAACATAAAAACTGTTATAAAACTTATTGTAAAAAAGAAAAGTTTTATAAGCTTATCCATTTAGATCTTCCCTTCCCAATTGTTAACTCTATCTTTATATATCCATTGTAGCCAAATTATTCAAAAAAATATATAAATTAGTTAAAATACATTTATCAGCTTTTCATTGCTAATTATTGTCATAGATAATATTATATTAATAGGGATTTTTTCTAAGTAATTTAGGGGGTAATAACATGAAATTTGAGAATACAAATTTAGAAAACCATGTATTAAATGTAAATTTATTAACTGAAATCATGGAAGAATTAGGCTTTGTCCTTGCTGGTCAATGGGATTATGAAAGAGTAACTTACGATTATAAATTTGAACAACGTAATGAAATCTACTACTTACGCGTTCAAGGTTTCGCAGTAGAAGGACATGTAGAGTCAAGTAAAGGTAAAATCCAATTACTTACTCCACTTTTAGGTAAATACTATTATCCTCACGGTGTAGAGTACGGAGAAGGCGAAAACTTCCCTGAAAGCATCGTTAATAAAAGTAATGACTTACTTAAAAAAGCTGAAGAACAAATTTCTCTAGTAAGCAAGTTCATTATTCTATAATTATTAAAAAGAGTGAGTAAAAAGAAGTACAACTTCTTTTACTCACTCTTTTATTTTTCACTTAAAATCCTAAAACAGCTTTAATAACTGAAGTAGTGTCTCCACCTTTGTAGAAAACGTATAATAAACAATAAACGAATACACCTGTAATTGCAGTAAAAAACCAAATAATACTAGTAATCGGTCCAATTTTTTTGTGTAGTTTTAATTTGTTTTTATATCCTGAAATAATTGATACTAGACCAAATACTCCGCCAGTTGTAGCTAAGAAGATATGGAAAAACAAAAATATATGATAATACAACTTTAAACTTTTTGGTCCCCCAAAAGAAGTATTTCCAATAAAGATTGTTCTAGTTGCGTATACAATGAAAAATGAGAGAGCAAAGACTCCAGCAAAGAACATAACTTTCTTATGTCCCTCTATATTTCTTTTTGCAATAAGATACCAGCCGATTGCAACTAATATGGCACTAATGACAATAAAGCTTGTACTTATTGTTGGTAAAATTGGTAACGAATTCAAAATTTCCACCCCTACGATTTTTTAAGCAATAACGGATTACTACTGATTGGATCAATTTTATTTCCATTTTGTTCTCTTTTAGCCCATTTGAAAAAATTATAACCAATAACAGATCCATAAACTATTTCCTGGATAATTTTCATGATAACTCCGCCAACCTGTTGATCTTCCCTTGCTGACATAAAGTTAAATACTTCTGGACCTGAAATATTTAGTGATTTTAATAAATCTGGTGATACGCATAGTTCCATTGCTTTGCTCCACAACACTGGATCATTATAAGTCGCGTAAAATGGATGTCCTGCAAAAATAATAAGTGCACATGCTGGTGTTAATAAAATACCATTTCCAAACATATAACCAATCTTTTGGATATCAGAAAGTGTTTGTCTCTCTGGTAAGTTATTAATAACAGGAAACCACATAAATACTGCCATAAAAAATAATATATTTGTAAATAAGAAATGATAGATATTATTCGTTTTTACAGTATCAAATACTAATGGGTAATGGTAAATCGAAAATACTACATTAAAAATAAGTAAAGCAATTAATGGTTTTGTTGCAAAAGTAAAAAACGCATTAACGAATTTTGGTTTTAGTATGTTTCTCCATAACCAATTTGGAATTCCATTAATAAGAAAGATCGGTGCAACTAAGTATAAAACTGCCATTTCAGTCATATGTGCACTAAAAATAATATGACCAATTAAATCGATTGGACTGCCTTGTGCAGTGTAAACTAACAAAATTCCAATTACGAAATACACTTTTTGTTTAGTCTCAGTAACATGGTTTTCATCTTTATATTTATTAATTATGTAAAAATAACCTAAAATGACTAAAACTAGAAACACAAATAAATATGGACTCCAAAGTGCTTTAAACCCGAACATCCCTAAGCTAATCATGAATGCACACCCTTTAATTATTCTATTCACACTTATTATTTTTACCTAATGTTTAAATTAATATTGAACTATGTAAATATATTGTAGATTTAAGAACTATAAATACTTTCACAAAGACAAAAAAAATTTAAACATTACTTCTATCATATAATATTTAATGAAATTATCCAAACTATTATACTACTAAATTATATAACAGTAATAATGGTTTATTCAAATTAAAATACGATTTGAAAACGTTATTCATTTTTAAATGATTGGTATTTATATATGGGTGTTTAATTATAATCTAGGGTGCACACACTTTCTGTGGGGTCTTACGGCAACCTACTTTTCCGATAGGAGGCGAGTCCTTAAAATCCCAATCTACTTCTCTATTATTAATAATTCATCTGGTTTCACGTTTTGACACTAGCAAAGCCAATGCAGCAGCCAAAAAACCAGCGGTCAGTTTGCCGACAATCAGTGGTATGACAAAATTCTTCTCAATTCCTGCCACAAACCCTAAGTGACTTCCAAAAACAAATGCGCCGCTTACGGCAAATGCGGTATTTATAACTTTCCCACGGTCGTCCATCTCATGCAGTGTCGCAAACATAGGAATGTGGTGGGCGAAGGAGGCAATGAATCCAGCTAATGCTTGTTGATTCATACCTAGCTTATTTCCGAGTAATGCAAAAGGCTTCTTTAATACTTTTACCAACACAAAAACAAAAGGAAATGCACCAGCAAGTATGATGGTTATTTTTCCAACTGTTACAAAGCCCTCCGAAAGCGGCATCATACCTGGGATAATAACGATACCTGTTAAAGTTTTAATAATCATCGAGACAAGACCAATGATAATAACAATTTCAATTGCTTTTCCAAACCATTTAAAACCACGAATCATCACCGATTGAGCTGATAGCATTCCAATCCCAATCAAGACAGAAATCAGAATAGAAGGAATCAAATTTTTCAACATCCATATAAAGCCAAATCCTGCAACAAATCCTCCTGCTAAGCATCCAAATGGAATAGTCATTAGCCCAATTAAAATTCCTTTAGCAAAAAAGGGGTGATCATTTTTATGAACGATGCTTAAAGCAACCGGAATGGTAAAAACAATTGTTGGCCCCATCATTGTACCTAAAAACACCCAAGAGAACAAAGCAGCATCACTAGATTGAGCCATTTCATTTGTTAATGAGTATCCACCCATGTCAAGAGCTAAAAACGTGGATGAAAACATCGATGGATCTGCTCCAAGAAATTGGTAGACCGGGGATACAATCGGTGTTAACCACTTAGCTAATACTGGAGATAGTGAGATCATTCCAACCATTGAAAGAGCAAGTGGTCCCATGGCTTGAAAGGCTTCCTTAAATTTTTGTCCGACTCCATACCGATTTCCTATCAGATAATCGATTGCCCCTATGACCATAAAGCCTGTCATGATATATAAGATGATTTCATTCATATAGATACGCCCCAATTCAAAAGAAAGGTCATCTTTTTAAAAATCCATTAGATGACCTTTTCAATATTTTTTATAAGATAATTAAGTGCTTATCAGAATGGGTTATGATTTCATAACCATTCTCTTTTACTATAATATCATCTTCAATCCGGCAGCCACCCCATCCTGGGATATAAATTCCTGGTTCAACGGTAACAACCATTCCAGTTTGAAGAATTTCTACACTTTTGTCAGAAAGCCGGATTGGTTCGTGAACCTCCATACCTAACCCATGACCTGTTGAATGTCCAAAACGATCTCCGAATCCTTTTTCTGAAATATAGTCTCTCGTTAAATCGTCGATTGTTTTCGCTTTTTCACCTGATTGAATTCCTTCTGTCCCACGTTTTAGGGCTTCTAATACGATGTGATAAATGTTGCGGAACTCATCCGAACAACTCCCAACGGCGATTGTTCTCGTAATGTCAGAGCAATAACCATTGTACAATGCACCAAAATCAAGGGTTACCATGTCACCATGCTCAATCACTTTTTCGGAAGCCACTCCATGGGGTAAGGCAGCCCTCTTTCCAGAAGCAATTATAGTATTAAATGATGATGAGGTTGCACCAAGCTTTCGCATATAGAATTCCAGTTCATTACGGATTTCTAATTCCGTAACCCCTGGTTTAATGATATTCAAAATATAATCAAACGCCTTATCTGCGATTTCAGCTGCCTTTCTCATTAATTCTAATTCTATTGGCTCTTTGATTTCTCTAACCTTTTCAACGATATTTTCCAATTGAATCCATTGTACATTTCCATACTCTTGTAGTTTTGAGAACGTATTTAATGTCATGGCATTTGCCTCCACAGCGACCTTTTTAAGACCTTGACAGTCGACTTCTTTTGAAACTTCTTTTTCAATATTTCCGTTATGGACGATAATCTTAGCGTTTTTCACTTCATTTTGAGCCTGTTCCCCGTAGCGGAAGTCAGTAATAAAGGTAGCAGCATTTATTGAAATTAGCACCATGCCAGCTGATCCTGTAAAACCTGTCGTATATCTACGATTTTCACTTTTTGTAATCAATATTGCGTCGACATTGTTCTCTAAAAGCTGTTTCTGTATTTTTTCGATTCGGTTCAATTTCGTTCATCTCCTACAATCATTAATTCTTTTGGAAACTTCGTTAATACTTCATAGCTATTATCTGTTATGACAACATCGTCTTCAATGCGCACACCACCGAGGCCATTAAGATAAATGCCGGGTTCAATAGTGATGACCATTCCTGGTTTCAGTACCCCTTCATTCACATCATTTATAGATGGTGCCTCGTGAATTTCAATTCCTAGACCATGACCTATGCGATGAGGAAAAAATTCACCATAGCCAGCTGATTGAATGACTCGTCTTCCCGAGAGATCAACATCACCAATTCTTGTTCCAGGTTGAGAAGCTTCCACCCCAGCAAGATTGGCCTGTAAAACTGTATTGTAGATTTTAACGAGTTCGCTATTTGGATGACCATAAATGACGGTTCTTGTGATATCAGAGCAATATCCCTTATATTTCACACCTAAATCAAAAAGGGCAGTATCTCCTTTTTTTAACTTATTGTCACCTGTAGCACCATGTGGGTTACTTGCATTTTGGCCAAACAATATAATGGGAGAAAATGACATTTCTTTAATCCCTTTTTTCTTTAATTCAAATTCAATTTTTCCTAAAACTTCAAGTTCTGTAATTCCTTCTTTTAATGCTTCAATACCCACTTGTACCCCGTAATCAGCAAAAGCGGCGGCTTCACGTAATATTTCAATTTCATCAGCATCTTTTACTAGTCGCATTTCAGTAAGTATAGAGTCTAGTGATGCAAACTCTACTTCACCAAAAATCTGTTGCAGATTTTCAATGTAAAAGTAAGAGATATCATGCTTCTCAACTGCAAATTGTTTCATTTCGCTTCTACTTTCAATCAAGTGACCAACAAGTGACCACGGATGATCGGAATCTGTGTAACTTAGGATTGGATGCTTCCAGCCTGCTTCCTTTATCATTTGAACTTCCATCGCTGGTGTAATAAATACGGGTTCGTCGTTCGGGAAGACAAAAATACCTACAAATCGTTCGTGCGGATTGTAATCAAAATTCGATAAATAAAAAATATTTTGGCGTGATGTTATCAAACCACCTGGAATACTTTGTTGTTGTAAAAATGTTTGTAATTCTTGCATTCGATTATTCATGTTCATTTCCCCTTTAATAGATGGTTTAAATTAGACATGAAATATTGATGCAAGTTCTGTGCCATTTTTAAAATCTTTTATTTAGAAGTTTATTTAGGAAATAGTGTAAATCTTTTTAGACACTGTTTAGTGTTTAGTGTCTAAAAAATTAGACACAAGCAGTTTGACAGTACCGCGGAACACGCGATAAGAAGTACTTATTTAAAGGTTGCTTATTTACGGATTGAGGAGAAATTCTTCAGTAAGGGGAGGTAACTTGAGTAAACTTTTGATTGCCGGTTCTAAATCAGCCCAGAAGTCTCTTTCGCTCGTCTGGACTAATTTAGTCGTAAAGGCTTTTAGTTTTTAAAGCTCAATCTTTAATTTTTTCATTTTATTGTACAAAGTAGCTCGAGATATTCCTAGTTTTTTTGCTGCTGCTTGCTTGTTCCCTTTCTCTGTTTGAATGGCTTCAATGATTTTATTTTTTTCAAAGTCATTTAGATCTTCTTGTAAAGAGTCATCGTATCTAGTCGATAATAATGTAGATTGTAACATCTTTGGCGGTAAGGCTCCGATCGAGATGGTTTCTTCTCCTGATAGTAATACTAACCGTTCAATTACATTTCGCATCTCCCTCACATTTCCAGGCCAATCGTATTGTAGTAAGGCAGAAGTTACTTGAGGATCAACGATTTTAATCGTTTGATTATATAGTATTGAAAACTCATAGATAAATTGATGTAGGAGCTCCATTACGTCTTCTTTTCGTTCTCTCAATGGTGGAATCGTAATAGATAAAATGTTAAGACGATAATAAAGGTCTTCTCGAAATGTATTAGCTTCAACCATTGCTTCTAAATCTTTATTTGTAGCAGCAATGATTCGGCACTCCGCTGTTAACTGCTTTGTACCACCAACACGGTAATACGTTTTATCTTGCAATACTCTAAGTAACTTCACTTGCATATCTAACGGTAAGTCACCAATTTCATCCAGAAAAAGTGTTCCTCCATGCGCCAACTCTAGTTTTCCTTTTTTACCATTTGCATCTGCACCAGAAAATGCTCCTTTTTCATAGCCAAAAAATTCACTCTCAAACAATGATGGGGTAATCGCACCACAGTTTACAGCTATAAATGGAGAAGATGATCCTTGATAAAAATGGATAGCTTTTGCAAAGACTTCTTTTCCAACTCCAGTTTCACCAAGTAATAAAATATTCGCACTCGTTTCAGACATTTTCCTCGATAACGAAATTGTTTCTTTCATCAATTGACTAGAACCTTTTATTTGTTGGAAAGAATCGTGTGATAATTGCAGTCTTGAAACCTCCTTCTGCAATTGAAGAATTTTGGAGGAAGCATTCATAAGTTCTTGATTCATTATTACTTGACTCGTAATATCTGTTTCAGCAGCAACTGCACCTACAATTCGGTCATTGATAAAGATTGGACTGCTATTAATCATGACAATGAGATCCTCACGAGGTTTATGGTGTTTATGACGAAAAGATTGACCTGTCTCCATCGTAACTTTATTTAATAACATATCTTTAGGAAAAAACTCTTCCATTTTATTCCCAATAATTTCTTCTTTAGGAATTGAAAAGATCCTTTCAGCACCATGAGTCCAAACCACTGTTTTTCCGACTTCATCTACAATCGAGACCGATCCATCCATCGTATCAATCATCGTTCGAAAATAGGCCTCTAAATATTGATAAGACTCAAACACTTTCGAAACTAAAATAGCAGAATTGATGTAGCCCTTGATTTTTCCTTCTCCATCCGTGATGACTACAACTTCTAATTTTTGCACTTCTTGAATCACGTCTTGAATAACATCATTTTCATTGGAAACACCTGCTTTTTTCCAATAAAGTTCATTGATATTCTTGCTCTTAAAATGAAGATATTCATTGATCGTTAACATCCATACTTCACTATGATGCTGTTTAAATATATACGTTGCTTCATTATCTACATCCATATCAGAGTGCAAAGAAAAATTTGTTTGCAACAAATCTTCTATTCTAGGAAGAAGATGTTTCATGAAAATACCACCACCTAATTGACTTTTTTTTATATTACTCTATCATTCCGACGAGTTTGTGTCATGATTATACTTTTTGTTTTTTGTAAGCCAATGGTGTCAAGTTCATCGACTTTCTGAATTTATCAATAAAGTAGCTTGTGCTGTTAAATCCAACTTGATAGGCAACATCAGTGACATTCGATTCCGCTTGTTGTAGTAGTATTAAACTTTTTTGTATTCGATAATCGGTTACATAGTTTAAAGGAGTAGTTTTTAACATCCGTTTGAAATATCGACAGCACTCTGATCGGCTTAATTGACCAACTCTTGCAATGTCGTCTAATCGTATTTTCTCAGAATAATGTAAGTGGATCCAATTTAACATTTGCTTCATGCGCTTACTCTTTACTACTACAGACTGTTCATACTCTAATTCAATTCCGTTCATTATTAAATTCTTCCATATTAATGTTAGATGTAAGCTGATGTCGATTTCATAGAATGGTGAATTTTGTTTGATCATCTGATTGATTTTCAAAATATAGCTTAAAATGCTATTGGCCCATACCTCCTTTGGATTTAAGAATAAATAAGCTAGATTGGTCGCCTGATAATAAGGCTTTACAAAAGTTGTATAAAGTTCTTGAGATAAAACGAAACTTGGTGAAACATTTAAACAAATATAGGCACAGTCTGAATCGTTCCGATCTTTTGCCATATGTAGGCAGCCACTATTTATAAAAAGCCCTTCCCCTTCTGATATAAGAATTTTTTCTTCATTTATTTGAAAAATTGTTTCTCCTTTAACAACGTGAACAAACTGAAATTCATCATGCCAATGAAGAGGTATATTACCATTTATATTTTGCTTAATCGTTGTTTCATAGCAGGCAATTGGTAAAACAACAGTATGATGTTTAGTTAATTCTTTTAAACTTTGGTCTACCATAAAATTTTTAATTTGCATTCCTTCATAACCACCTCAATATCCTTATATTTTTCTATTCAATTTGAGTATTATTTTAGCGTTTTTCCTCTTATCATTTAAAATATTATAACACTATTTTTATATTTGAAGGTGGAGACTAAAATCATGAATAGACGAAAGGGAATATTTCTTGTTATCACGGGAGCAGTTTTTTGGGGGATTGGAGGTACAGTCGCAAAAAAACTTTTTCAACAATATCAAATCGATGTCGATTGGCTTGTTACGATCCGATTGCTAATAGCTGGATTTTTACTCTTAGCTATTCAGTATTTCAGAAAAGACCGTTCTCAGATTCTTGGGGTTTGGAAGACTGGAAGGGTTGCAATTCAATTGATTATTTTCGGAGTACTGGGGATGCTAGCGGTTCAATACACCTATATGGCTTCGATCGAACATGGAAACGCTGCTGTTGCAACACTATTACAGTATTTAGCACCTGTAATGATAATCTTATACTTAATTTTCCGTAAACAAACCGCTCTAACAAGAAGAGATTTGTTAACAGTTTCACTAGCTTTAATTGGAAGTTTTTTCTTATTAACAAACGGCTCAATCTCACAATTATCTGTGCCTGCACCAGCAATCGCTTGGGGGGTATTATCTGGAGTAGCTTTAGCATTTTATACTTTATATGCCGTACCATTACTTAAACAATACGACTCACTTGTCATTGTCGGATGGGCTATGATTATCGGTGGCTTAATATTAAGTTTTATCCATCCGCCTTGGCAAATGGACTATAAAAGCTTAACGCTTGAAGCCATTTTATATCTGGTCTTCATTATCATATTTGGTACGATGATTGCATTTTGGTTCTATATAGAAAGTTTGCAAAGTCTGCCACCTAAAGAATCAAGTCTGCTAGGAAGCATTGAGCCGCTAGCTGCTGTATTAACAACAATCTTCTGGTTAAAAGAACCTTTTGGTTTTTTCCAATGGCTTGGTACAGCTTGTATCATTGGAATGACATTATTGTTAGCTTTGACTAAAGAGTCTTCCTCAAAAACTAGCCAGCCTCCTAATAATAAAGAACCACTTAGAGTTAGTTGAATCGAGGCGTTTTTTTGAAATTGTAAAATAGGAGCTGATTGATCAATCAGCTCCTAAATAATTGTTGAATTAAAGCATTGCGCTAATTGCTTAAAGATTAATTATAATCTTCACTATTACCCATTTAATAACGCCTGTGCTTGTTGTGTATCCATATGTATTAACGAAAAACTTGGTTGAAATGGCAATAATACTTGGTATAACAAGAAAAATCAATTTTACCCATAAATAAATAACCTATACAGGGCTATATTTTTCCTCGATCTAACTTTGAAACTTTGTTATCTGTTTCTCGACCTACGATTTCTCGAGTTATTGATATCGGTTTCCTAAATATCTTTTCCTGTATGTTTTACCTTGATCTGGAATATCCATAAAACCTTGTGCACCCCAAATTTGATGCTCTGTTAATTTATCTATACTTCCACTTAGCTCCACTTTTTCTTCCATTTCAATATCATCATCTTTAGGAATGTCCACGTCCATCGTTGAATCATCCTTTCCATTTTACTATTATTCAAAACCGATTTAAATATTATATTTTGTCGGCTTTATAGTTTTCTTCCACTAATCATTCTTATACAACATAAATATCAGAAAGTAGCATCGGACTCAAAATTGGTTCCAAATTGTTGTGTACGGAACAGATCCTTTAGTTATCGAAAATCAACATAAACAGGCATAAAAAAAAGGAAGTGAATAAAATTCACTTCCTTTTTTCATCATAACCAGATTAATGTTAAGAATGTTAATAGTGTAATGACAGCAACTGTTAGTCCTGAATATAGGAAGAAAGCTTGTGTGCTGTGACCTTTATTTTTCATGTGCATGAAGTAATAAAGTTGGAACACTAGTTGTACTACAGCAAGTAATAAAATAAATGGTACTGTAAAGTATTTATCCATTTTATCTCTGTATAATACTGCTGCGAATGATGCAAGTGTTAAAATGATCATTAATGCGAAAGAAATTAATTGTTGTTTCATTTCTTCTGCATGTTTACGTCTGTGATACTTTATTTCAACTTGATTTCTTTGATGAGAGTTTGTATTTGTACCCATTTTCTTATCCCACCATTCCCATTAAGTATACTACTGTAAAGATGAAAATCCATACTACGTCGATGAAGTGCCAGTATAAACTTGCAACATAGAACTTCGGAGCGTTGTATAAATTTAAACCTCTTCCACCATTTCGAAGCATTAAAGTAGTGATCCATAGTAAACCAACAAATACGTGGGCACCATGAGTACCTACTAATGTATAGAATGAAGAACCAAATGCACTACTCTTAATTGTAAAATGATATTCGTGCATATAGTGTCTAAATTCGTAAATTTCTAATAATAAAAATCCTAGACCTAATAAAACTGTAATTCCTAACCAAAGCATCATCTTTTTGTGTTCAAAGTTTTTCATGTGGTACATTGCATAAACACTTGTAAGAGAAGATGTTAAAAGTAACATTGTAGCAATGAATACTAATTTTGGTTCGAACATTTCAGAAGCACTTGCTCCACCAGCAGTAGAGTTTCTTAATGCTAAGAAAGTACCAAATAATGATGCGAATAATACAGTTTCTCCACCAAGAAACAGCCAGAATGCTAAGAACTTATTTTTACCTTCTTCTGTAGCTTTTTCAGGGTTATGAGGAAACGTTTCAGCTGTAAATTTTTGATTCATTTCCATTATGCCTCAACCCCCTCATCAGCTATGTCTTCTTTATGGATATGGAATCCATGATCATCAATCCAAGAACGTAAGAACATTGAACCGAATGTAATAACTAAACCAAGAATTAATACACCAACTGCAGTGTGGTTCTTTAGTTGGTCATTATACAATGCCCCAAATGCTGCGATAAATAAGCCCACTGACATAACAAATGGTAAAATAGATGAGTTTGGCATATGAATATCACCTAGTGGTTCAGCAGGTGTCATTTTGCCGTCTCCTTCCATTTTTTCTACCCATAAAGCGTCTAATCCACGTACATATGGAATTTGAGCAAAATTATATTCTGGTGCAGGAGAAGGAATTGACCACTCAAGTGTACGACCTACACCCCATGCATCTCCAGCAGCTTTTTTACCTTTAATTGCTGTATAAACGACATTAATTAACATAACGATTGTAGCTAGACCCATGAACATTGCTCCGATTGAGCTGATCATGTTACCAGTATCTAAGCCTTGCCCTGGTAAATATGTAAAGTAACGACGAGGCATACCCATTAAACCTAAGAAATGTTGGATAAAGAATGTTAAATGGAAACCAATAAAGAATAATCCGAATGTAATTTTTCCTAGTGTTTCATTTAAGATTTTACCAAACATTTTTGGCCACCAGTAATGTGCACCGGCAAATAGACCAAATACTACCCCACCAACGATTACGTAGTGGAAGTGAGCTACTACGAAATAACTATCATGGAATTGATAGTCAGCAGGAGCTGCAGCGTTCATAATACCAGTTACCCCACCTAGAACGAATGATGGAATAAAAGCAACTGACCAAAGCATTGGTGTTGTAAAACGAATTTGTCCGCCCCACATTGTTAATAACCAGTTAAAGATTTTAACCCCTGTAGGCACTGCAATTGCCATAGTTGCTACAGCGAAAATTGCATTTGCTACTGCACCAAGACCGTCTGTAAACATGTGGTGAGCCCATACCATGAATCCTAAGAAACCAATTAAAACTGTTGCGAATACCATTGAAGAGTAACCGAATAGACGTTTCTTAGAGAAAGCTGGAATGATATCTGAGAAGATACCAAATGCCGGTAATATAAGAATGTATACCTCTGGATGTCCGAAAATCCAGAATAAATGTTCAAAGATCATTGAGTTTCCACCTAAAGATGCATCAAAGAATGCAGTTCCAAATAGGCGGTCAAACATTAATAACGCTAACCCGATTGTTAATGCCGGGAATGCAAATAAAATAAGTGCTGATGTTACAAATACTGTCCAAGTAAATAGTGGCATACGCATGTATGTTAACCCCGGAGCACGCATGTTAATAATCGTTGCTAGGAAGTTAATACCACCTGCTAATGTACCAATACCTGAAATTTGTAGACCTAATAAGTAGAAGTCTACACCATGTGATTTACTGTGTAGAGCTAGTGTCGCATATGAAGTCCAACCTGCGTCAGGCGCTCCACCTAAGAACCAACTTAGGTTTAAGAAAACTCCACCAACGAAGAATAACCAGAAACCTAAAGAATTTAAAAACGGGAAAGCTACGTCACGAGCACCAATTTGTAATGGTACTACCGCGTTAAAAAATGCAAAGATCATCGGCATCGCCGCTAAGAAAATCATTGTTGTACCATGCATTGTTAATACTTGGTTATAAGCATCACCAACTAAAAATGTGTTGTCTGGCTTAATTAATTGTATACGAATAAATAACGCTTCCATCCCACCAACTAAGAAAAAGAATCCGCCTGCAATTAAATACAGGATGGCAATTTTCTTATGGTCGACTGTCGTTAAGTAGTCCCACAATAGTGGTTTCTTTTTCGCTACAGAACTCACAGTATTACCCCCTTTGCTTCATATCCATTAATTTATTTTGCAATTTTTAAGCTAGTTAAGTATGCAGTTAATGCATCAATCTGATCAGCTGATAAGTCACCATATTTACCTGACATAAGGTTTCCTGGCTTCATAGCTTCCGGATTTGTTAACCATTTCTTGATGTTTGCTTCATTATTTTTAGCAATACCAGCAACCATATCACGATCACCGAAGTTAGCTAAGTTTGGAGCAAGTCTTGCAGCAGGTGGTCTTGTATCATTTGCATCTGCAGCATGACAACCAATACAACTTTGTTTGAAGATTTTTTCACCTTCTTGTGCATCTGCTGTTACAGCTTGACCTTTTTGATTCTTCATATCAGCTAACCACTTATCGTAGTCGGCTTGACTTACAACTTTAACTTTAAATTGCATTAATGAATGTGAAGGACCACAAAACTCTGCACAGAATCCATTATATGTACCTTCTTTATCCGCTGAAAGCCACATTTTGTTTTCGCCTTCAACGTTTGTATCAAGTTTACCTGCTAATGATGGTACCCAGAATGAGTGTTTGATATCTTGACCTTTTAGGTTCAAGATAACTTTTTTACCTACTGGGATATACATGTCTTGAGAAGTAATGAATTTTTGTTTTGGATACTCAAATTCCCACCAGAAAAGATGAGCGTTTACATTAATAACAATTGCATCTTTTTTCTTCTCATCTTTTGCTATTTGCTTCTCATCTGAAAGCTTAAACGTTTGTGATACTGTTGGTACTGCTAAAACAATAAGTAAAATAACAGGAATAATCGTCCAAAGAAGCTCTAAAAAATGATTACCTTCTACTTGCTTTGGAATAATATTCTCTTGACCTTTACGGTGACGATATTTCACGATTACGTAAAGGAAAAGAACTGTTACAACAGCAACAACGAATACCATGATCAACGTACTTAGCTTCATAAGATCGTATTGCATTTTTGCTACTTCACCTTGAGGATTCAGTGTAGATTGATTTGCATGTCCACATGCACTCAAAATAACTGCTATCAAGGAAATTAGCGAGACTAATCGCCAATGTTTCATAAGAATACTTCCCCCTCTTTCAATTTAAAGTGTTTCATTCTTATTTAAAAATAAGATTAAACAAACAATAAAAAAATCCCCCGTAATACCCCTAATTAAAACGAAATTGTAAACACAATCATTGACATAAATAGAAGAGTTAAATAGTTAATGGAGTATATAAACATCAGTTTAGAGAACTTTTGATCATCCTTTTGTTTATAACAATATAATCCTAAAATAACCCATCCAATATTCAATATTGTTGCAAAAATAATAAATGGTAAACCTAGAGCTTGCATGTAAAATGGCAATGGTAATAAACATAATACCCAGATCATCACTTGACGTTTCGTCATTTCAAATCCGTAAACCACCGGTAGCATTGGAATTCCCGCTCTTTTATATTCTTCAGAACGTCTCATCGCAAGTGCTAAGAAATGTGGTGGTTGCCATATAAACATGATTAAAAACAGCATCCAAGCAATTGGATGCAAATTCGCATCGATTGCTGCCCATCCAATTAATGGGGGTGCTGCACCAGATATACTACCTACTACTGTGTTTAACGTGTAATTACGTTTCGTCCAAAGAGTGTATAGTACGATATATGTAAATGCACCAATAAATGCATATACAACAGCCATTAAGGTTGTGAAAGCCATAAATGTAAAGCCCACAATTAATAAAAGAATACCAATTGAAATTGTAACACTTGGTTTAATATTACCTGTTACAGTTGGTCTGTTTTTAGTTCTCTCCATGTAAGGATCAATATCACGATCAATATAGTTATTGATTACACATGATCCCGCAATAATTAGTGATGAACCAATTACAGTAATAATTGCTTTTGGTAAATAATCTAATATATCTAATCCATTTATTTGGATTGCTAACCAGATACCTGTAAAAGTTGTCAGTATATTAGAGTTTACGATCCCTATTTTCATTAAAGAAAGCAAATCTTTCTTTAGTGAACTAGAAGGATGATTAGTTTCTTCGTTATTAGAAACATTATTAGCTAATTGTTCCAAGTCAATCCTCCTCTTTTTTATCAAAACTTCATTTTTCATACCCATTTTTTAATGTTTCATAATGAGTTTTTAATTTAGACATACTTCTATTAAACTAAATTCAATGAAATTTTTGTGATAAATATGTGAACAAATTGTGTACGTTTCAAAAAAATTTTAACGTAAACAGCCTATCTTTTCAATACTAAATACTACTTAAT